>JBKOWM010000111.1:0-6278 GCA_046724395.1 Actinomycetota bacterium
CCGCCGACGACCCCGCCGCCGCCCGCGGCATGCAAGCCGAGCGTTTCGTTCGGACCCTGGTACGGAGACCCGCGCATCAACATCACGCTGACGGGGCCCGGGACGTTCGAGATCCGCGGTGGCATCCAGCGATTCACCAACCTGCGAGTGGTTCGCAAGACGCTTGCCTGCGGCGAGACCTTCGTCGTGTCACGCTACAAGGTCAAGCGCGGCCACTCGGTTCGCGTGTATCTGAACGGCACGCTGATCGAAAGCCGCACGGCACCACGAGTTCGGTAATCATGCGGCCTGACTTCCACCCGCGGACGGTCGTGCCATCCGTGGCGTAGGAAGCCGGCGCGGGAGGGGGTTCGCGAGCGAAGGCCCCGGGCGGGCGCCCGGGGCCTTCGGCTTCTACGGTCGAGGAAGGAGGGGGTCTCAGCCGTAGAAGAGTCCGCGCTTCGACGTGCGTGCTCGCGATTTCGCGTTCGATTCCCCCATCGACGTGCTGGCCGATCCGCTTTAGCCGCCGGCGACGCTCCGTCGCCTCGACGACGGCGATACGACCCTTCGGCACGCGTTCGAGGAGGCGCCATGCGCACGATCCTTGTCATCCTGGTCATCCCGGCCTCGCTCCTGGTGACAGCACCCCCCGTGCATGCGGCCGCGGTGTACTGCGGTGGGGAGATCGCCACGATCGTCGGGACGGACGCCTCGGAGACGATCTACGGCACGAGCGAGAGGGACGTGATCTACGCCGCAGGCGGCGCGGACAGGATCTTCGGCGGCCCTCTGCCCGATCCGTGCTACGACGACAACGGCGACGACCTCATCTGCGGAGGCCTCGGCAACGACACGATCGAGGGCGACGCCGGTCGGGATCGGCTGATCGGCGGAGCCGGCAACGATTCGATGCGCGTCCCGGCTTCGATCAGCTGTTGGGCGGCTCGGGCGCCGACTACTTGGAGGACGATCACGAGGGCGGGATCGACGACATCCCCGCCGGGAGCGGAAACGACGTCGTGAACTCCGTCGATCTCAACACCAACACGCTCGGGAGCTGCAGCGAGCCGACGGGCGTCCGGTATCGAGATCGCGTCGGCGGGGGGGACGGCACCGACTCGATCGTCCACGACGGCGACTCTTGGAGCTCGTTCGAGACGAGCACCTCCTGCGATTGGGATCCGGACAACAACTGGGACGAACCGTGCGGCAGCATCGCCGTCTGAGCGGCCCGCTTCGCTACCAGCGGAGCTTGAGATGGCGCGCGGCGCGGGCCTCGTCCAGGCGGCGCACCGGAGTCGTCACCGGCGCTCGACGGAGCAGGTCCGGGCTCGTGCGTGCCTCCTTTGCCGCCGAGCGCATCGCGGCGGCCAGCGCGTCGAGCGTATCCCGGCTCTCCGTCTCGGTCGGCTCGACCATCATTGCCTCCTCGACCACCAACGGGAAGTACACGGTCGAGGGGTGGAATCCGAGGTCGATCACGCGCTTGGCGACGTCCGTCGCGCGGATGCCGGTCTGATCCCTGAGCGACTTCGCGGTCGAGACGAACTCGTGCATCGGCCTGCCGTCGGCGAACGCGAGCGGGAACTCCTCTCGTACGAGCTCCGCGAGGTAGTTCGCGTTCAGGACGGCTCGCTCGGCCACCCGCAGGAGACCATCGCGGCCGTGCAGGAAGACGTACGCGTACGCTCGGACGAGCACCGCGAAATTTCCGTGGAACCCGTGCATCCGCCCGATCGACTCGGGGCGATCGGCCTCGAGACGAAAGCGTCCGTCACCGTTGCGTTCGACGAGCGGGGACGGAAGGAAGGGGACGAGCTCGTCCGTGACGCCGACGGGGCCGGCACCCGGTCCTCCCCCACCGTGCGGAGTCGCGAACGTCTTGTGGGTGTTGATGTGGACGATGTCGAATCCCATATCGCCGGGCCGGCACCGGCCGAGGATCGCGTTGAGGTTCGCCCCGTCGTAGTAGACGAGGCCCCCGATCCCGTGCACGACCGCCGTGATCTTCTCGATCTCCTCCTCGAACAGCCCGAGCGTGTTCGGGTTCGTGAGCATCAAACCCGCGACGTCCTCGTCGACGAGCTTCTCAAGTGCCGAGACGTCGACGAGCCCTCGCGCGTCCGAGGGGATGTGCACCGTCTCGAATCCGGCGAGGCGAACGCTGGCCGGGTTCGTTCCATGCGCCGAGTCGGGGATCGCGACCCGAGCGCGCCGCAGTCCCTGTCGGTCGTGAAAGGCCCGCATGATCAGCAGTCCCGTCAGTTCGCCGCACGCTCCCGCCGGTGGCTGCAGCGTCGCGCGCGCCATCCCGGTGATCTCACACAGCGCCCGCTCCAGTCGCCAGAGCAGCTCGAGCGCTCCTTGTGTCGTCGACTCCGGCTGGAGCGGGTGCAGGCGTGAGAAACCGGGAAACGCCGCGACCGTTTCGGCGATCTTCGGGTTGTACTTCATCGAACACGATCCGAGCGGGTACGCGCCGGTGTCGACGCCGTAGTTCTCCTGCGACAGCCTGGTGTAGTGCGACACGATGTCGCGCTCGGCGACCTCCGGCAGCCCCGGCGGCTCGGCGCGCAGTTGCTCGCTCGGGAGCGACGCCTCGGCAACGTCGAGCTCGGGCAGGCTGAACGCCCGGCGTCCCGCTCTCGACAGGCTCTTGATGGTCCCGTGTTGCGTGGACGGGCCGTGGGTTCGTACCGGCGCCCCCGTCATGAGAGCACCGTTCCCATCGCGGAAACGAAGGCGTCGATCTCCGACCTCGACCGCCGCTCGGTGACGGCCACGAGGAGCGCGCGGTCGTCGACATCCGGCACCGTCACGCCGCCGAGGAACCCCCGTTCCGCGAGCGCCTCGAGCACCGTCTCGGCGTGCGCCGGAAGGCGGATCGCGAACTCCTTGAAGAACGGCGCCTCTGGGAACAGCGGCTCGACGCCGGCAAGCGCCGTGAGGCGCTCGAAGGCGTAGGCGGCCTTTGCCGCGCACTGCCGGCCGAGCTCGGCGAGGCCCTGCGGACCCAGCCAGGCGAGGTAGACCGTCGCCGCCACGGCCATCAACGTCTGGTTCGTGCAGATGTTCGACGTCGCCTTCTCGCGACGGATGTGCTGCTCGCGCGCCTGCAGCGTGAGGACGTATCCGGTCCGGCCGTCGAGGTCCACAGTCTCGCCGACGATTCGCCCGGGCATGCGGCGAACGTCGTCGAGCCGGGTCGCGATGATCCCAAGGTAGGGTCCTCCGAAGTTGAGCTGGTTGCCGAGCGGCTGACCCTCGGCCACGGCGATGTCGGCGCGGAGCTCGCCCGGCGGCGCGAGCACGCCGAGCGACAACGGGTCGAATACCTGCACGGCTCGGGCACCGCCGGCGTGCGCCCGTCCGAACAGATCGCGCGCGGGCTCGAGGACGCCGAAGCGGTTGGGATGCTGCACGATGACGCACGCGACGTCCTCCCCGACCTCCGGTGTGCCGCCGCAGCCGCCGTCGATCTCGAAGATCTCGGGAACGTACGCAGCTCCCCGACCGTAGGTCCGCAGCGTCTGCACATAGCGAGGGTCGACTCCGGCGGAGACGAGCACCCGGTCGCGCCCGGGCACCGATCGCGCGAGATTTACGGCTTCGGCGAGCGCGGTGGCGCCGTCGTACAGCGACGCGTTCGAGACGTCGAGCGCCGTTAGCTCCGCGATCATCGACTGATACTCGAAGAGGGCCTGAAGAACACCCTGCGACAGCTCCGGCTGATATGGCGTGTACGAGGTGTAGAACTCCGATCGGCCAGCCAGCGCCCACACGACCGAGGGCACGTAATGGTCGTAGGCTCCGGCGCCCGCGAAACACACGAGCCGGTCGGCGTCGAGGTTGCGGCGCGCCATCGATGCCAGATCGGCCGCGACCTCCATCTCGGAAACGCCCTCGGGGAGATCGAGCGGACGGTCCAGGCGGACCGATGGAGGGATCTGCTCGAACAGCTGATCGAGCCGCACAAGCCCGATCCGGTCAAGCATCTGCCGGACGTCGTCGTCGGTATGCGGAGCGAACCTCATCGTCCGAACCATGAGTCTACGGTCGCCCACCACGACCGAGCCGGCGCCGGCCGCGAGCGCGGCGCCGGCCTGCGCCGCGAGGACCGCCGATCAGCCGTCGGCGCCCGCGAGATCCTCGAGACCGTACTTGGAGACGAGGGAGAGGTAGTCGCGCTGATAGAACACCTTGCAGTGAACGCCGGGATACAACTCGCGTAGCCGGCGGACCTTCCGGTTCTTCTTGGTCACGAGGCGTTGATTAAGCGTCGTGATCTCGATGTAGAGGTCGTACTGCGGCAGGTAGAAGTCGGGCGTGAACCGCTGCACGACGATGCCATTTCTGTCCCACTCGAGATCGAACGACGTCGGCTCGTACTCCCATTCGATCTGGTAGAAGTCGAGCAGCTGCGCGAACTGTCGCTCGCTCGCGTGCGCGAACCGCACGCCGTCACTCTTGACGTGAGCGTGCTCGGCGGGGGCGGCGCTCACGCTCCGCCTGCCGCGGCGGCGCCGCGGCTCTTCCTCCGGCTGGCCTTGGGAAGGCTCCCCTCGAGGTCCGTCCATACCTTGTCGACGGCGATCGCGAACACGCCCTGGCCCTTCGCCAGGAGGTCGACCACCTCGTCCGGTGAGTCGACCGCGTAGATCCGCGACCCGTCCGATACGAGTGTCGTCCCGAGCGTCGGTTCCTTGAGCTCCTTCAGCGTCTTCATGGCCTTGCGGATCTGCTGGAGCCCGACCCCCGAGTCGAGCATCCGCTTGATCAGCTTGAGGAGCGCAAGGTCCTGGAACGAGTACAGCCGCTGCGTGCCCGATCCGCGGGCGTCCTGCAGCGACGGCCGGACGAGGCCGGTCCGCGCCCAGTAGTCGAGCTGTCGGTAGCTGATCCCGACGATCTTGGTGACCTCGGGCACACGGAAGCCCTGCTCTGTCATAACAGCTCCGTAATTACGCGGGCGTCGCGAGCCTAGTCTCGGCTCGAAGCGGTGTCAACGAGCGGGACGGGTTAGGACCCGAAGTCCTCGGGGTTCACGTTCTCGAGGAACTCCCGAAACTTCTGGACTTCGTCGTCCTCATCACCCTCGCCGTCGGGAATCGGGATGCCGGCCTCCTCGAGGACGTCCTCGTTCGCGAAGATCTTGCATCCGAGGCGGACGGCGAGAGCGATCGCATCGCTCGGACGCGACGACACCTCGTACGCAGCGCCGTTGCGCTGCATGTTGATGGTGGCGTAGAACGTGCCTTCGCGAAGCTCGGTGATGACGATGCTGTTCACCTGTACCGCCATCTCCTCCAGGATGTTCTTGAGCAGGTCATGCGTCATCGGACGCGGCGTCACGACGCCCTGCTGCGCGAGCGCGATCGCCGCCGCCTCCGGTTGCCCGATCCAGATCGGGAGGAACCGCTCGCCGTCGGCCTCTCGGAGCAGGACGATGGGCTGATTGCCAGGCAGCTCGATCCTCACGCCGGCGAGGCTCATCTCGATCATGGCTACGAGCGAAGATATCCCCGGCCCCCGGGTCCGGCAACCGCGTCCGCCGCTGCTCAGGACGGGGTTGGCGCCTGCCCGACAACGTACGGCAGAAGCAGATCGGGATCCCTCGCCACGGCGGCTACGTCCGAGATGGCAAGAATGTCCGGCACGTTGCGATAGCGCTCGCCGATGTCGAGGCCGTAGCCGACGACGAATACATCGGGGCATACGAAGCCCGTATAGCGGATCTCGAGTGGCGCGATCCGCCGCACCGACTTGTCGAGCAGCGTGCAGATGGCGATGGACTCCGGCTGTCGAGACTCGAGCACGCTCAACAGGTACGAGAGCGTGAGCCCGGTGTCGACGATGTCCTCGACAACGAGGACGTCGCGACCCCCGATGTCCTCGTCGAGGTCCTTGACGATCCGCACGCGTCCCATCGACTCGGCGGCGCCGCCGTAGCGAGAGATCGACATGTAATCGATCGCGACCGGCAGGCGAATCTCGCGGATCAAATCTGCCAGGAACACGGAGCCGCCCTTCAACACCGAGATCAGAACGGGCGCTCGCCCGGCGTAATCATCGGTGATCGCGCGGCCGAGCTCCTCGATCCGCCGGCGGATGTCCTCGCGGCGGAACAGGACGCCGGCGACCTCCGTCATCGTCGCGATCGTAACAGCACGATCAGCCGAAAAGGCTGGACAGCGCGGCGGAGAGCGCGTCGGCGACGGCGGCCGCGGCGCGCCGCCACCACGGCCCGGAGTCGGACGGCGGCGGTGGCGCCGGCACGCGGGCGGCGACGAGCGCCA
>JBKOWM010000018.1:0-50763 GCA_046724395.1 Actinomycetota bacterium
GACCCACGCCGTCGCGGCGACGATCGACCCGATCGCCGCGCCGACGGCCGGAAGCCACGCAGCGCCTGCGCGAAGATCCTCCTGCGTGACCCGCGCGGCCGCGCGCCCGAGGGGCACGCGGGTCAGGAAGCTCGTCGCCGCGACGACGCCGGCGTAGGGGGGACGTCGCTCACCACCGCCCGGCTGGCGGCGTTCAGACGCGCGCATTCGTGACGCCCGCGGTCGCGAAGGTTGCCATCTCGTCGAGGAGCGCCAGCGCAGCCCGGACGAGCGGGAGCGCGAGGGCGGCGCCGCTCGCTTCGCCGAGGCGGAGGCCCAGGTCGAGGAGCGGCGAGAGTCCGAGCTCGAGAAGCACCAATGTGTGGGCGGGCTCGGGCGACCGCGTCGCGGCAATCATGGCGTCGACGCACGCCGGGGCGAGGCGCGCGGCGACGAGCGCGGCGGCCGCGACGACCACGCCGTCGAGGACGACCGGGATACGGCCGGCTGCGCATCCGAGCACCAGACCGGAGAGGACGGCGATCTCGAAGCCGCCGACGCCAGCGAGCACGCCGATGGGATCCGAGGCGTCGACGCGGTTGACGCTCAGGCCGCGGCGGACGGCCGCGATCTTGCGCGACATCCCGGCGTCGTCCACCCCCGTCCCCCGACCGCAGACACTCTCGGGCTGGACGCGGAGCAACGCGGCGCAGACGGCGGCCGCCGACGTCGTGTTTGCGATCCCCATGTCCCCGACGGCGGCGACGTCGATGCCGTCGCCGATGAGCTCGTCGGCCAGCGCGATGCCAGCCTCCGCTGCGGAGATCGCGTCGGCGTGCGACATCGCGGGACCCCGGGTGAAGTCCGCTGTCCCGGGGCCAAAGCCGAGGCGACGGACGCCGGGGATCGAACCGGCGCCGACCACGCCCGCATCGACGACGACGAGCCGCGACCCCGACAGCCGCGACAGGACGCAGACGGCCGCGCCGCCGGATGCAAAGGTCCGCAGCATCTGTGCCGTGACCTCGCCCGGGTACGCGCTCACGTTCTCCGCGGCGACGCCGTGATCGGCCGCGACGACGACGATCGCGGGCATCGGCGGCGACGGCGGTTCCATCCCACGGATCGCCGCGATCCTGCTCGCAAGCTCCTCGATCGCGCCGAGGCTTCCGCGCGGCTTCGCCTTGGCGTCGAGCGCGCGCGCCGTTGCCGCGCGCGCCGCCTCGTCGGCCGGCGAGATCGACGCGATCGTCGCGTGGAGGGCGCTCATCGTCGTCACGGGATCGGCAGGAGGTCCTCGACGAGGTCGAGGGCCAGCGCGCGCCCCGCGACGACCAGGAGCGACCGGTCCGCAGCAGAGGCGCAGGCCGCGTTCACCGAGCCGAGGACGTCGCGGTACGCGCGTCCCACCGGGTGCATCGGCACGAGTCCGAGGCCGACCTCGTTGCTCACGGCGAACGCGGGCCGGGTCCGCGCTTCGAGGCCGTTCGCGACGTCGAGCGCCGCGCGAACGATCGCGACCGGGGATAGCCCGGATTCCATCGCGTTCGAGACCCACAGCGACAGGCAGTCGACGACGATCACGTCGTCGTGGCCGGCGGCCTCCACAGCTCGCCCCAGCTCGAGCGGCTCTTCGATGGTCCTCCACGACGGCGGGCGGGCTTCTCGATGTGCTCGGATGCGTTCGGCCATCTCGTCGTCGCTCGGCTCGGCGGTCGCGATCACCGTGACCGGCCCGCCGGCCACCGCGGCGAGTCGCACGGCCAGCGAGGACTTCCCGCTCCGCGCCCCCCCGAGCAGCAACACGAGGGACATCAGAAGTCGATCCCCCGCACTGCGGCGACGCCCCGGTCGAACGCGTGCTTGCGATTCACCATGTCGGTGACGGTGTCTGCGGCGGCGATGATTGCCTCCGGCGCGTCGCGGCCCGTCACGACGATGTTCACGTTGGATGGACGCTCCCGAACCACCCGCACCACCTCGGCGGTGTCGAGCCATCCCCACGTCATCGGATACGTCACCTCGTCGAGTACGACGAGCTCGTGCGCGCCGGCGCCGATCGTCCGCACCGCCTCGTCCCAAGCCCGGCGAGCGGCGGCGACCGAGCTATCGAGATCGTCGACGTCCCAGGTGAATCCCTCGCCCGTGGCGAGGAACTCGAGACCCAGACGGCGCGCGATCTCCGCCTCTCCCGTCCGCCAAGCTCCGGACTTCACGAACTGGATGACGGCGACACGCCAGCCGCGGGCGATCGAGCGAAGCGCCACGCCCATCGCCGACGTCGTCTTGCCCTTGCCGTCGCCCGTCAGGACCAGGACGAGGGATGCGACGCGCTCGTTCGCCCGGCGTGGTCCTCGGCGTGGTGGATCGCGGCGGCCCGTCATCGAGTGCCGGCCTCCGCAGCGCGTTCGCCGTTCTCGCCCGCCCGGATCGGCACGACGATCGGCGCGCCGTCGGCGCCTGCGAGGATTCGAACCCGAGCGCCGTAATGCCGCTCGATCACGTCCGGGCGCAGCACGCGGGCCCTCGAGCCATCGGCGACGATGCGACCGGCGTCGAGCAGGACGAACCGCTTCGCGAACTGCGCGGCGATCGTGAGGTCGTGCATCGCCGAGACGATCGTCAAACCGTCGGTGGCGCGCAGCGTCGCGACGAGCTCCAGCACATCCTGTTGGTGACCGAGGTCAAGACCCGTCGTCGGCTCGTCGAGGAGCAGGACCGGCGCCTGCTGCGCGAGCGCGCGCGCCAGAACGACGCGCTGCAGCTCGCCGCCCGAGAGCACGTCGAGGCGGCGACCGGCGGCCCACCGCAGATCCAGGCGGTCGAGCACCCGTAGGACGACCTCGACGTCTCGACCATGCTCGGCCCCGAACGGCCCGAGATGGGGCGCCCGGCCCAGCAGCACGTAGTCGGCGACGCGCATGGCCTCCGGCATGACGGGCTGCTGCGGCACGAGCGCGATCGTCCGCGCGCGCGTCTTGCGGTCGAGCGACTCGAGCGATCGGCCGTCGACGTCAATTCGACCGGCCCGGGCCACGAGCCCCGCGATGGCGGTGAGCAGCGTCGACTTGCCGGCCCCATTCGGTCCGATGACGCAGACCCACTCTCCGGTCGCGACGGCCAGACTGACGCCGTCGAGGACGACCCGACGCCCGCGCCGGACGGTCACGTGCTCGACGCGGATCACGAGGCGCCTCGGTCGCTCGCTCGCCGCAGCACGACGATGAAGAAGGGCGCACCGACGAAGGCAGTGATCACGCCGATCGGCAGCTCGGCCGGCGCGACGATCGTGCGGGCGACGAGGTCGGCCACGATCATGAACGACGCGCCGAACAGAAAGGACAAGGGGATCACGCGCCGGTACCCAGAACCTGCCACCATCCGAACGGCGTGCGGGACGATGAGCCCGACGAAACCGATGAGGCCGGCCGTCGCGACGGCGGCTGCGGTACCGAGCGATGCGGCGACGACGACGACGGCGCGCAGTCGCGCGGTGTTGAGTCCGAGGCTTTCGGCCTCGACGTCGCCGACGGAGATCACGTCGAGCAGCCGCCGCGCGCCGAACAGGATCGCTGTCGCGACCAGGACGTACGGCAGGATGAGAACAACGTCGCTCCAGCCGGTGGTGACGAGCCGGCCGAGAATCCAGGAGTACACCTGCCGAAGCGTCGCGGTGTTGCGCTGCTGCACGTACGTCTGCACCGCCGTCAGGAACGACGCGACGGCGACGCCGGCGAGCACGAGGCTCGTCGTCGTTCGTCCGCCGAGCCTCGAGCGACCGAGCGCGTACGCGAGCGCGACGCCCAGGATCGCCCCGGCGAAGGCCGCGAACGGCAGCACGATCGAGGAGCCACCGCTCGCCGCGCCGCCGATGACGGCGATCGTCGCCCCGAGGCCGGCGCCGGCGGCCGCGCCGAGGAGGTACGGGTCGGCGAGCGGGTTGCGAAACACCGCCTGATAGGACGCGCCGGAGATCGAGAGCATCGCCCCGACGAGCCCGCCGAGTACGACGCGGGGCAGGCGCAGCTGCGCCACGATCGTCGCGTCGCGGGCATCGAGTCCCGAGGAGACGTGAAACAGCGGCAGGCGATCCACCAGCCACCCGAGGACGGCGAGCGGCGACATGCGGACGGGGCCGACCAGCAGCCCCGCCATCGTGCAGGCGCCGAGCGTAACGACGCCCGCGACCAGCCACGGCACACTCGTCCCCGCCACGCCGGGGAGTGCCTGGCGCTCGGCGTGTTCCGCCGTTCGGATCACGCCGCCTCCGCGCCCACGCGACGAATCGCGTCGGCGACGGTCCGCATGAAGGCCACGATCCGGGGACCCCACCGCGAGGCGATATCGTCGTCGAGTTCGACGACGTCGCCGTGGCGAACGGCGGAGATCGCGTCCCATCCGGCTCGTTTCGCCACCGTGTCCGTCGACTGGCCGCAGCACTTCGTGTCGGCGAGGAAGATCAGGTCTGGGTCGGCGTCGATGATGTACTCGGGCGAAAGCTGCGGATATCCCGAGCCGTCGTTGTCCGCGGCGTCCGCGATGTTCTCGAGCCCGAGCATCGCGTAGATCTTGCCGATGAACGTCGAGGACGTGACCGAGTAGTACGTGTCGTCGAGCTCGTGGTAATAGGTGGGATGCCCCGGCAGCAACGCGGTGTCGACGATCTGCGGGATCGCCTCGCGCATCCGGCCCACGACCTTCCGGGCACCCGCCCGGTGATCGGTCACCGTGCCGAGCTGCAACATCTGCCCGTAGACGTCGGCGAGATCGTCGGCCGCCGGCTCGAGGATCGCCGGAATGGCGAGCCGATCCAGCGCCGTCGCGACGTCGCCGAGGTCACTAGCGTATACAACGAGGTCGGGGTCGTAGGAGGCGATCGCCTCGGCGTTCGGTTCGTATCCCGACAGCTTGGTCGTCGGGGCCTCGGGCGGATAGTTCGATTGGTCGTCGACCGCCACGATCTGATCGCCCGCGCCGATCGCGAAAAGCATCTCCGTGGCGGTCGGCGAGAGCGACACGATGCGCTCGGGCCGCGCGGGCACCGTGACGTCGCCGTTCGACGCCGCAACGGTCAGCGGGAACCGCGAAGACGCCGACGCGGCATCGGCGCCTCCGTGCGATGCGGGTGAGCCGGCCTTACCGCACCCGACGGCGGCGGGGACCAGGCAGACGACGAGCGACACGAGACGAAGCGACCTTCCCATGCGTCCTCCTCTCCGCGGAGGACGCGATGGGGATCGCAATCACGTCGGACAAACCGCCCTTCCTCCGAGGACCGTCATTTGCGCCACGAAGGAGGCGACCCGACTCGTCCCCTGGGGCAGGGGCTTCACGGTTGCGGGACAGCGCCGGATTCGGAACCGGACTTCGCTAGTCTCCGTAGCCCTCGGACCACGTCCGAGTGAGCGATGTGTACCACCGGGGGCACCGGCCCGCAACTTCGAGGGTGTCGGCGCTATGCGGCCGAGCTCATCCCCGTCCCGCCCATCGTGGTGTCGTCCGGACGGCCGCCCCAATCCATGGTGCCATCACCGCGCCGCTTCATCCACGCCCAGGCACCGCCGGCCAGCAGCATAAGAAACATGAACCAACGACCCTTGTGCGACCGCTCGTCGTCGGTCGCGACCTCGGTCTCGTCGCGATGACTCTCCAGGAGGGAAAGGATCCGCTCGTGATCGGCCCGAGACTCCTCCATGGCCTCCTTGAGGGTCCGGTTCTCGGTCCGAAGCCGCTCGTTCTCCTCGGCGGCCTTGTCCAGTCGCATCGTGAGCGCACGGTCCTTCATCTGATGGCTCATCGCCTCGGCGCGATTCCGCGCGCTGCGGCCCATCCATTTCATCGTGTCCGTCAACGCCATCGGGCACCTCCCCGCCCTCGTGGCCAGCCCTGTTGGCCAGCCCTGTCGCCGCCTCCCGACGGGGTCGAGCCCCGACCGTCGGTCGATGTCCACACATTACCCCGGCGAGCCTGCGACGGAACCCGGTCCTTCCGCGCGCGTCCGATCGCCACGTCCGCTCATCCCCCTCTCAGCGGGCTGAGCCACACTGGTGCCGTGAACGTCTTGGTCGTAGACGACGAGCCCGCCGTTCGTGACGCGCTCGAGCGCGCGCTTCGCGCCGAGGGATACCGCGTCGCGACGGCCGGGGACGGCCAGGCTGCGCTCGAGCGGATCTTCGAGGACCATCCCGACCTCGTCGTGCTCGACGTTCTCATGCCGGTGATGGACGGTCTCGAGGCGTCCCGCGCGCTTCGGGCGGCCGGCGACCGGACGCCGATCCTCATTCTCACGGCCAGGGACGCAGTCGCCGATCGCGTTGAGGGACTCGACGCGGGAGCCGACGACTATCTCGTCAAGCCGTTCGCCCTGGACGAGCTCCTCGCGCGCATCCGGGCGCTCCTTCGGCGGACGACTCCCGCCGCCGGAGACAGGCCCCTTGGATTCGCCGACCTCGAGCTGGATCCAGTGACGCGCGACGTTCGGCGTGGCGACCGTTCGATCGAGCTGACGCGCACCGAGTTCCTCTTGCTCGAGCTCTTCCTGATGAACCCGCGGCGCGTGCTGACTCGCGAGGTGATCTTCGACCGCGTCTGGGGGTACGACTTCGGACCGTCGTCGAACGCGCTCGAGGTGTACATCGGCTATCTGCGACGCAAGACCGAGGCGGCGGACGAGCCGCGCTTGATCCAGACGGTCCGCGGCGTCGGCTACGTACTGCGAGAGCCACGATGACGTTGCGACGCCGTCTCACCGTCGCGTCCGCGGCTGCCGTGGCGCTGGCGATCGCCGTTTCGTCGGTGGTGTTCTTCGTCGCCGTCCACTCGCAGCTTCGCGATCAGGTCGATCGCTCGCTCCGTGAGCAGGCGCCGGCGATCTCGGCGATGTTGACGGGCGCGCCGGCGCCGCCGAATCAAGCGGACGAGCTGCCGCCCTTCGTCGGCTCTGCGAGCCAGACGGTCGTCTACTGGGAACTTCGCACCCCATCGGGGCAGATCCTCGTCTCGCGCTACTCGCCGCGTCTCGGTCTCCCTGTGCTGCCCGCACACGGGGCCGCGGTCTTCCGCGACCAGACCGTAGACGGAACGCACTTCCGAACGTACACGGTCCCGCTCGGCGACGGGTACACCCTGCTGCTCGCGCGTCCGATGGGTGAGATCGACGCCGCACTCGGTCGCCTGGCCCTGCTGTTGTTCGGCATCGCCGCGATCGGCACCGGGACCGCGATCGCCGTCGGAACGTTCGTCACCAGGACGGTCGTTGCCCCGGTGACGAGGCTGACGGAGACCGCCGAGCGAATCTCGGCAACGGGCGATCTGTCGTATCGAATCGACGTGCCGTCGACGACCGACGAGCTGTCCCGCCTGGCCCGCACGTTCAACACGATGCTCGAGGCGCTCGAGGGATCGCTCGCACAGCAGCGACGTCTCGTCGCCGACGCCTCGCACGAGCTCCGCACGCCCATCACGAGCGTCCGCACGAACATCGATCTGCTGGTCAGTGGACGCGTCAGCGATCCGCTCGAACTGGAGCGCCTCGTAGCGGACGTCCGCGCGCAGCTCGAGGAGCTTTCCACCCTCGTCGGAGATCTGGTCGATCTGGCGCGCGGCGGGGAGCCGCTCGCAGTTCGCGAGCCCGTCCGCTTGCACGTGCTGACCGAGGATGCGCTCGAGCGCGCCCGTCGCCTCTGGCCCGCCGTCGAGTTCGAAGCCTCGCTCGAGCCGACCGTCGTGATCGGCGACCCGTCGTTGCTGGATCGCGCCGTCTCCAACCTGCTCGACAACGCGGCCAAGTACGCAGGAGCAAGCGGGTGTGTGGAGATCGAAGTGCGGGACGGCGTGGTATGCGTCCGCGATCACGGGGGCGGCTTCGACGACGCCGATCTGCCGCGGGTGTTCGATCGGTTTTATCGCGCCACCGGCGCGCGGGGAACGCCGGGATCGGGGCTCGGGCTCGCGATCGTGCGACAGGTGGTCGAGGCGCACGGCGGGCGCGTCGCCGCCGAGAACGCGCCCGACGGCGGGGCCGTCGTCCGGCTCGAGATCCCGGTCTCGGCCGCGGCGGAGACCTCCGGCGCGAACGCATCCCCGTGACGGCGGCCGCGTTCCTCAAGCGGTCACCACGACCGCGTCCGGCTCAGCCGTGTCCGCGCCGGGCAGCGGCGGCATCTCGCGCATCGCCGGGCTGATGGAGGCGGCAAGCGCCACGAGCGCCATCAGGCCGCTCAACGTGAGCAGCGCCGGTGTGAATCCCAGCCACTCGAGCAGCGAGCCGGCGATCAGCGAGCCGAACGGGATCGAGCCCCAGGCCAGGAGCAGGATGACGCTCTCGACGCGTCCGAGCAGGCGGTCCGGTATCAGCGAGAGCTCGTAGGTGCTCACGAGAACGGAGAGCGTAGGCACGATGAAGGCCAGGACGTCGATGATGGGCGCGATCAGCAGCGGCGGTCCGGGGATGGCGATCGACGCGACGAGCACTGCGAAGATCCACACCGTTCCCACGATGACTGCCTTCGGTGGGATGTGTCGTTGCGCCCACGCGGCAACGAGTGCGCCCAGCAACGCGCCGACGCCGATGAAGGCATAGATCAGTCCGGTCTCGGCCGCGGTCGCGCCCCGTCCGCGCGCAACGACGAACACGGCGAGCACGACGGCGTTGACGATGAAGTTCGCGCCGGCGAACAGCAGCGACGTCGCACAGATGAATCGGTTGTGCCACAGCCACCGGAAGCCCTCGGCAATCGCGGTGGAGCCTGTCCGCACGTCGCGCGCCTCGGTCCTGAACCCGGTGCGCGTGGCCGCGATGCTGCCGATCGACACGACGAACGAGGCGGCGTCGAAGACGAACGGGAGCGCCTGCGACACGGCTGAGAGCACGCCGCCGAGCGGACCGCCCGCGAGGGCCGATCCGCGCGCGCCTCGTTCTGCGCGAGAGCACGTGGGAGCTGCTCGGCGGAGACGACGTTGGGGATGGCGGCGTTCTGCGCCAGATTGAAGAAGACGAACAACGATCCCTCGATGAACGCGACGGCGACCATCTGCGGGATCGTGAGGCGCTCGACCCACAGGGCGAGCGCGGGCGGGCGAGTCGGTCAACGACAGGACCAGCCATGGGGCGCGAACGCCGACACGCGGGAGCCGAGAACGGAGATGGTCTGATCGAACCACGGCAATCGGAAGTCGCGATTGGTTCGCAGGGGGTTCGCCGTATTCACCGGAGGGAGCCTAGACCGAGCGGTTCAGGGCTGGAACTCCGCGATTTGCCGTACGTCGTCGGTCTCGGCTGGCGGCGGGAGCCTACGCCCTACGGCCCGCCGGGCCCGTTGCGCTCGCGGATCTCGACCGTCCAACCGTCGGACTCGAGCTCGGTCCTTTTCGCCTCGGCCGTCGCGCGCGTCAGTTGCATGACGATGCTGTTGCCGTCGCGGACCGCCCGCAGTTCGACTTCGTCGCTCGATCCCATTCGATCCAGCCCCCTGTCCAACAATGGCAACTGAACCACGGCAACCCAGGAGTGCGGCAACTGAGCCGCGGTAGCCTCACACCGTACCGGGTTTGTTCTCCGCCCATCGCGCGTTGCCAGCGGACGCGCCGGAGCCTAGGTTCCCTACCCGGAGGTGAACGTGGCTCCACGCGGCTGGCAACGCGCGGTAACCGTGACGGCGCTGGCCGCCGCCGCCTCGATGGGTAGCGTCGCTGCCGCGCAGCCCGACGAATCGAGGGATCCCGGATCGCCCGGTCTCGATCGGAACGATCAGATCGTTCTCAACGGAACGCTCGTCGTGGGGCGAAACCAGACAGTCGGCAGCGCGGCGATCCTGAACGGCCCCGCGAGGATCGACGGCACCGTCCGGGAGAGCCTTTTCGTCTTGAACGGGGACGCCGACATCTCCGGCACGGTCAACGACGACGTCGTTGTCGTGAACGGGAGCGTCGTCGTCCGCTCGACCGCCCATGTTGGCGGCGACATCTTCAGCGAGTCGAGCCCGACGATCGAGCGTGGAGCGAGCGTGGGGGGGACGCTGCGCAGCGTCACGACTCGCCTCGACGTCGAGGGGCTGGGCATCGCGAGTCGCATCATTTGGTGGATCGGCTACAGCGCCTCGACGCTGTTCCTGGGTCTCCTGCTGTTGCTCTTGTTTCCGGCCGTCGACGGCGCGGTCGGGCGTGTCTGGCGGAATCGCACGGGCGAAGCGGTCGGTTTCGGCGCCGCCACCTTCTTCCTGCTTCCGGTCGCGGCGGTCATCTTTCTCGTCAGCTTCGTCGGGATCCCGCTCGGCCTGTTCATCCTCCTCGGCCTCGCGCTCATCTATACGGTCGGCTACGTCGCGGGCGCGCACGTGCTCGGCCGGCTGATCGTGAAGCCGCCGTCGACGCGGTTCCTCGCGTTCCTCGTCGGATGGGTGATCCTTCGCGTGATCGGACTCGTGCCCGTCCTCGGCGGCTTTGTCTGGTTGATCGTCTCGCTCATCGGACTCGGCGTTCTGGCCGTCGCCGCCCGACGCACGGAATCAGCGCCGGCCGCGCCGCCGATCCCTCCCCCTCCGCCGGCAACCGTCGAGACTCCGGCCTGAGCGAGCCCGACCGTCCCGGCGGCGGCGCGCTCCGGGGGGTCGGCCGAAGGTCCTTTTCGGACCGGGAAGGTCCCAAATGAATTGAGGGCGTGCGGCCGCATTGCCCGCCGACCGGATCGTCGATCCTCCTGGCATCGGACGAGCGCGGGACACCGAGGTCCCGCCGGAAGTGAGGAGGTCACGATGAAGCGGATCTTTCCAGTGATCCTGGTAGTCATCGGGCTCGCTTTCTTGGTCGGCGGGACCTACACCGTCGTCAGGGGCTTCGACGCCAAGGACCAGGTGGGGGCAGAGCTGGCGCGCCAGGACATCACGACGACGCCCGACGCTCGGATGCCGAATGTCAAGGTCACCGACGCCGAGTCCGCGCAGGTTATGGCCGACGTGATCCAGAAGCACGTCGACGAGATCACCGGCGGGCGCAGCTACGCGGAGCTCGGTCGGTACCTGAGCGCCGACGGCAAGGGCGCCACCAGTGACGAGGCGCTCGCGCTGAAGGACAAGGACGGCAACCCGGTTCCGAACCCGGTGCGCGACGTCGCGCTCACCGCCTCGACGCTTCGCACGGGCCTCTACACCTCGATCATGGCGTTCAACGTCGCCGACCTGGTCATCGGGCTGGGTTTCGCGATCGCCGTGATCGGCCTCGCGGTCGGTGGCATCGGCGTGGCACTCGCGGCGCTTGCGATCCCCTCGCTCGCCCGTAGGTTCCACGTTCAGCCGGTGGCGGCACCCAGCGTCTAACCACGCTCGCCCGTCCGACGGCGACGGCGCCCGGCTCCCCCGCCGGGCGCCGTTCGCCGTTTCGGCGCGGCGTCAATCTGCCCCCGGTTGACCGCGGCGCGTCGGCTGGCCGATAAAGCCAGCCGAGATGACGATCCTGCGGCCTCGGGTTCCGGCGCGAACCGTCTACCTCGCTCAGGCGGGCGTCGGCGGCCTCCTGTGGGCGATGCTCACGACGGTCTACTCGCTGTACGTGATCCGCGTTGTTCGTCTCGACCCGCTCCAGCTCGTGTTGATGGGGACGGCGCTCGAGGCCACGTATTTCGTGTTCGAAATTCCGACCGGCGTCGTCGCCGACGTGGTGAGCCGGAAGGCATCGGTCGTCGTCGGGTGGGCGATCGATGGAGTCGCCGTGGCGACGCTCGGGTTCGTCCGCAGCTTCCCGGCCGCGATCCTGACGCAGGTCCTGTGGGCGTTCGGTGCGACGTTCATCAGCGGTGCCGATGTGGCGTGGATCACCGATGAGGTGGGGGAGGAGGAGGCCCGGGAGCTCTACCTGCGCGCGGCGCAGTTGGAGAACGTCGGCGCGTTCGCGGGCATCTGGATCGGCATTTCGCTGGCGACGATCGCGCTGTCGGTCCCAATCGTCGTCTCGGGCCTGGCGACGACCGCGACGGCGGTCGTTTTGTGGGTGCTCATGCCCGAGGAGCACTTCCGGCGCCCGAGTCGGGACGAGGCCCGCCGCCTGCACAACTCGCTTCGCTCGACGCTCGCCGGCAGCGTCCGGACCGTCCGAAGCCATCCGGTGCTGCTGCTGATCCTGGGCGTGGCGGCGCTGCACGGGATCTCCACCGAGGGGTTCGACCGGCTGTCGGACCTGCACATCCTGCGGATCGGGCTGCCGTCGTTCGCCGGGCTCGACCGCATCCTGTGGTTCGGCGTGATCGACGCCGTCGCGCTGATCCTCGGAGTCGCGACGACCGAGTTCGTCCGTCGCAGGGTCGATCTGGAGCACGTGACGGGGGCTGCGCGGACGCTGCTCGTGATCGACGCGCTCCTGATCGCCTCGGTCGTCGTCTTCGGCGTCGCCTCGGCCTTCGTCGTCGCGATCTGCGCCTTCTGGTTCGTGTGGGGACTGCGAAGCGTGCGTGAGGCTGTGTTCGTCGGCTGGCTCAATCGGGGCCTGGATACGCAGACGCGCGCGACCGTGAACTCGATCGGCGAACAGGCGGACGCGATCGGCCAGACGCTCGGCGGTCCGATCCTCGGCGTGATCGCCGTCGCGCGATCGGTCACGGCGGCGATCGTCGCTGCCGGTCTGGTTCGCGTTCCCGTCATCGGTCTGTACGCGCGCGCCATCCGCCGCGGCGCCGCGGGTGCCCTCGACCCGGCTGAGGTCGACGAGGCGGCGAGGTCGGGTCCGCCCGAGCTTTCGTGAGCTTCGCGTCACCTCGTCGCCAAGCGCATCTCGAGCGGTGTCCGAAAGCGTGGCGTGATGCGGACGTCGCCGAGCCAGTCCCGCAGGCGCTGGGCCTCGGCGTCGATCGCCCGACGTGTGCGCGCGCCGACGCGCTCGAGCAGCTCGAGCGCGATTTGGCCGTCGCCGAGGCCGATCCAGCCGCCGACGACCCGGCCATCTGCCCACACGGATGGCCCGGCGTTGCCGGCGCGATCGAACAGCGCGGGTGCGTGCTCGCCGAGATACCAGCCGCGCTGCTTCCACCCCATGACGGTCGCGTCCAGGCCCGGGAGGAGGGCGACCCAGGGATCCGGTCGCTCGACGCGCTCCGAGTCGTCCTCCAGCACGAACCCGGTCCCGTCGTCGAGCGCGACCGGGGCGGCGCCTGCCGCGTCGAGCGACGCGGCCGCGAGCTTCGCCGTCCAGCCGGTCCACCACCGTACGTCCGTCATCGTCACGGGGCCGAAGGCGCCCACGTACCGGCGCACGAGCTCTGCACAGGCTTCGGCGTGATCGATCTCCTCCAGGGGCCGGCCGAGCCAATCCACGGTTCTGGCCCATCGGTACTGCCCCGAGATCCACGATCCGAGCGGGCGCGCGCGCACGATCTGGCCCTCGCTCGCCAGCAGAAACAGCACGCGTGTCGACACGCCCATCGTCCCGGCCCACCGCTTTCCCTGGCCGAACACGAGCTTCGCGCCGAGCTCCGGCACGTCGCCCGTCAGCTGGCGTGCCGTCGCTTCCCCCCGTGCGGCCAGTGCATCAAGCGTGTTCGTTGCGACACGCTGCAGCCAGCGCGCGCCGCGCCCGGCCGGTGCGACGCCTTGCTCCTCGAGCATCCGGATCAGGCGCCTTCGTTCTGCGGTCGCGAGCGCCTTGGCGCAGGCCTCGTCCATCACGGCCGCGACCCGGGGCGGGACGACGAACAGGGTCCGGCGCATCCCGAGCATCCGCACGAGCGACCGACGCTCGTATAACGCAGCCTCGAGATCGCCGGCCCTGAACTTCGACACGCGCGCCCACGCCGACAGGTACACGCTCGACGGATCGCTCGAATGCAGGCCGACGATCGCCTCGGCCGCTCGCTCGGCGGAGCGACTCGCACCGGCGAGCAGATGGCGGCGAGCCAGGCGCGCCCGGCGCTCCTCGGCGTCGATCATTCGCACGCAGGTACGGTAGCCGCGCTGATGCCGCGCCCACGACGGACGCGTTCGACCGCGGGCGCAGGCGCGGATAGAGTCCGCCGCGATGGCGCTCGGGCCGACGGACGAAGCGCGGCTTCGAATCTTCACGCTGGCCGAGCTCGCGCGCCGGACGCTCGCGCGCGGCCTCCGGCTCAACGCGCCGGAGGCGGTGGCACTGATCTGCGACGAGATGCATCTCGCCGCGCGCTCCGGCGCCTCGTATGAGGAGGTGCTGGAGGCCGGGCGACGCGCCGTCCCGCGTGAACACGTCCTCGACGGCGTCGAGTCGCTCGCCGAAGAGATCCGGCTCGAGGTACTGCTCGAGGAGGGCTCGCGGCTCGTGGTCCTGCGCGACGGTCTCGGGGCGCCGCGGGCCGACGGACCGGGCGCCGTCGTCGCCGCCGATACGGACGTCGAGCTTTCCGGCGGGCGAACGCGGATCGCGCTCACCGTGACGAACCGGTCGCGGCGGCCCGTCCGCGTCTCGTCGCACTATCCATTTTGGCGAGTCAACCCTCGGCTCGAGTTCGATCGCGATGCGGCGCGCGGCTACCGGCTCGACGTCCCCGCCGGCTCTTCCATCCGATGGGCGCCCGGCCAGACGCGCGAGGTGACCCTCGTGGCGCTCGCGGGGGCGTCCGGCGCCGGTTGAGCGCAGCTCACCAGCCGCGCCACCAACCGCCGCTGACGTTCAACACGGAGCCGCTGACCCAGTCGCCGCTCGAGGAGGCCAGATAGATGCAGGCGTCGGCCACCGGCCGAGGCCCGACGATGCCGAGAGGGTGCGCGGCGTCGTAGGCCTCGCGCTCGGCCGCTGTCATCGGCTGGCCGGTCCCGATGTAGCCCGGCGCGATCGCGTTCACGAGAATGCCGAACTCCTCCACGTGCACGGATAGGGCGATGGTGAGCCCGATCAGCCCGGCCTTGCTCGCGTTGTACGCGACCGAGATTCCCCGATCGCCGATCCGCGCACTTCCCGAGCTGATGAAGATGATGCGGCCGCGTCGGCGATCGCGCATGTGGTTCAGGACGGCCGACGTGCACCACCACGCGCCCGACAGGTTTGTGTCGATCACTCGTCGCCAATGGTCGCCGTCGATCTCCCACGCCGCGCCGGGGGGCGCGTCGATTCCCGCGTTGTTGACGAGTACGTCGACGCAGCCGTAGCGCTCGATGCAGGCCCGGATCATCTGGTCGGCCGACAAGGGATCCGAGACGTCGACGAACGCCGCCGCGGCCTCGGCCCCGTCCTCGCGGAGCGACGCCGCGATGGCGTTCACGCGCTCGCCCTGGATGTCCGCGGCGAACACGGTCGCTCCCTCCGAGGCCATCGCGCGCGCGATCGCCTCTCCGATCCCCTGCGCGGCGCCTGTGACGACGACGACGCGACCGTTGAGGCGCGGCGCTCGATCAGCGTTCATCGAGCTCCCCCGCGTCGTGCTTGGCGACGCCGTCCAGGAACGTCGCGGACACCTGCACGTCGGCGATCGCGTCCGGCGGAGCCGACGGAAGATCGGCATCGAGCACCACGACGTCCGCGCGCTTGCCCACCGCGAGCGAGCCGATGCGGTCCTCCAGGAAGAGCGCGTACGCGGCGTCGATCGTATGCGCGAACAGCGCCTCCTCTAGGGTGAGTGCCTGGGCGCTGCCGATCGGTTGCCCGCCGAGCGTTCGACGCTCGATCGCCGAGGCGATGGTGTCCATCGGACGGTAGGAGGCGACGTCCGAGTCGCTGCTCAGCACGGCGACGACGCCGGCGTCGAGCTCCTCTCGAAGCGGGATGAGGCGCTCCGCGCGCTCGCCGAGCCGCTCGAGGAACTCGTCGCCGCTGTCGAACAGATAACGGGGTTGGTTCACGGTAACGACGCCGAGGTCCGCCATGCAAGCGATCTGGGCGGGTGTGGGGAACCCGGCGTGCTCCAGGCGGTGACGGTGCTCCCGAGGCGTCGTGGCCACGGCCGACGCGATCGCGTCCAGCACCATATGCATCGCGCGGTCGCCCTGTACGTGCACGCCGACCTGCCAGCCATCCACGTGCGCGCGTCCGATCAGCGAACGCAGGTCGTCCTCGTCCCAGTAGAGCGAGCCGGCGAACTCGCCGGACTCGCCGTACGGCTCTGAGAACGCAGCCGTCCCTCCGATCAGCGAGCCGTCCGCGTAGACCTTCATTGCACCGATGCAAAGACGGTCGTCACCAAACCGTCCGGCGATTCCCAGCAAGCGATACGCCTCGAGCTGATGGGACAGCGGCATCGCGACCGTCCGCACTGGGAGCCGGCCCGCTTCACGCGCCGTTCGATACGCGGCGAGCTCTCGTGCGGTCACCTGTGCATCGCACACCGTGGTCAGCCCGGCCGCTAGGAACGCGAGCCCGGCGCGCTCGACCGCGTCGACGAGTTCGTCGGCCGGCGCCTGGGTGTGGAAGTTGGGCCCGTGGTTGCCGACGTCGACGGCGACGGGCAGGACGACGTTCATCGCGGCGTCGAGACACAGACCGGTGAGGCGTCCCGCCCCGTCGCGGACGAGTCGACCGCCGGGCGGATCTGCAACGTCGTCGCCGAGGCCGCGCATCTCGAGCATCGTCGTGTTGACGAGCACGTGGTGGCCGGAGACGTGGTAGGCCAGGACGGGGTGGCTCGCCGTCGCGGCGTCCAGGTCCCACCGCGTCGGCGCGCGTTCGTACTTGGCATCGTCGAACCCGTGCGCGTGGATGGTCTGTCCCGGCGGCGTGGCCGCGGCGGCCTCCGCGACCGTCTCGACGAGATCGGCGATCGACGCGACGGCGGGAAAGCGGACGTCGACCGCGCCGAGCGACTCGCCGGTGGCGAGGAAGTGGTTGTGCGCGTCGATGAAGCCCGGAACGACCGTCCGGCCGTCGACGTCGATGGCGCGTGCCGACCGAAACCTCCTCCTGATCCCGTCGTCCGTGCCGACGGCGAGGATCCCGGTCGAGTCGAAGGCCACGGCGTCGACCCATGGCCGCCCGCGGTCGGCGGTGAACACGCGTCCGCCGTGCAGGACCACGGTGTCGGCTTTCGTCCGGACGGTCATCGCGGTGTTCCCGGTCGTGTCGGATCCGCAGTCGCCGGATTGTAGAACGACGCTGGAACGCGCACCGAGGTCCGACGCGACGCCGGCTGCGCGTCGTGGGTCCGTGACGTAATGTCACGGCCGACGTGAAGCTCTCGCGCGCCGAGTACGTCAACAGGTACGGGCCCACGACTCGCGATCGCGTTCGGCTCGGTGACACAGACCTGTGGGTCGAGATCGAGGCCGATCACCTCGGCCCGGGCGACGAGCCGATGTGGGGGTACGCCAAGAACTTCCGCTCGCGGCAGGCTCAGTTCGACCACGCGGCGCCGGACAGCGAGCTCGACATGGTCATCGCCGGCGTCGTCGTGATCGATCCCCTGCTCGGCGTGGTCAAGGCCGACATCGGAATTAAGGACGGGCGCATCGCCGGCGTCGGACGAGCGGGCAGCCCGGACATCATGGATGGTGTCGAGCTCGTCATCGGGCCGAGCACCTGGCCGGTGAACGGTTTCGGACTCATCGCGACGGCGGGGGCCCTCGACAGCCACGTCCACCTCATCACGCCGGCCCTGGTTCCCGTCGCGTTGTCCGCGGGGGTGACGACCCTCATCACGGCCGGCTTCGAGGAGCCTCCCTACGTGATGGAGCGGACGTACCTCGCGTTCGAAGATCTTCCCGTGAACCTGGGATTGCAGGCGAGCGCCCGCACGGACGTCGGAGCGCCCGTCGAGCACGTCATCGAGGCGGGCGCGTGCGGGTTGAAGATCCACGAGGATTGGGGCGCGTACCCCGAGGTGATCGACGCGGTGCTCGACGTTGCGGAGGGGCACGACGTGCAGGTCTGCCTGCACACCGACGGCCTGAACGAGTCGTGCGAGCTCGAGGACACCGTCGATGCCACCCGGGGACGGACGATCCATGCGTACCACGTTGAGGGAACTGGGGGCGGACACATCCCGGATCTGATCGGGATCGTCCGGGAGCCCAACGTCGTCTGCTCCTCGACGACGCCGACAGTTCCCTACGGGCGATCGACGGCCGCTGAGCACCTCGACATGATTCTCGCCGTGCATGGCGGCTCGCCCGCCGTCGGCGACGACGTCGAGGCGGCCGGAGAGCGGATCCGCCCGGCGACGATGGCGGCCGAGGGTCCCCTCCACGAGCTCGGTGCGATTCAGATCGTGAACAGCGACTCGCAGGGAATGGGCCGGATCGGCGAGACGGTGCGCCGAACGTTCCAGCTGGCGCATGCGATGAAGCGATGGCGCGGTGACGGGAATGCGTCGGGAGCCGACAACGAACGCGTGCTGCGATACCTCGCGAAGGTCACCGTCGAGCCGGCGATCGCGCACGGGATCTCGGCCGAGGTCGGGTCGCTCGCTCCGGGGCGCATGGCCGACATCGCGCTGTGGCGTCCGTCGTGGTTCGGCGTCCGGCCCGAGCTCGTGCTGAAGGGCGGAGTGTTCGCGTGGGGGTCCATCGGCGAGGGAAACGCGACGATCGAAGGGGCCGAGCCGGTGGCGCTCGGTCCGCACTGGGGGGCATCCGGACGGGCGGCGGGCTCGATCGCCGCGACGTTCGTCTCGGCCGCCGCGCTGGACGCGGGGATCCGAGAACGGCTCGGAAGCCGGCGACGGTTCGTCGCGGTCGAGGGAACGAGGCGACTTTCCCGTGCATCCTTCGTCGTCAATCGCGCCGCGCCGGCGATCGAGGTCGACGTCCGCGACGGGACCGTATCGCTGGAGGGCGCCGTGCTCGCCGCCGACCCGGTCGAGGACGTTCCGCTCTCGCGCCGGTACCTCCTTGCATGACCGGTCGGCGTCGTTATCCGGCCATCGAACCGTTCCGCGCGGGGACGCTGGATGTCGGCGACGGCCACCGGATGCACTGGGAGGAGTCCGGCGATCCCCAGGGCAAGGCCGCCGTCGTGCTCCACGGGGGGCCGGGATCGGGGAGCGCCCCGTGGCAGCGGCGGCTGTTCGATCCGAGCGCGTATCGGATCGTCCTGTTCGATCAGCCACTGCGGGCGAAGCACGCCGCACGCGAGCGACGTGACCGTCGACCTGTCGGCGAACACCCCGCATCATCTGCTCGAGGACATCGAACGGCTCCGGGAGCATCTCGGCGTCGACCGCTGGCTCGTCGCCGGCGGGTCGTGGGCAGTCTGCTCGCCGTCGCATATGCCGAACGGCATCCCAGCCGGGTCTCCGCGCTCGTCATGTGGGGCGTGGCGACCGGCCGGCGTTCGGAGTTCCATTGGCTCTTTCGAGGTGGCCTGTCGGCGTTCTTCCCCGAAGAGTGGGAGCGGCTCGTCGTGGCCGTCCCGCCGGATCGGCGACGTGACGACGTCGTGGACGCGTATGCCGACCTGCTGTTCGACGCCGACGAAGAAGTTCGGACGGGAGCCGCGTTCGAGTGGTGTCTGTGGGAATCCGCCACGCCAGCGTGGCCGCCGGCGACCGGGCTGGATGAGCGGTTCGGCGACGAAGCGTTTGCCCTGGCGTTCTCGCGGGTCGTCACCCACTACGTCCGCCCTGACGCGTGGATCGAGGACGGCGAACTCCTTCGAAACGCCGGCATCCTCCGTGAGATCCCGGGCGTGATCGTGAACGGGCGGTTCGACTTCCAGTCACCAGTCGGGTCAGCGTGGGCGCTTCATCGGACGTGGCCGCGATCGCAGCTGGTCGTCGTGGAGGACGCCGGCCACGACGTGAATGGGATCAGGCCAGGCGCTCGCGTCGGCCACAGACTCGTTCGCGCGCGGATGAGGCTGTCGTGCGGCAGGCTAGAGGTCCACGCGGGCGCCGATTCCTGCGCCCTGCGCCAGGTCCAGGACGAGCGCCGCCGCGGCAGCGTCTTGCACGGCGACGCCGACCGACTTGTAGAGCGTGACGTCGTCGGGCGACGTCCTTCCGGGAACCGTCCCGGAAACCAGCTCGCCGAGTTCCCCGCGGACGTGGCCGGCGTCGATGCGTCCGGCATCGATCGCCCGCAGCAACTCGACGGCGCCCGAAGGGGGCGGCGCGAGCGCGGCTTCGCGGAACTCTACGAAGACGCGCGACCGCGCGACGGTCTCCGCGTCGATCTCACCGCTCCCCGTTGTGTTGAAGCCGACGGACGTGATGTGGGTGCCCGGCCTCACCCATTCCCAACGAACCACCGGCTGAGCGGCATGCGTCGTCGCGCATACCACGTCGGCGAGGGCTACGGCGTCCGCGAAGGTCGCGACGATATCGATTGCGCGTCCGAGCTCCTCGCGCAGCGTCTGGGCCAGCGCGCGTGCGGCCGCCGGATCCCGTCCGGCGATGACCACGCGATCGAAGGGGCGCACACGCGTCACCGCGGCCGCGTGGGCTCGAGCCTGCACGCCCGTCCCGAGAATCGCGAGGACGTGGGCGTTGTCGCGAGCAAGCAGCTGCGTCGAGAGCGCGGAGGCGGCCGCGGTCCGCGCCGCGGTTACCACGGTGGCGTCCATGACGGCCGTCGGCGTTCCCGTTGTCGGATCGAAACAGACGAGCACTGCCTGGTGCGTCGGCCGGTCGCGATTTCGGGGGAACAGCGTCACGAGTTTCGTCGTGAGCGCCCCCACCGCAGGCAGATACGCAGGCATGGCCGCGAGGAGGCCGTCGCGTTGCGAAACCTCCGCCGCGATGCGATTCGGCATCGATGCCCGTCCGGCGCTGAGGTCCGCCATCGCGGCCGCGACGGAGTCGCGCAGCCGGTCCGGGTCGAGAACCCGCTCGACGTCTGCGGACCCGAGAACGAGCAGACGTGTGATGTGCGTGTCCGTCATCGGCGCGACTCTACGGCGACCGCGTCGGTCTGGTTCCGGAGCGGAGCGCGGGCGCCGGCGATCGGCCATAGCATGCGCTGAGGGAGGGTGTCGTGCTCGCGATCACGTCGTATCTGTTCTTCAAGTTCCTTCACGTGTTGCTCGCCATCGTGGCCGTCGGGTTCAACGCGGCCTACGGGATCCTGATCGCGCGCGCCGCCCGGCAGCCGGAGCACCTCGGCCACGTGCTGCGCACGGTGAAATTCCTCGACGACCGTGTCGCCAATCCTGCGTACGCGCTTCTGCTCGTGACTGGTCTCGCGATGGCGTGGGTCGGCGGCGTCGAGCTCACGCAGTTCTGGCTCGCGACGGCGCTCGGGTTGTACGCGATCCTGTTCGTGCTCGGCCTTGCCGTTTACACGCCCACGCTTCGGGCGCAGATCGGCGCGCTCGACGCATCGGGGCCGACCTCGCAGGAGTACCGGCGTCTGGCGTCCAGGGGGAACCTCGTTGGGGCGATCCTGGGCGTCATCGTCGTGGTCATCGTGTTTCTGATGGTGACGAAGCCGATTCTCTGAGGCGGCCGAGCTCGCCGCGTTCCGCGGTCGACGCGACCGGGAATGATGCGGCGCGTGGACGAGCTCGGCTACCGGAGGTTTCGGCGGCGCGTGATGTTCCAGACCCAGCACGCAGCGCTGCACGTGTGCGAAGCGAACGAACACGTGCAGGGCCGGGTGGGAGCACCTGGCGAAGAGTCGTCGGATCCTCGACCGTCTCAAGCGTGAGCACGGCACAATGGGGGGCTGGTCACCGCCGCGATAGGGTCGGCCCGATGTCGATCGACGGGAGTCGTGCGGAACCGCCGTGGCAGATGACGGCGAGGCCGCCCGAGGGACTCCGGCCGCGTTTCGCCGCTGTCGAGGACGTCGAGACGATCGCCGACCTCGTGAACGACGTCACCCGTGCCGAGATCGGTGTCCCGTGGACGGACGCTGGTCAGATCCGCGACGACCTCACCGCCCCGACGCGGGTCGCCGGGCTGGAGGATCTCGTCCTCGTCGACCCGTCGGGTGGCACCGCCGGATACCTCGGGTTTTGGGTGATGAGCAGCGAGCCGTCCGAGATCTTTCTGTTCGTCTGCGTCCGCCCCGATCTGTCCGGCCGCGGGGTCAACGCATGGCTCCTGCGGTACGGCGAGGGGCGCGCGATGGAGCATCATCCCTCGGACGAGCCCTTGCTGCTGAGCGTCGGCCGGTTCCTCGGCAACGAGGCGGCCGGCGGGCTCTTCGAAGCGCTCGGGTACGCGTACGCGCGTACGTTCCGGATGATGCGGCTGGACCTCGACGCACCGCCTCACCCGCCAGCTGTCCCGGAGGGGATCACGATCCGCAGCTTCGATCGGCGGGCAGACGAACGCCGGACGTTCGAGGCGTTCTCCGAAGCGTTCGCCGACCATTGGGGAGCGCCATTCCCGTCCTTCGAGGAGTGGCGGCATCACGAGATCGACGGCGAAGGTGCCGACTTCCACCCCGACCTGTGGTTCGTCGCGCTCGACGGCGACAAGGTGGTCGGCGCGCTCGCGGCCCGGCCGAGCACTCCGCGCGCCGAGCAGACTGCATACGTCTCCGGCCTCGCCGTGCGACGGCCATGGCGGAATCGGGGCGTGGCCTTCGCGCTCCTGTGCACGGTCTTCGTGGCGATCCACGCGCGCGGCATCGCGAGAGTCGAGCTCAGCGTCGATGCCGACAACGCGACGGGGGCGACGCGCCTGTACGAACGTGCGGGAATGCGCTTTGCCGTCGGCTGGGAGGTCTGGCAGAAGAAGCGTTGATTCGTCCGGCTAGCATCGAGCGGTGCCGATCCCCGAGGCCGTTGCTCGGTTCAACCGCCGTGTGACGAATCCAGTCGCCATCCTCGTCGCCGGTAGGGCGCCGGGATTCGCGATCGTCGTCCACACCGGCCGGAAGTCGGGCCGGACGTATCGCACGCCGGTGAACGCGTTTTCCCGCGGCGACGAGCTCGTCATCGCCTTGACCTACGGCGCCGGAACCGACTGGCTCGCGAACGTCCTCGCCATCGGCGGCGCGACGATCCAGCGGCTGGGGAGGAAGCGCCGCTACACCGACCTGCGCGTCGTGAGAGGTCCGGAGGGCATGGCGCGCATGCCGCCGCTCGTTCGCTTCGCTCTTCGAGGGTTGCGAGTGGACGAGTTCCTGGTGATGCGTTCCGCTTCCTGAAGTCGAGTCGAGCACCAATAGAGCCGACACGGCTGGGGCACGGACCCTTCCGCGAGCACCAGGTCCACGCGGGCTCCCCGGGCGACCGAGGTGCCAGGGGCGACCGATTGTCCGATCACGCTCCCCCACGGCCGCATCGACGGCTCGAGCCGGATCGTTCCCGTCCGCAGGTCCGCCAGCTCGAGCACGTGTTTCGCGAAGGAGTCGTCCACGCCGATCAGCCGCGGCATCTCGATCAGGATCGATTCCTTCGCGCCGATGGCCGCGTCGCCCTCCGGAAAGATCGTCTGTCTAGGGGACACATCGGGAGCCGGCTCCGGCCCCGGCACCGTCCAGGATCGCCACGCGGCCACGAGCAGCACGAGCGCGATGAATCCCTTCGCTGCCGTACGCATCGGACGTTCGATTCTCATCCCGCCACCGTGTGTGGCGCCAGTCCGTCGCAATCGACAGCCGACACCCTCCGTGTCATCATCGCGTCCCTCGACCGGGAAGGCGGCGAGAGATGGCGTTGCGTGTGACGGCGTGGTGCCTCGTGTCTTCCCTCGTAGCGACGCTCTACGTTGTGGCAATCCCCGGCGTCGCGGAGGGTCGCGTTCCCCGATGCTTCGGCACCCGCGCGACGATCGTGGGAACCAGCCGCGTGGACACGATCCGAGGGACGCCTCGCGCGGACGTGATCGTGGGGCTTGGCCGTTCCGACGTCATCAATGGACGCGGCGGAAACGATCTCATCTGCGGCGGCGATGGGGGCGATCGCATCCTGGGAAGAGCGGGAAGGATCGATCTCCTCGCGGGTCAGCGAGGAAACGACACCGTGCGCGGCGGCGCCGGCTTCGACATCCTGGTCGGTGGGCCCGGGAACGACGCCTTCGGCGGGGGCGCGGGCGTCGACGCCGTCTCCTTCTTCTATTCACCGGCGGCGGTCACGCTCGACCTGAGCACGGCCACCGCGACGGGCGAGGGCTCGGACACGATTCACGGCGTCGAGCAGGCCGAGGGCTCATCGTCGAGCGACTCGCTCACGGGTGATGCCGGCTCCAACGTGTTCTTCCCCGAGATGGGCGACGACACCGTGAACGGAGGCGACGGTCAGGACGAGGTCGTCTACGCGTTCTCGTCTGTCGGCGTGACCGTCGACCTGACCGCTGGAACGGCTGTCGGTGAGGGCTCCGATGCGTTGACGGCGATCGAGGACGTCGAGGGGTCCGACCACGACGACGCCATCACGGGCGATGTCCTTGCGAACGTGCTCGCTGGCGGCGACGGCGCCGACGAAGTCAGCGGCTCCGGCGGCGACGATCACCTCGACGGGGGCGCCGGGACCGACGCGCTCGACGGCGGCCTCGGCGCCGACACCTGCACGAACGGCGAGACGGTCACCAGCTGCGAGGCGTGAGCAACGAGGAGGACCGAGTCCTCGGCGGTGGGCCGGCAAGATTTCGCGATGGAGGCACATGCGGCTGAGGTTCGGGCCTATTACGACCCGGCCGCTATTCGATCTGGCTGGCGCAGCGCGGACACGGCGTCCATCACCGTGATCTCGTGCCGCTGCACGCCGAGCAAGCGAAGCGCGCCGCGCGGGCAGCCAACGTCGCGATCGAACGCGAGTAGCGGATGCGCGAGCGCTCGATCTCGCGGACGGATCCGTGGACTGCGTCGCCCCTGCTCGGTACGCTGTACTACCTGCCGGCGCGGGCGATCGGATCGCGGCCTTGCGTGAGGCCGCTCGCATCGTTCGTCCCCGCGGCTCCGTCTTCGTGGGCGTGATCTCTCGGTGGGCGCCTCGGCTCACGTCGTCTTCGAGGCCGCACGAGCCGTCGAGCGCATCTCGGAACTGCTCGGGCTCGGGCCACATTTGATCCTCACCGCAGAGGCGCCTTCATAACGCTGACGACGCCCGGAAACCGACAACCTTGTGTCCCGTCGCCTCGGGCGTCGTCATCAGATCGGACGCTCGACGGCAGGGCCGGAGGTCAGGCGGGGAGAAAGCGCACGTCTTGCCGGTTCGCATTCGGTTGAAGGAACGCCATCAGCCGCGCGGCCTCGTCCGTGATCTCCGATCGTTCCAGCGGCGAGAGCCGGCGGTACGGCTGGATGACGAGCTGACTATCGAGCCCGGGATCGACCCTCCATCTCGCCGTGATGAAGCCGTCGACGAGCAGTTGACCCCAACCAACCTTGAACATCATCTTTCTGTGCTCCTCCGACACGATCCGAGTCCGGTCGGCGTGAGCGAGGAACACGTTGTCGTACTCGGGCAGGAAGCGTGGCTCGGCGGGGATGTCGCGGTCGGGGAGAAGCCCGGCCGGGACGTCGAACAGCTCCCTACCGCGTTCGTCGCGAAACGTGCGGAGGGTGGCGCGCAGGCCGTCGAGTACCGAACGCAGCGCCTTCAGCCCCGACCAGGCCTGGACGTCGGCGACGGTCGAAGGGCCGAACGCGGTGAGATACCGGACGACGAGGTCCTCGGGCGTCATCGCCGGCTCCAGCGACGTGCCGAGCCACGTTGCGAGCGTCGTGAATGCCGATGGGCCGGACCGTCGCCAGAGGCCCCGCGGAGTCACCTGCACGAGCGGCAGGAGGTAGCTCGCCGCGTACGCAAGCGAGGCCGGGTCCCGATCCGGCCACCGCTCGGCGAGCAGCGGGGCGAGTTCGGCCCGCGTCCGCGGACGCTCCGCGAACCGCTCCGCGGCAAACCGCGCGACCTCGTCGAGGTCGAGGCCGTCGAGCCGGCGGAGAAACGGGCTCCCCGTCTCGAATGCGCGGCGGATGGCGGGCTCGATCACGGGCCGGAGCCGAACCGCGTCCCGCGCCGTGACCAGGTGCAGGGTGGCTCGCAGAAGCCCGATCCGAACGGCTCGCCGATCCGCGATGAGCAGCGACAGGTCCTCCGCTCGGAAGCGCTCGACCCTGGACCAGAGGGCGACGTAGGGATCCCGGGGCACCTGCGCCTGCAGTGCGATCAGCCGTTCGAGCGCGTGGGTCGCGTCCACGCCACGCCGGCGCAGTAGCATCTGCCGCTCGAGGAGAGCTCGGTTCAAGCTCTGGACGGTCAACCTCGTCGGTCGCCGTCCGGACGATTGCGTCCGGTGGACCGGCATGTGGGGGATGGTCCCACGCCCGGACACTTGCGCACGTAGGAAGGGTCTCGCCTCCGACGGGTGGATCCTGTTGAATACTGCGAGCACCCAATAGCCTGCTGCGGTCGCGTCGCCGGGGGGCGACGCTGGAAGGGGGTCGTTGTGATGCGTTCCGAGATTCGGTCCCCGGTCGGGGACGTGACGAGGATGTGGTGGGTCTTCCTCGTCACGGGCATCGCGTGGTTGATCGTGGCGCTCGTCGTGCTCCGCTTCGACGAGACATCGATTGCGACCGTCGGCGTGCTGTTGGGCGTGGTGTTCCTCGTCGCGGGTGCGAACGAGATCATGGCGGCGTTCGTTCGGCGGTCCTGGGCGTGGGCCCATGCAGTTCTGGGCGCGTTCTTCTTCGTCGGCGCCATCATGGCGTTCGTCCACCCGTACGACGCCTTCTGGGCGCTCGCCTCGATCCTCGGGTTCCTGCTGATCATCGACGGCTCGTTCCACCTCATCGGCGGAATCATGTCCAGGGACATGAACGACGCGTGGTGGCTCGGCGTCGTCACCGGCGGCCTCGAGATCCTTTTGGCGTTCTGGGTGTCGCAACAGTTTTTCGCGCCGAGGGCCATCCTGATTCTCATCTGGACGGCGTTCTTCGCGCTGTTCCGGGGCATCAGCGAGATCGTGGTGGCGTTCCACATGCGCAAGCTGGACAGGGCGGCAGAGCAGGTCGACCGCGACCTGACCCGCGTCGCATAGCCGCCGCGGACGGACGGAGCGTCCGCTCCTCGCGCGCCTCGGGCGCGAGGAGCTCGGTCGAGAGGCACCCGGACCACACCGCGCCAGGTGCTCGGTGGCCCATTGCCTTATTTGGCGGATCGAGATCCGGTGCGCGGTCAGCCGGGTGCGCCGCCCAGGGCGCGGAACGGCTCGGGTTGGTACCGCTCCAGGAAGCCGATCCACCCGCGAAGCCGATCGGCGACGACTGCGTCGTCGTTGACGAGCCACGCGAGGTGCCGAAACGCATGCTCGAGCACCTGGGTGACGCCGATGTCGATCGGTGGGCCGAAGGCGTCGCCGCGCGCCAACGCAGTCCTCGCGACGGGCGCGTCCGTTAGATAGGGGCCGAGCTCGGTCGGGCGCTCCACGGCGGCCACGTACGTCAGGATCAGCCGGCCCTCGTCATGGCGCCACGACGTCGAGTGGATCAGCAGCGGCGTGAGGCCATACCGCTCGACGGCCCCCATCACGATGTCTCCGGGCTTGCGGTCCGGCGGCCATCCCAATCGCAGGCTCGCTGCGTGAACCGGCCTCGCTAGGTGCGCGCCGCCGTCGTCGAGATAGACGAGGAGCACTTCCAGGCTCTGCGCGATGATCGCCGACGACCAGGCGACGCTCGTGAGGGGTGGATCGAACTGAACGATCGGGTCCCGATCAGGAGGGTCCGCCATCCGGCCCGTCGAGATCGACGGCGAGGGCGAGAATTTCCTCTCGCGACGGGCGGCGCCCGTGCGTCTCCTCGCCGTGAGCCTGGATCGCCGCCACGACCTCGTCGGCGGTCCCGCGCGTCTGCCAGCCGCACATGCACGTGACTTCCTTGAGCACGCCACCACCTCCGGCGCTGGCACGAGCGTAACTCATGGAGGTGGCCGCGCGTCGGGGAGCGGCGATCCGACCGAGACGCTGCGCGTGCGGTTACGGCATCATGCGATTCGCCGGCACGATCGTCGCTCCGTCACCGGCGATCTGTGGCGCGCATGGCTGGGAAGGAGGAGGACACGGACGAGACATCGGCCGATCGACTGGCCCGCCGTCTGAGGACACGACCAACGAAGCGGCGAGCGGCGATGACGGCCGTGCTGGCCGACGTCGGCCGACTGGATCTGGCGGTGTACCGGGCGATCGCGGCAACTCCGACGCCCACGCTCGACGATCCGATGCGCCGGATCTCCGCGGCGGCGAACCATTCGAAGGTGTGGCTCGGCTTGGCGGCGGCGATGGCGACGCTCGGCGGTCGGAGGGGACGCCGCGCCGCCGCGACCGGCGTCGCCTCGATCGCGATGACGTCCGCGATCGTGAACCTCCCCGCCAAGTTCTCCTTCCGGCGCACCAGGCCGGATCGATTGGCCGCTCACGTTCCGGAGCTTCGTCACGTCCAGATGCCGACGTCGTCCTCGTTTCCGTCGGGGCACGCCGCGTCGGGATTCGCGTTCGCCGCGTCGGTCGCAACGATCGCGCCTGGCTGGGCGGCGGCGCTTCGGTCGCTTGCTTCGGTAGTCGGCTACTCGCGGGTTCACACGGGAGTCCACTATCCCGGCGACGTGATCGTCGGTGCGCTCGTCGGGTCGACGATCGGCGAGGGCGTCGGCTTCCTCGCGGGAAGGTTGCTGCGACCAAGCGCCTAATCGGTACGTTTCGCAGGCTACGCGATGCGGCGTCGCACCCAGATGATCGTCGTTGCGAGGGCGATGCAGGCGAGCGTGACGAAGATCGATGTCTCGATCCCTTGAAACGTCCAGAAGCGGTCGGCCGGTTGATAGATCTCGAAGTTGTAGGCGCCGGCGCCGAGCTCCTTTCGACACTCGTCGGCGATGTCGGGGCCGCACACCGTCTGACCGCCCTTGATCTTCTGGCCGTCGGCGGCATAGACGCCGCCGACGCCGGGGCCGCCGCCACCGATCACCCAGTCGCCCGCGAGCCGGTTCGGTCCTCCGGTTCCCACGACGGGATACCTCCGCGCCTGTTGAGCAACGTAGTTCGGCCGGAGCTCAACGGCGACCACGAATCGGATGACGAGGAACGCGATGAGCATGACCGCCACGCCGCGGAGTGTCCGCCGTGTGATGGTCCCCGCGAGGGCGCCGAGCGCGAATGCGAACAGCGCGTACCCGACCGGAACGAGTCCCTGCTGATCGAAGATGAGCCAGACGAACCGTTCGCCGCTCGCGCGGTTCAGTGGATCCATCCACCAATCGACGACGACCGTGATTGCGCCGGCGAGCAAGACGACCGCGGCTCCGAGCACGACGAGCTTCACGAGGGCCCAACGCGTCCTCGTGACACCCTGAGTCCAGACGAGCTGGTGCGTGCCTCGCTCGAGCTCTCCGGCGACGAGCGGCGCGCCCCAGAAGACGCCGAATGCGAGCGGAGCGAGCGTGAACGCGAGCAGTCCGAGGAGTCGGTAGTTGAAGAAACGGCTGGCGAACGCCGCCGCAAGGTCCTCGCACCCGGCACCCGGTCTCGGGAGCAGGCGGGAGAGGTCCGTCCGCTCGAGGCACGACTGCAGCCCCGAGTCGTCGAATTCGCCGCGCATCTGCAGCCCGGTGACGACGAGCACGGCCGCGAAGGCCGTCAGCACAATGGCCGCGATGAGGAACTGACCGCGGTGCTGTCGCCAGGTGAGCCAGATCACGCGCTTACCTCGCGTGCTCCACCACTCGGGTTGGACCGGCCAGCGCCGTCGCCGACGGCCGAGCGAGGTATGCGAGCACCAGCTCCTGAAGCGAGACGTCGTGCTCGACCCAGCCGGGGAGGTTCCGCGGGCGCCCGCGGACGAGCAACATGCTTTGTTTTTCGCCGTGCGTCGCCTGCACCACGTCGATCTCATCCTCGATCGCGGCCACGCGGGAGCTCGGCCCGACGAGGATCCGGTGGTCGGCGAGGAGACGGTCGACGCGCCCTTGGACCTGCGTGCGTGAGTGCGAGAGGACGATCAGGTGATCGCAGAGCCGCTCGAGGTCCTCGAGCAGGTGCGAGGACAGCACGACGGTGACTCCGGCCTCGGCGACGCTTCCGGCAAGCGTCTGCAGGAACTCCCGACGCGCGAGGGGGTCGAGGCTGGCGACCGGCTCGTCGAGCAGCAGCAGGCGCGGCTCCTTGGCGAGCACGATCGCGAGCGCGACCTGCGCGCGTTGCCCCCCCGACAGGTCGCCGGTCCGCCGATCAAGCGGAATGTCCAGACGCGCCAGCCGGTCGCGGGCGAGCGCGTCGTTCCATCTGGTGTTCAGCTTCCGGCCGAGCGTGAGCAGATCCCCGGCAGAGAAGTCCCGATACAAGGGCGTGTCCTGCGGCACGAAACCGACGGACGAGCGAGCGCCGACCTCAGCGAAGGGATCGGAGCCGAAGACGCGGACCGATCCCGTCGTCGGCCGAAGCAGGCCGACCGCGAGGCTCAACAGAGTCGTCTTCCCGGCGCCGTTGGGGCCCACGAGGGCCACGATCGCGCCGGGCGGGATCGACACGAAACAGTCGCGAAGCGCCCACGTGCGTCCGTACCGCTTGCCGAGACCGACGACGTCGACGACGGGGGTCACGCGACGCCCTCGTCGAACAGCGATCGAAGCGTCGTCTGGATCAGGGCGTCGATCTCGTCCTCGTCGAGCCCCGCCTCGCGAGCGCGCCCGACCCATCGCACGAGCTCTCGCCGCAGCCCCGAATGGCGCGCCAGGGATGGCCGCGCGAGCGAGCGCACCACGAAGGTCCCCTGCCCGGGTCGGCCGTTCACGAGGCCTTCGAGCTCGAGATCGCGATAGGCCTTCAGCACCGTGTTTGGGTTGATCGCGAGGGCGGTGGCAACGTCGCGGACCGTTGGGAGCCGGTCCCCGGGTGAGAGCAGGCCCGTGCGAAGGGCTTGTCGGACCTGCTCCACGAGCTGCAGGTACGGCACGACGTTCGACCGCGTGTCGAGCCGGAACGTGATCATCCGTTCTCCGAAGTTCGATTGACCTATGACTATAGAACAATTCGGTCGCGTCCGCCGTCGATACGCTTCCGCGACGTGAGGCTGATCGACCGGTTCGACGCGTTCTTCCTCGACCTCGACGGCGTCGTGTACGTCGGCGACAAGGCGCTGCCGGGGGCCGTCGAGACGACCGCCACGCTCCGGGCCGCTGGCAAGCGCGTCCTGTTCCTGACGAACGACCCGCGCAGTGCGCGGCGCGACTACGCGGCCAGGCTCGAGAGTCTCGGCATCCCGGCGACCGAGGACGACGTCCTCACCTCGGGTGCGGCCACCGCCGTGTACCTAGCACGGCACGAGAAGGTCGACGGGCGAACGGCGTACGTCATCGGCACCGAGGCGTTGAAGGACGAGTTTCGCGCCATCGGCATGCGGGTGCTCGAGGGCGACGACGGCCGCGACGTCGACTTCGTCGTCGTCGGCGGTCACGGCGGGTTCGATTACCGGGAACTCAAGACCGCCTCGCAGGCCGTCCACCGTGGCGCGCGGCTGTACGCGTGCAACCGCGACGCGACGTTCCCGATGCCCGATGGCCCCTGGCCCGCAGTCGGAGCGATCCTTGCCGCCGTCGAAACGGCGTCGGGTACGCGGGCGATCGCCGTTGGCAAACCGGAGCCGGCGATGTTCGAGGCCGCGAGGACGATCGTCGGCGCGGTCGATCGGATCGCGATGGTCGGCGACAACCCCGCCTCCGACATCGAGGGCGGCCGCCGGGCAGGCCTGACGACCATCCTCGTCGGTCCGTCCGATCACGCGAACGACCCGTCCCGTCCCGACTTCGTCGTCGCGGATCTGACCCGAATCCTCGCAGATGCCGTGAAGGAATGAAGCAGTCCACGACCGATGCGCCGCGAGCTACCTGTCCGGCGCGGGTGGTTGACAGCGAGACGCGCGTCGGCTCGCCCACAGCTCGCTGAAGTACCGCTCCCACCGTTCAGACGTCTCCGCCTCGGTGGCGCCCAAGTCGTATGCGGGCGAGATCAACGGCAGACTCCGCTCTACCTCGACGACCACGACGTGCTTGATGCGCTCGTTCGGCCGCGTCACCGCTCGAGCTCCGGTCGAGTATCGGCGGATGAGCTGTTCATAGAGGTCGCCTTCACTCACCACTTCGGCGCGCCCCTTGAACCGATAGCCGGTTCTCGTCGCGACATCGACGACGTTGATCTCCACGGCCGGATTTCGGCGAACGTTTTCCACCGTTCGTGGCGAAGCGAGATCCGCGAACATCAGATGGTCGTCATCGAGCACGCCGATCGTTCCCTTCGGAGACACGTTCGGTGTGCCGTCGGCATTCACGGTGGCGACGAACGCGAGCCGCTGCTCTTCGACAACGCGCTTCATGTCGTCCGTCAGCACAGTCATCGGCGCAGGGTACTCCCGGCGCGATCCGGCGTGAGTAGACTCTGCCGGATCCGACGCCCGCCAAGGACGGTCTTTCGATGCCACGTGTTCTGCTGATCGGTTGGGACGGTGCCGACTGGCGCATCCTCGACCCGCTGCTCGAGCGCGGGGACCTGCCGAATCTCCAGGGCCTCATCGACCGCGGTCAGCGGGGGGTCCTCAAGTCGACGATCCCGACCCACTCGTGGGCGGCCTGGCCGTCGTTCCTAACGGGCGTGGATCCAGCGGATCACGGCGTGTACGACATCCTCGAAACGCTGCCCGGGACGCACAAGCAGTACCCGGTCACGTACAGGTCGATCAAGGAGCGGACCTTCGTCGAGGATCTCGCGGCCGCCGGCAAGAAGGGCCTGTACATCGATGTTCCTTTGATGTTCCCGCCGCCGGAGATCGATGCGACGATCGTGGCCGGCGGCGTCCTGCCGAAGGGCCGGCAGTACACACAGCCGGACGACCTGCCGCTCACGCTCGAGAAGAACGGCGTGCCGTGGCAGATCAACGGCATGTCGTGGACGACCTACCACAACAAGCCGGAGCCGTACCTCGACGAGGCGTTCGAACTTACCGACAAGCGGATCCGCGCCGCCGAGTGGCTCATGGACAACGTCGACTGGGACCTCATGGCGAGCGTGTGGGTGAGCGTCGACCGCACGCAGCACGCGCTCTCGAACTACGTTGGGCCCGACCACCCGGAGTACGGCAAGAACAAGGAAACGCCGCTGGCCGCGCGCGTTCGCGATGTGTACAAGCAGCTCGACGCTGCCATCGGCTCGTTCGTTTCGCGCGTGAGGGCGGATGACCTCATCCTGTTCATCTCGGACCACGGGTTTCAGTCGTGCTACCGCACCATCCACATGGATCGCCTGCTGCAGAAGTTTGGCTACCTCGAGTTCACAGCCTCCAACATGGTCCTCGGACCGATGCAGTGGGGGCCGATGCGCAAGGTCGCGCGCACGATCTACGACAAGCTCGGCCTGCACGGAAAGGTGGCGCTGCCGCAGCCGGTCAACTGGGCGAAGACCAAGGCGTACACGACGATCCGCTCGACCGGTGAGGGTGTCTCGATCAACCTCGCCGGCCGCGAACCCGATGGGATCGTCGATCCCGGCGACTTCGACCGCGTTCGGGACGAGGTGATGGACCGTCTGGACAGCTTCACCGACCCGAAGAACGGTGAGAAGCCGGTCAAGGCCATCTACAAGCGCGAGGAGATCTTCAAGGGCAGGCACGCCGACCGCGCGCCCGACATCTTGATGGAGCCGGCCGAGGGGTATTCGCTCACGCACGCGAAGAGCGCGATCGAGGACGCGGACTGGGTGAGCGGTGATCACCGGATCGACGGCACGATCGTCGCCGTCGGCCCGAAGGTCCAGCCCTTCGTCGAGACGCCGCTGCTGATCGACGCGGCCCCGACGATCCTGGCCGCGCTCGATGCACCGGCGTCGATCAAGCACACAGGTCGCGTCCTCCACGAGGTCGTCGGGACCGAGGCGGCGGTCAGGGCCGGAGAGCAGGTCGAGTTCGTCGACCAGGCCGATGCCCAGCCGACGGTCACTGACACCGAGGCCGACGAGATGGAGGAGCACCTCCGGGGGCTCGGCTACCTCGAATAGCGCGTCTCGTCCTCGGGGACCGCACGGCCGCGATTCACCCCCTCGGGGTGACGCAGCCAGAATCGTCTCGTTCAGGATCTAGGGTGGGGTTGTGTCGACGTGCTCGCTCGCGATCGAGTTCGCGCGTCGGCACGGATCGATGGGAGGTTCGGATGGCAGACACCGACACCGTTCTCGTGATGGCCGCGTCCTACGACAACCGGGACGACGCCGAGCGCGACTACGAGGCCGTCAAGATGCTGTACGACGAGGTCGGGGTCACGCACGACTTCGACGCAGCCGTGCTCGAGCGCGACACCGACGGAAAGGTGCACGTGGTCAAGAAGCACGAGCAGCCCACCCGTCACGGCGCCGCGAAGGGCCTCGGGTGGGGCCTGGCGATCGGGGCCGCGACCGCCATCTTCCCCGCGATCGGCCTGGCCGGCGGGCTCGTCGCGGGCGGCGGTGCGGGCGCTGCGGTCGGCGCAGTCAGGGGGCACATGAAGGGCGGTCTGAAGGACGATGATCTGAAGGAGCTGGGAAACGTCCTCGAGGAGGGACGGTACGGATTGATCGCCGTGTACGCGACCAACATGGCCGACCAGATCGCCGCCAACATCAAGGCGGTGAACCGATACGTCTCGGCGGAGGTCGACGCCCGCGCCGACGAGCTCGCCGCTCAGCTCAAGGCCGTCGAGGACGCCGACAAGGACGAGCCAGCATAGGAGCACCACTCGCCCCGATTCGCTCGAGCGGAGGACGCATGCCCTTCACGATGAGTCCGGCGTACGAGGTAGGCGTCCTGACGTTTGACGGGCACGAGTCGGCGGAGCGGCTGGTCAAGTCGCTCCGCGATGCGGGCGTCGTCCGTCCCGGAAACGAGGTCGCCATCCTCGAGCACGCGCCGGACGGGCGCTTCAGCATCCACAGCTACGCCGCGGAGACGTCTGTCGGCGCCCACATCGCGGGTGGCGCGGTTGTCGGTGGCCTCCTCACCTCATTGCTGCTCGGGCCGTTCGGTCTGATCGCCGGGATCATCGGGGGCGGCATCGTCGGCGCATCCCTGGGCGGATCCCACCCGCACCAGCTCGAGATGAGCCCGGAGTTCACGTCGACGCTGAAGGAGTCCCTCCCCGCGGATTCGTCAGCCGTCCTCATGATCGGCGACCCCGACGAGGTAGGCGAGCTGATGGGCCATATCCGAGCGAGCGATGTCGTCTCGAAGATCGAGCTCCACGAGCCGCTCACCGAGGCCCAGGTCGCGAGTATCAGGCAGGCCCTCGAGTCAGCGAAGGCTTGACACCGGTCGGTCGGGTCGCCGTCACATCGTCGAGCGCCAGACCGGCACGTCCCCCTGCGGGACGCCGTCGGCCGACGCCGCCGTGATGCCGGCGTGAGCATTACGGATGCATCCGGGCACACCGTCCTGTCGCGATCTGAACTCGCCGTCGCGGCGGGCGTGCCCGAGGCGGAGATCGACCGCCTCGTCGACGCGGGCGTTCTCGTCGAGCGAGAGTCGCACGAGGGTTCGTTCCGGGGCGTCGACGTCCTCAAGATCCGCCTGGCGCTCGCGTGCGAATCGGGCGGCCTCCCGATGGAGGCGATGGCCGAGGTGATCAAGGAGGGACGGCTGTCGTTCGCGTTCCTCGAGAGCTGGCCGTTTGAGGCCGCGGTGGCTCGGAGCATGCAGACACACGCCGATCTCGCGGCCGATGTCCGACTGTCGTTCGAAACCTTGCGCGCGATCATCACCGCATTCGGGTTTCCTCCGCCGAAGCCCGGCGATGTCGTGGTCGAGGCCGAGCGTCCCATCGCCTCGTTGATGGGCAAGGCCATGGCGCTCGGCGTGATCGACGAGCTGGGAGCGGTGCGGCTGGCGTCGGTCTACGTCGAGGCGCTCCGCAGGGTAGCGGCCGCGGAGAACGAGGTCTATCACGCCGGGTTCGAGGCGCCGCTCCTACGTTCGGGCCTTGGCGAACGGGGGACTATGGAGATGGCGTCGAGGATGGGCGTCGATCTCGTGCCGCTCCTCGACCGCGCGGTGTTCGCCGCGTATCGCCGTCAGCAGGAGCTAGTGTGGACGGAGCATCAGGTCGAGCACGTCGAGCAGGCGATCGGCTCGGCCGGCATCTCGCTTCCACCCGGTCCGCCGCCGGCGATGACGTTCGTCGACCTCGCCGGATACACCCGTCTCACGGAGGATCGCGGCGACGAGGCTGCCGCCTCCATCGCGGCTCGGCTCTCGGACATCGTCCAGGACAGTCCGCGTCGGTACCGCGGCGAGGTCGTGAAGTGGGTCGGTGATGGCGTGATGTTCCGGTTCCGTGATCCCGCCGGGGCCGTGATGTCGGCGCTCGAGATCGTCCACGACGTGCCGGCAGCGGGCCTTCCGCCCGCACACGTAGGCGTCGCGGCCGGGCCGGTGATCCAGCAGGCGGGCGATTACTACGGGCGAACCGTCAACCTCGCGTCCCGGATCTCGGATCGGGCCGCCGCCGGACAGGTGCTCGTGAACGATCTCATCGCGGAGACCGCGTCGACCCCCGACGTTCGGTTCGTGTCGATCGGCGCCGTCGACCTCGCCGGCCTGGGTCGACCGATCGAGCTCTTCGAGGCGCGACGGCGCTGAGGCAAACAGCATTCGAGCGGGCGAACGCGATGAGAATTCCCCAGACCACGCCCGCGCTCGCGTTGTTGCGAGCGCGAACGTGCTCCGGACCATCTCATCGGCCCACGCCGCCCGGGATGCGGTCGAGCGAGACCTGCTCCTCGAGCGGCGACTGCACGGCGGCCTCACCGCTCGGGAGCGGTCGGATACGAGCCAGCAGGCCGACGAGCCGGCGCCCGCCGCCGCGGCGCCGATTTGGCCTGCGCCGCCCCGGCTCGGGCTGCCTGGATGATGCAAATGCCTGGATGAAGGTGCGTGTGATCGGAGGCCTCATGTCGATCGCCCTCTCTCGCGATGCGGCGTCACGCGGTGGTGACGATGGACTGCGTCGAATTGCCGACGGTGACGAAGGCGCGTCAACGTCCGGCGCCCAGTTGCGACGGGCGTGACGACGAAGTTGGTTAGGCCCTCGCCGAACAGATATCGAAACGGCCCGTTGGGTGACATGGCTGCCCTTTCAAGTGGATGCCGGAAACCGTGAACGAACGCGGTTGGTGTCGACGGCTGCGGGCAGACAGCCTCGAACTCAGCCGAGCGAAACGAACGGGCTCGGATGCTGAGCTACGAGGATGCGGCGGCCGGCCGCCCCACGTTGCTCGTGGGGGACGGTCGCCTCATGTCGAAGGAGGCGATGATCGCACCGAGTGCGGAGAGGATTTGGATCCCCAATGCATGCCTCCTTCCATCAACGAGGAATCGCTGAGGCTATGTGATCCATTTGGCGTGGTCAAGGCGTTGCCTCGAAGTTGTCGGGGAAGTTGGGGGCACGTCCCGTCGCGACATGTGCGAGCGAGGAGCCGGCTCTGTCGGCGGGCTCCTCTGCTCTCCTCGACTTGCGGGCCGGTCCTATGCAACCCGCTTGAAGTAGTGCGCATCCCGATAGTCGGCCACGCGCTTGCCGAGCGCTGCGCCCTGCGCGTCGGCCCTGTAGAAGTGGATCCCTGCGTAGACCCGCGCGAGCTTGATCTCCCCGATGGCCTGCGAGAAGGTCGTGAACGACCGCGTGATCCCAAGCGTCGAGTGCGTGGCGCTGAAGGACATCTGGTTCGTGCCGAAGAAGTCCTTCAGCGTCTCGACGATCGAGGAGCTCACGCAGTTATGGCCGGATGGATGGTCCGGATACGGCGGGTTGGCAAGAAGCGCCGTCCAGTTCGCGTCGGCCACCGTCGCCGCGTTGCCGTCCTCCTCCGCCAGCCGGATCGCCGTCTGCGGCCGCCAGAACCCCCAGCGCTCCTTGTCCTGGAAGCAGGCGATCTGCGCGTCGGCGGCCGTCAGGTACGCCATGGCAAGCAGCCGGGCGTTCTGCGCAACGGACAGATCCTGTGAGTCCGACAGCTGGCGGAAGATCCGGGTCCACATCGCAAACGTGTTGTCGCCCCAGAACAGCGCCATCGAGGTCTGATCGGCGGTCCGCGTCGAGCCCGTCGCGGCGCCGAGTGTCTTGACCTGGTTGAACTGGGTGGCGTAGGCGGCGCTCGAGAGCCGAAGGGGACCGGTGGTGGCGAACATCGCCGCGCTTGGGACGAGCCAGGGGTCCATGTCGCCGACCCACTTGAAGTTGTTGCCGGCAGGGCCCTCGGCAAGCGGCCGCCAGTCTCCGGGGCCCGAGCCAACGGTGAACGAGGTCATCGTGAACGAGGCGGTGCCGGGCCGGCCGTCGTTGCGGCGGCGGCCGATCATCGCCTTGGCCGCGGCCGTGCCCACGCGAACGCCGCCCCGCTCCCCAGCGCCGTCGGGGATCGCCGCCAGGGAGTCCTGGTAGTAGTCCGCAAGCTGCGTGGCTCTGGCCGGCAGCAGCCAGCGAAGCACCAGGTAGGCGGCGGTTGCCGCGGCCGCGTCCTCGGAGAACGTGGACTTTGCGGCCGGCGCCACCAGGTAGGGCTGGTAGCCGCCCTCGATCGCGTTGACGGCGTCGTACATCGCGCCGTGCACCGGCGCCAGATACTGCAGCGCGCCGGCTCCCTGCGTGCCGATCAGCTCGTCGATCGCGTGCTGATTCCACGCAAGGACCTGATCGGGAACGGCGTCGGCCGCGATGGCCTGGCCCGCCGAAGGGACCACCAGGGCGGCGACGCAAGTGAATGTGACGACGAACAGACCGAGTTTCGTCCTGCCGTTGCCGTTCATGGTCCTTCCTCCCTTTCTGCACGTCATCTCGAACGCGTGAACCACGAGGAACGACCGTTCCGTCTCCGTTCCGTCTTGATCGGCCGGCGCATCACGGGGCGACGATGAGGGTGTGATCGTCGAGCCAGTCGGCGTTCTCGCCGGCCGCGACCCTCGATGACTCGCGGCTCGAGACATCGACCACGTAGATCGAGCCGCCGTCCTGATACGCGATCCTGCTTCCATCGGGGGAGATCTCAGGCCACCAGATGCCGGCAGGGCTGTTGGCCTTTACGAGCGTTCGACGGGATCCGTCCGCCCCGGCGACCTGGATGCTCGGGCCTCCCGGCGACTCGACGAACGCAATCGTCTTGCCGTCCGGGAAGTACTCGGCTAGAGAGGCATCTCGGAGCACCAACGTCGGCTCGCCGCCCGTCACCGGAACGGACCACACGTCCCATGTCGGGAAGGGAGCGCGCGGCAGGTGGAAGATGACGCTGTTGCCATCGGGACTGAACCGCGCGGATAGGAACCACCAGCTCGAAGCCGACAGCTGAAGATCGGTGAGCTGTGTACGGCGCCCCGTCGAGAGGTCCTCGAGGAACAGGTTCCCGACGTCGCTCGTGCCGCCCCGGCGGAGCTGGTAGACAAGAGTGGAGCCGTCGGGGGACCACCTCGGCAGGTACCCGTTGAGTCCCTCGGGCACCCGGAGCCTCCGAACGCTCGTGCCGTCGACCTTTCCGACCCGCATCACGTCTGCGGGCGTCGAGCTGTTGCTGAACGATGCGTTGTATGCCAGCCTCGTCCCGTCCGGCGACACTGAGTAGTTGACGTATACGCGTGCCATGCCCTGGTGCACCACGAAGGCCGCGGGGAGGGGCATGCGGTCCCCCGTTCGAAGGTCGAGGGAGAAGGGCGAGTCGGCCGCGACCTCCGGCGCCACGGTCGACGGAGTCGGGACGCGGTCTTGACGCCCGGGAACACTGCGATCGACATGGACGCTGACGAAGACCGCCGCTGCGAGCAGCGCAAAGACGACGAGCCCGATCACGCCGCCGGCGATCCGTTCGTTCCGGCGCTTTCGGGCGCGCCGCCGCCAGAGGTCGTCGAACGAGTACTCCGGCTCGCCGCCTCGTTGCATCTGCTCCCGTACGAGCGCTCGAAGGTCAGCCATCGACCGCCTCCGGGGAACGCCGCATGCTGGATCGCGCCTGGTGGTGAAGGGCTCGAACGGTGGAGCCTTTGATGCCGAGCATCCTGCCGGCCTCCTCCGCCGAGTAGCCGAGGCCCTCCGTCAGCACCACCGCCGCTCGCTGCCGTGGAGGCAGCGAGCCGAGCACCAATGCCGCGACCGAGCGCGCCTCGACGGCGTCGTACTCGTTCGTGTCGGGCGACGGGTGGACCGCGCGCTTGAACGAAAGGACGAGTCGTCGGCGGCGATCTCGGAACGCGTTCATCGCCGTGCGATGCAGGTAACCAGCCGGATCGTCGAGCGTGCCCACGCGCTCCCACCGCTCCCAAACGCGCAGGAACGCGTCCTGGGCGATGTCCTCCGCCTCCGTCCGGCTGCCGGTGATCGCGAACAGAGCACGATGCAGACGCGTTCGTTCGGTAGCGAAGAACTCCTCGAACGCCGCCGTGGGATCCTGCACAACCGACTCCTCGTCGAGCGCCGGCCCCGATCTCACACTTTGCTCCAGTCTCACGTCGAGGTTCAACGAATCGCCGTGCTCAGGCGTGTAGACGGGTAGCTCCGCTCCGATGCCGCGAGATCACTCGATGTATCCGCGGAACAGACGCGGCAGATCTTCAGCGGGAGCCTTTACCGTGCCGGCTGGATGTTCTGGTTGACGTGGAAGAGGTTGTCGGGGTCGTACTTCGCCTTGATCCGCGCAAGGCGGTCGTAGTTCTCGCGGTAGGTCGCGCGGACACGCTCTTGCCCCTCGTCCATCATGAAGTTCACGTACGCCCCGCCCATCGAATGGGGGTGAAGGGCCTCCCAGTACCCGACGCACCATTCGCCGATCGCCTCGCGACTGACCGGGTCCGGGTCGATCCCCCCGATGACGCCGGACCAGATCGCATCTCGGTAGCTCCACGCCGTGTCCGCCTTACCTACGCGCTGCGGGGCGAGGTCGATCGGATACAAGTGCATGGTGGAACGCATCGTTGGGATGCTCGCGCCGTACTTGAGATGGACATCGATCGCGTCGTCCGTGATGCGGTCGAAGAAATCCCCTCGCCAATACCACTGCAGCCCGGGCGGGATGAGCTCGTCGAACATCGTTTGCAGTGTCGGGTACGGCATGGGCATCGCAAAGTGAAAGGCGGGCCGGGCGGGACTCTGGACCGGTGCGAGCGCCTGGTCGAGGCCGTCGAGGTCTCCCGTGTAGCACCAAACGACGGCGCCCATCTTCTGACCGTGGATCTCCTCGGGAAACGGTGGCCCCGGTGCAACCTCCACGACGGCGAAGAAACCGTAGTGGTCCTCGGGCGCCGCCGGCAGGAACTCGCGATACCAGCGAAGCACGTCGGAGACGTCGTCGATCGGCCACAGGGTGATGCCGACGCCGACCGTGTGCACCGGGTGGAGGCGAAAGGTGAACGACGTCGCGACACCGAAATTGCCGCCGCCTCCCCGAACGGCCCAGAACAGATCCTCGTTCTCGGACTCGCTTGCCCTCACGAATGTGCCGTCGGCCAGGACGATGTCGACGGCGAGCAGGTTGTCGATCGTGAGGCCGTACCGACGGCTGAGGTACCCGTGCCCTCCTCCGAGCGTGAGGCCGCCGACGCCGGTGGTCGACATGATCCCGGACGGGATCGCCAGGCCGAACGCGTGCGCGGCGTGGTCGAGGTCGCCGAGCTGGGAGCCTCCCCCGACCTGCGCCGTCCTCGCCTCGGGGTCCACGCGGACCCAGCGGATCGGGGAGAGATCGAGCACCAACCCACCGTCGACGAGTGCGAATCCCGGTCCGCTGTGACCTCCTCCCTTCACCGCGATGTCGAGACCATGGCTCCGCCCCCAATCGAGGGCCGAAATGACGTCGCCCGCGTCCACGCACCGGGCGATGACTGCAGGACGCTTGTCGATCATGGCGTTGTAGATCGCGCGAGCGACGTCGTAGCGCTCGTCGTCCGGCGTGATGACGGCACCGCGAAGCGACGATCGAAGGCCCTCGATCGTCGCCTGGTCCAGCCCCGAATCATGGTCGTGACTCGTCATCGCCCTCCCCCTCTCCGGCCATGCCGGCGAGCCGCACGAGGCGACACCAATTTCTTGGCGTGAACCCGATGGGAACGATCGTTCCCTGAGTCTGCGACCGAGGACGCCCGCGACGTCCGCTTTTCGGACGAGCGTTCCGCGCGTTCTCACGCCTCCTCGGTACATCGAACGGAAGGAGTGATCACCATGAGGATCCCGGTCACGAGGTCGACAATCGAGGTCTTCTCCAAGGCCCGTCTCGAGCCCGTTTCGCCTCGACGGATGCGCGGCGAGTCGAGATCCGACTGGGGACGCACGCCCTCGCCTCGGCCGCTGCAGACGCTTCTCGTCGCTGCGCGGTTGCGGGCGGCGCGCGCAGAGGCGTTCGCCGGGCGATCGGACGACCGTTGTGGTTCTTCTCGGGCGCTCCGCACACCCCTACACGCCCGGGTCCTTTCGCTCGTTGTTTTCTTGTGGTGCGTCAGCGCTGGACTTCGTCCACTGGTGAGGACGAGACTGAGCCTCTCGTGGGCGGTCCGTCGACGGTGGGTCCGCCCGACGAACGCCCGAGCGTCGGGACGGCGAACGCGCGCCCCTTCATCGGGCGCGGTCAAGAACTGGGACAACTCATCGCCGCGCTCGAGGCGGCGCGATCGGGTCACGGCTCCTTGATCCTCGTGACGGGAGAGCCGGGCATCGGCAAGAGCCGTCTGATGGACGAGTTCGCCGATGCAGCCCGCGAGCGGGGATGCAGCGTCCTCATCGGACGATGTTGGGACGGCGGCGGCGCACCCGCGTACTGGCCCTGGGTGCAGGTCGTTCGCGCTGCCGGCGGCGACTTCGAGAGTCTGGCCGCGGAGCGCGACCGCGAGGGCCGGTCGCCCGTCCCCGACGCCGTTGATCCGGCGGCCGCGCGCTTTCGTCTGTTCGACGAGATCACGCGGTTCCTGACAGAGCAGACGCGGTCCGTCCCGACGGTGGTCGTCCTCGAGGACATCCATGCCGCAGACGAGCCGTCCGTGCTGCTGCTCCGCTTCCTCGCGACGTATGTACGAGACCAACGGATGCTGCTCGCCGCCTCGTATCGCGAGGCGGAGCCCAGGGTCCGCGACGCGCCAGATCTTTTCGCGGAGCTCTCACGGGTGGGGCGGCATGTTCCGCTGATCGGCTTCTCTCGATCCGAGATCGCGCGATACATCGAGATCGCGACGGACGCGGTTGCACCGTCGAGTTGGGTCGAGCGTGTGTACGAGCTGACGGCCGGGAATCCGTTCTTCGTCGGGCAGGTCGTCCGGGCGCGTGCCGATCGGTGGGCCGCCGACGACACGCACGCGCTCCCGGAGGAGGTTCGGGCGCTCATCCGCAGGCGCGTTGCGAACCTGTCCTCGGAGGCGTCGCAAATGCTGCACATCGCGGCCGTCGTCGGCCGAGAGTTCGATCTCCGCATCCTCGCGGAGACGACGACGCTGTCGACCGAGCGACTCATCGACGTGCTCGGAGAGGCACACGACGCCGGCATCCTCCTGAACGACCCGGCGGCACCGAGCTCCTACGAGTTCTCCCATGATCTTCTGCGCGAGGCGATGTACGAGGGCGTTTCGCCGACGCGCAGGATGGAGCTCCACCGGACGGTTGGCCACGCCCTGGAACGCGAGTTCGCCGCGGATCTCGATCCTCACCTTTCAGCGCTCGCCCATCACTTCGCGCAGTCGGCGCCCCTCGGAGACGCGGACGTCGCCGTTGCGTACGCCCTCCGTGCTGGCGCTCGCGCCGCGCGGCTCCTGGCGTACGAGGACGCCGCAAGGCAGTACGAGCGTGCCCTCCAGTTGGACGTGCCGCGGGCCGAGTCGTTGGAGCGGCGGGGGGAAGTCCTCCTGTGTCTCGGTGACGCGCATGCCCGAGCCGCGAACGCGCCGGCGGCGAAGATCGCATACGACGAGGCGGCGGAGATCGCTCGTCGCGTCGACAACCCCCAGATGCTCGCGCGCGCCGCGTTCGGCCATGCGACGAGCGTCGAGCCCGTCCAGCTGGGGTTCGCCGGCGGCCTGCTCACGGCGATGTTCGAGGGACGGGGGTCGATGGCGCTGCTGCAGGAGGCCCTGGACGCGCTTCCCGATGGCGATGATCCCCTCCGAGCCCGGGTGCTCGCGCGCCTCGCGACCGCGATGTACGCGACGTCCAAGGCGGACGAACAAACGGCGCTGGTGAAAGACGTGTTCGAGATGGCCCTTCGTCTCGGTGATCCCGAGGCGCTGGTCGACGCACTGCACGCGCGGCATTGGGCGACCTTGAGGCCCGAGGCAGTTCCCGAGCGCCTCGCGAATGCGGACCACATGCTGCTGGTGGCGACGGGGGCGGGTCAGCTGGAGGCCGCCTTCCTGGCGCGCCACGCCCGGCTGCACTGTCTTCTTGAGGTCTGCGACGCCGTCGGCGTCGATGGGGAAATCGCGGCGATGGAGCAGTTGTCCGCCGCCATTCGACAGCCGTTCTACGCCTGGCACGTTATGTCGCTGCGTGGCATCCGGGCGTTGCTCCGGGGGGACATCACCGCCGCGGAGCGCCAGTTCCACGAGGCGTACGAGAGCGGACCGTCACGCATCAGCGAGTACGTCACGTACATCTTCGAGCATGCGCAGATGGTCTGCGTCCGCTGGGCGCAGGGGCGCCTCGATGAGATGCGAGCGCGCATCCTCGAGCACGGCGAGCGATACACGACCGTCGCGAGATGGCGCGACGCGCTCTTCGCCGTCGAGGCGGGCGACGAGGCGGCGGCGAGAGTCGAGATCGAGCGTCACGCGAGGAACGGATTCGAGGAGCTTCCACGCGAGGGCTTGTGGATACTTCACCTGAACTCTCTCGCCGAGGCGTGCGTGCTCGTCGGTGACCGCGCGCGCGCCGAACGTCTGTACGACCTGTTGCTGCCGTACATCGACCGCAACGCCATCTCCATCTCGACAATGCCGTTCGGGCCCGTTGCCATGCGGCTCGGGATGCTTTCGGGACTTCTCGAACGATGGGACGCCGTGGATTCACACTTCGAGCGGGCGCTCGATCTCTGTGATGGACTCGGCGCCCGTGCGATCCGCGCGCGCGTCCTCCTCGCGTTCGCGCGCGTCCTGTTTGTGCGCGACGGCGGCGGCGATCGTATCCGCGCGTTCGGCTACCTGGGCGAAGCCGCGTCCATCTCCGAGGACCTCCAGCTGACGGGAATCGCGCGGCGCGTCTCGGACGTCCGGGACGGTGCCAAACCCACCGATCGGACGCCGGCAGCCGAAGCGGTCTTCCGGCGAGAGGGTCAGATCTGGACGATCACCTACGACGGGCGAACCGCCCGCCTCCACGACCTTCGTGGCTTTCGGTATATCGCCGACCTCCTGGGATCCGCCGGTCGCGAGTTCCACGCCATGGAACTGCTTACCGCACATACCTCGGCCGCCGGCCTCGACTCGACCGGCCACGGTTTCGATGGAGTCACGTCCACACCCTCTGAGCCGGTCCTCGACGCCAGGGCGAAGCAGGAATACAGGCGTCGGCTCCAGGATCTGTCGGAGGAGCTCGATGAGGCTCGGTCGTGGCACGACCCCGAACGCGTCGCGGCGCTCGAGGCCGAGGTCGATGCGATCACGGACGAGCTTCGGCGCGCGGTCGGGCTCGGAGGACGCGACCGCGAGATGCTGTCCCCGTCGGAGCGGGCCAGGGTGAGCGTCACGAAGGCCATCAAGGCGGCCGTCCGCGCGATATCGAAGGAGTGCCCGCCGCTGGGGGAGCATCTCGGGGCGTCGATTCGAACCGGCGGCTTCTGCTCCTACGCGCCGCCGGGTCAGCAGCCGCCCAAATGGGTTCTTTGACGCGGTGCTTGCCACGTCGCGACGGAAGGAACGATCGTTCCGCGCTGCGTCACGCCGACCGGATGTCGAACACAAGCCGATGTTGCAAGGGAGGCAGCAAATGGCCAAGACGGAGGAGCGGTTGCAGGGCACGAGGGAGGTCTATTCGCTCCAGGGGACGCTGCTCGAGGCGTGTTCGTGCGATGTGCTGTGTCCCTGTTGGATCGGGGAGGATCCCGACCGAGGTGACTGCCGGGCGTTCCTCTCGTACCACTTCGACGCCGGACGGATCCAGGGGATCGACGTCTCCGGACTGACCGTCGTGGCCGCGACGTATATCCCGGGCAACGTTCTTGCCGGGAACTGGGAGCAGGTGATCTTCGTCGATGATCGCGCGACACCCGAGCAGCGCGACGCCATCCTGGCCGCGTTGGGCGGAAAGCTCGGAGGACCGCTCGCGGACCTCGCGCAGCTCGTGGGGACCGTGAAGGGCGTCGAAAGCGTTCCGATCTCGCACGACCTCGTCGGCGGAGCGGGAACGGTCACGATCCCGGGGATCCTCGAGTCCGCGATGGAGCCCTACCGAGGGTCCGCCGGGGACGTGACGACGCTACGCGAGTCCATCTTCTCGACCGTTCCAGGGTCGCCGGCGTGGGTCTCGAAGGCATCCAGGCACAAGCTCAGCCTCGAGCGGTACGGGATGTCGTGGGAGTACGAGGGTCGAAACGCCATCCAGTCGGATTGGGCGATGGAGCATTTCGAGTGATCGGCGCGGCTCCCGCCGTCGCCGACCGACGACGCCCCCTCGTCGTCATCGTCGCGGCGATCGCGGTGGCCTGGGCCGCCGCGATCGTCGCCGACGTCGTTGGCGGCGCTCGGTTCGTCCATCACGACGCGCTGATCGAGGGCGGCTGGCCGCTGCCCGCGGCGCTCGCCGTGTTCGTCGTGGCGTGGCAGCTGATGATCGTGGCGATGATGCTGCCCTCGAGCCTGCCGTTGATCCGGGTCTTCGTCATGGCGGCGGCCGGGCAGGAGGAGCCGGCGCGCGCCACCGCCGCGCTGCTCGCCGGGTACGCATCGGTGTGGACGGTCTTCGGCGTCGCCGCGTTCCTGTTCGACGTAGGGATCCATGGCGTGGTCGACCGCGTCGAGTTCCTCGAGACACATCCGCGGCTCATCGCCGGCTCCGTGCTGATCATCGCTGGCGCGTTCCAGTTCTCGGATCTGAAGGATCGGTGTCTCCGCGAGTGCCGGCACCCGGCCCCGTTCCTGATGTCCCGATATGCGCGCGGATCTGCGGCCGCCTTCCGGCTCGGTGTCTCGCACGGGATCTTCTGCCTCGGCTGCTGCTGGGCGCTGATGCTCGTCGGCTTCGCGGCGGGCGTCGCGAACCTCTGGTGGATGGCCGCCCTCACGGCCGTGATGGTGTTCGAGAAGACCGCGCGGCGCGGGCGCGAGGCCTCGGCGCCGATCGGGTTCGGACTCCTCGTGGCCGGCGCCCTCACCATGATCTGACCTCGATCGCTTCGGTGCTTTACCCGTTCGGCCGCCCGAGGAGGCGAACGCTCGAGCAGTGTGACAGCCCCATCGTCCCGCTTTCATCCGCACCACGGGCTGGCTGAGGTACCATCGATCGTCATGAGATCCCACCTCTGAGTTCGTTCGCGGAGATCGAGCCTCCCGCGAGGCCCTCCGCGGCGCGCCGGTTTCCGACCGGCCCGGCGTCCATGTGGGCGCCCATCAGAACGAGACCAGAGGTGACGCGTTGTACGCCATCGAAGCACGAGGCCTGACCAAGTCGTTCAACGGCGTTCGCGCCGTGGACGGCCTCGACCTGCTCGTCGAGGAGGGCGAGATCGTCGCGCTCCTGGGTCCGAACGGAGCCGGCAAGACGACGACGCTCATGATGCTCCTGGGGATGACGGAGCCCGACGGCGGAACCGTCTCGCTCCTCGGCCACCGCCTGCCGGAGGAGCGCTCGCTCGCCCTGGAGCAGGCGAACTTCACGGCGAGCTACGTCTCCCCGCCTGGCGACGTCCGTGTGCGTCACTACCTTTGGGTCTTCTCCCGGCTGTACGGCGTGCCGCGCTCGCGTGCCCGCGAGGCACTCGAGCTGCTGCGGATCGGCGATCTCTACGATCGCAAGACGACCGACCTGTCGAGCGGGCAGCGGACGCTCGTCGGGCTGGCGAAGGCCCTGCTGAACCGTCCTCGGCTGCTCGTGCTCGACGAGCCGACGGCCTCGCTCGACCCGGAGGTCGGCTCGAGCGTCCGGTCGATCCTCATCCGGGAGCAGTCACGCGAGGGATTCACGATTCTCCTCACCTCGCACAACATGACCGAGGTCGAGCGTCTGTGTAGCCGTGTGGTGTTCATGGCGCGCGGGCGCGCCGTCGCCGACGGCTCGCCGGCCGAGATCGCCGCACGCTACGACCGCGAGGACCTGGAGGGCACGTTTCTCTCGATCGCCGAGGAGGCCCGCCGATGAGGCGGAACCGGGTCGGGGCCGTCGTCCGCCGGCACTTCTACGTCACGATCCATTCGCCCACGCGCCTGATCGAGCTGGGATTCTGGCCGGTCGTCGATCTCGTCCTGTGGGGAATGATCACGACGTTTCTCGCCGGCGCCGGTGCGGAGCTTCCGATCCCGGTCAGCTTCTTCCTGGGAGCCGTGATCCTCTGGGACATCGTCTTTCGGTCCAAGAACGCCGTCGCGCTGTGCCTGCTCGAGGAGGTGCACTCCCAGAACCTCATCTCGGTGCTCGCGTCGCCGATCACGCCGAGCGAGTACCTCCTCGGCGCCGTCGTGTGGGGGCTCACGAAGCTGGCGTGGACGTGGACGGTGATGACCCTGCTGGCGTGGGCGTTGTTCCGTTTCGGCGTGTTTCGGATCGGCCCGGAGCTCGTGGTGTTCGCCGCGATCCTGATCGTCTACGGCATTTCGCTCGCGCTCGTCGTGATCGGCTGCGTCCTGCGGTTCGGCTACGCGGCCGACGAGCTGACCTGGGCGCTGGCCGGGCTCGTCGTCCCGTTCTCGGCCGTGTTCTATCCGGTCTCTGCGTTGCCGGAGTGGGCACGAGCCGTCGCGGTGCTCGTACCGCCGGCGCACGTGTTCGAGGCGATGCGCGCGTCGCTCGCGGGGACGGAGGCGGGGTGGGGGAGCATCCCCTTCGCCGCATTCCTCTCGGTGGCGTACCTGGGAGTTGGCTTCGCGTTCGCGCGCGCGATGTTCCGGCAGCTGTTGCGGCGCGGCTCGGTCACACGGTACATGTGAGCTCTCGATCGGTACGCTGCCAACGTGGAGCGACCGCCGGACGACTGCTGTTTCGACGACTGGGTCGGCGAGTGGGCGCGCCGCACTCGGCGCAGACCCACGGCCGCGGCCGTCTCCGTCCCGCTCATCGACGCCCTCGAACACGTGGGCGTCCGGGACCGCACCGTCCTCGATATCGGATGCGGGATCGGCGACGTCGCGATCGCGACGGTTCAGCGCGGGGCGGCGAGCGCCTACGGCGTCGAGCTGTCCCCGAGGGCGGTGGCCGAGGCGCGGCGGCTGGCCGCAGAGCGGGGTGTCGGCGAGCGCGTGGCCTTCGAGATCGCCGACGGCGCGAAGGCCGAGCTGCCGAGGTCCGACGTCGTCGTGCTGAATCGCGTCTTCTGCTGCTACCCGGACATCGACAACCTGCTCGGACGCTCGGTCGCAGCAGCGAGGCACGTCTACGCGTTCACGGCCCCGCCGTCGTCGGGCGTCGTCGGGACGATCGCGCGGTTGCAGACGAGGTTCGCCAACGTCTGGTATCGACTGCGAGATGCGAAGTTCCACGGCTTTCGGGTGTTCGTGCACGACCTCGATCGAGTCGACGCGACCGTCCGCGCCGCGGGCTTCGAGCGGGTGCGTGACGAGGGGCGCCGGTTCGCGTGGCGGCTCCGCGTATACACGCGAGCCTGACCGCCACCGGCGATCGTCTGCTACGCGAGGATCTTGCTGCCCACTTCGAATCACACCGGTCGACCGCGGATCCGCAGGTAGTTGTGCCAGATGATGCGCGCCGCCACCGCGCGCTGCGGGTGCCACCGATCGGCGAACGCTTCGAGGCCTTCGTCAGTCGGCCGCGACGGGAGGCCGAGCAGCTCGACGGCGCCGGTCACGAGTGCCTGATCGCCTCGCGGCCAGACATCCGGTCGGAGCAGACACATCGTGAGGTACACATCGGCGGTCCACCGCCCGATCCCGCGCAACCGGAGGAGGGCGGATCGGGCCTCGTCGTCGGGCATCGCCTCGAGCGCCGTGAGGGCAAAGCCGTCGTTCAGCGCGGTCGCGAGCTCGCGCGCGTAGTCCGTCTTCTGCCGGCTGAAGCCGATCTCACGCATCTTGGCATCGGTCAGGCCGAGCAGCGCCGCCGGCGTCACGTCACCCGACGTCGCCAGTCGCAGCCGCTCGAACGCGGCGAGCGCCGAGGTGAGCGACACCTGCTGCTCCAGGATGAGGTGGACGAGCGTTGCGAACGACGGGTCGCGCGACCACAGCGGCGGCGGCCCGAACCGTCGGACGGACGCGGCGATCGCCGGATCGGCCGCCGACAGCCAGTCGACCGCTTGCAGCAGCGACGCATCGTCCAGACGACTCGATGCGGATCCGAAGCGCCGATCAGGCATCGTGTTCGTGCGTGGCATAAGACGATGCACCGAGCAGATGCAGTGACACGTAGGGCTCTTCGCCGACGACCCAGCTGTCGTGTCCCGGCGGAATCGCGAAGACGTCCCCTGGGTTCATGATCAGTTCGGTCCCGTCGGCCATCCGGACGGCGGCGCGACCCGACAGCACGAGGCCGAGGTGCTCGACCTCGCACAGCTCGGCGCCGAGCGACGGTCCCACGTGTTTGGACCAACGCCACCCCGGCTCGTACTTCGCCCGGCCGATCGTCTTCCCGGCAGCCGAGACAACCTCGAAGATTCCTTTCTCGAACGCGCGCCGCTCATCGGGGTCTTCGAACCGCCGGATCTCAAGATCCATCCCGCCTCCTCGCCGTCGGTCAAGGCTACGGCCGAGGCGGCGGGCGTGGCGCTCGAGCGGACGCGCCGAGGCGCCGGCTCCCGCCGGCGCCTCGGCTTACACGGACCCTCGGGTCACCGGGCCAAGTGCGATCTTGCGGTCACATCACGTCGAGCGTCTCGTACACAGTGACGCT
>JBKOWM010000126.1:0-28986 GCA_046724395.1 Actinomycetota bacterium
GGCGGGGTCGTCGGCGGAGGTGGCGGGGTCGTCGGCGGAGGTGGCGGAGGAGTCGATGGCTGACTCACCGGACAGGCCGGCTCGCTCTCCTGACCCAGCCCGGGCGGTGCGTACGGCCCCGCGACCACGACGGAGTGACCCTGAGCGTCGGGGAACGCATCTCCGACCGAGACGCTGCTTCCACCCGTCTCCGCAAGGATCGAGTTCTGATCCACGAAGATCGGGTTCTGCCCCGTTTGCAGGGTCTCGTTCGTCCCCGGAGGGCCGACGTACTTGCAGACGTACCAGTTGTTCGCGTCCGGACCGGATGTAGTCTCAGACTGAGCGAACGCGATGGTCGTCCCCGCGAGCACCGTCGACACGATGCCCAGGAACAAGAGCAACTTCTTCAATCGATCCTCCCTCCATAGCCCTGCAACGCAGGACTGCCTGAACCCGACGGTTGCCGGGCTCAACCGCTGAGCAGATCACTCAGTGGCGTCCTCCTTCCGGCCGAGACGGATCAGGCCCATGCCGAGGAGCAGAAGCACCAAGGCAATGCCGGCGAGTGGGAGCACCGAGCTGCCCGTGAAGGCGATCGGCGGCCCCGCTGGGGGAATCGTCGGTGTGACCGTCGGCCCCATGACCACCTCGATCTCGGCCGTGTCCTGATCGCGCACGCGGCGACCCGTCTCGTCCTTGCCCTCGGCGACGCCGACGTTCTTCAGCGCGCCAAGGTCGTCCTGTCCAGCGGTGAAGTTCTTCGCGCAGGACTTCGTCTCGTCGACGTCCAGGCGTGGGACGTCGCAGATGTGTCCGAGCTTGTCGTCGTCGACGGAGACGTCGAAGAGCGGGACATCGCCAACGTTCGTGACCGCGAACGTGTACGTGACGGTCTCGCCAGGGGCGATCACGGTCGGCCGCGCAATCTTCACGATCCGGATTGCCGGGTGGATGATGTCGACCAGGTGGTCGTCGGTGTCGGACGTGCTCCGGCCCTGCGAGTCCAGGCCGCGCACTGTGGCCGTGTTCGGCAGCGGATCCGGATCCGAGGCCGCGACCCGGTGTGTGCAGCGGTAGTGCCAGGTCTCCCCGGGCTCGAGCCACTCGTCCTGATCGCCTCCGTCCTTGGCTCCCAGGACGGGGGCGGCCGAGCAGACCGGATCCGTCACCGTGATCTGCGTCAGGGGCGTCGATGTCGTGAGTGACACGTCGAACGCGTAGGTGATCGTGTCGCCCACGTGTGCCAGCGGGGGACCGTCCTTGACGATCCGAACGCCGAGCGGCGCAGTCGGCGGCGGGGTCGTCGGCGGGGGAGTGGTCGGGCACGTAACGCCGACCGTGACCGAGTCGGAGTTGTCGTGCGTGCTTCCGGACTCGTTGTCCGCGCTGACCGACGCATGGTTCGTGATGCTCGGGCAGTTGTCGGCATCGACCGTCACGACGATCGTGAGCGTCGCCGCCTGACCGGCGCCGAGGCTGCCGAGATCGCAGTCGATGCTCAGGCCGTTCGTGGTGCAGGTGCCCGGGCCGTTCGATCCGCCGGTGAACGTCGCGCTGTCGATCGTCACACCGGCCGGCATGGCATCGGTCACGTGAACGTTCTCCGCCACCGCCTGCCCGTCGTTCGTTACCTGGATCGTGAACGTGACGATGTCGTCCGGAGCGACGCTCTGGGCGTTCGCCGACTTATTGAGCGTCAGGTTGACCGGGCACCGGACATCGAACGACGTCCAGTCGTAGTTGTCGGCCTTGCCCCCGGTCTCGTTGGAGGCCGTGACCGTCGCGGTGTTGGTGATCGAGGGGCACGCCTCTGCCGTCACCGTCACCTCGATCGTCACCGCCGCGGATTCCCCGGCCGCGAGCGAGCCGAGATCGCAGCGCACGTCCTGTCCGATGACGTCGCAGAGGCCCGGTCCGTTCGAGCCACCGGTGAACGTGGCGTCGTCGATCTCGAGAGCTTCGGGGACGGCATCCGTGACGACGACGTCATGGGCAGTCACAGAGCCGTTGTTCGTCACGACGATGCTGAAGCTCGCCGCGTCGCCGGGCTCCGCCGAGACGACGACGTCGGAGTCCTTTGTGAGCGCTAGATCCACGTTGCAACCCGTGACGGTCACCGCCACCTGACTGCTGGATACGGGGGCGCCCGATCCGACCCTCGCCGTCGCCGTGTTCAGCAACGTGGGGCACGACTGGGAGGGCGCGGTCGCCGTGACGCTGACCGCCACCGTGTCCTCCTCGGGCGCGATGACGTCCGCGTCGCTCGCCGCGAGCGAGATCGCCGGGCACGTGATCGTGTTCCCGGCGCCGACGTCGCAGGTCCCGTCCTGGCCGGATCCGGGGTTCACATCGAACGTCGCCGAGACGCTCGACAGCGAATCATCGAGATCGTCCGAGACGAGCACCGGCGAGGCGATGGCGTCGCCGGCGTTCGACACCGTGATGGTGTACGTGAACGTCTCTCCCGGAGCGACCTGGCTCTTCGACGCGCTCTTCGTGATCTCGAGCGAGGGCAGAGGGGCGATCGCGCTCGGCTGGATGCTGCGGTCCTGGTTCTTGTTCGCCGAGTCGTCCAGCTGCTGGGTGCGCATGTGCCACGGGGCGCCGTTGATGACCGAGGCGCCGTTGTTCGCTCCCTGCGTGGTCTTCCAATAGGCGGATTGCGCGATGTGGCCGCCCCAGGCCAACAACACGGCGTCGGCGTCCGACGTGAACGTCACGACGACGTCTCCGCTGCTGTTTCCGCCGACCGGGCCGTCGTGGGACGGCCCGACGATGCCGTCGATCGTGCCGCCGTACATCGTCAGGGTCCGCGAGACGCCCGAGAACGCCTCGGCGCCGGCGACCGTCAATCCCGCCCGGGTCGGGTCTCCCGGCTCGAAGGAGTCGCTCGGGAAGGCCTGCGTGTCGGCCGCTCCGAGGGTCGGACACATCGAGGAAACGGCGCCGCCGCCCGGATCGCACAATCCAGGACTCTCCGTCGCGTTCCACGTCGCCAGGAAGTCGTAGGCCTCGTGGCCACCCGAGGTGAAGTCGTAGTTGACGTGGATGGTGTGCGTCCCGGCCTCGAGCCCCTCGATCGCGAGGCGGAACGGGACGACCTCGCCCTCGGCGTAGGCGGAGTTGTTGCCGTTCAGGTCGCCGTTTTGCCACTCCACGTCGAGGTTGGCGTACTGGTCGAGGTCGACGTTCAGCGAGGTCGCCACCGGGTCGGCCTGGGCGGTCGTCGCTCCGTCGCCCCACGTCGTCGTTCCCGTCGACGCCGAGGCGGTGCGGTCTCGGGTCACTTTCGTCGTGTCGCTCGCGAACCAGCCGTCCCGGTCGCGAGTGCTCGCGGCCGCGGTCGCGGCGCCGAGCGCCTGGCTCGTCACGATGGCCAGACCGAGCAGGAGAGCGCTTGCCTGGAGGCGGCCTCGGTGCCCGCCCCGTCGGCCGGTCGACCTCCTGGTCCCCATTTCGATGGCCTCCTCCGCCGAACCGTTCTCCGGAAGGGAAACGCAAAGGGCGCGGTCGCGCCCTCCATCGGGGGATGCTAAGCAGGCGGCCTGGCTACACCATCCGCCGAAGGATCAAACCTGCGGCCCGTCTTTTGCACTAGGCCGAAACCCCGGCGCCCGGCGAACGGGCTCGCCGGGACGAGGGACAGCGCGTCACCGGACGACGGGTGGATAGCCACGGAGCGCAGAGGTCCGAGCGGCGGCACCGTGAGGGGGGCGTCCGCGGCACTACGAAGGGGGCACCTGCAAGCGAATCGTGGCGAACTTTACATAACGTACATTATGGGCGTTGAGACTGGGGCGAGCCGCCGCCGGCAAGCCGCTCGCGCACGCCCCAGACGGCAACCAGCCACAGGGCCTCCAGAACGATGCGACGCGAGATCTTCGAGGTTCCGTGCTCGCGTTCGCGAAACGTGATCGGCGCCTCGGCGACGGTGAAGCCGTCGCGCCAAGCGCGAAACGCGAGCTCGATCTGGAAGCCGTACCCGTCGGATCGGACGGGCTCGGCCACGACGTGTTCGAGCAGCCGACGGCGGTACACCCGGAACCCGCTGGTCGCGTCGTGCACGTCGATTCCGAGCGCGATCCTCGCGTACACGTTGCCGGCCTTGGAGAGCGCGCGCCGTGGACGGCTCCAGTTCGTGACGGCGCCGCCGGAGACGTAGCGGCTGCCGATCACGAGGTCGGCGGTGGCGGCTGCCTCGAGCAGGCGTGGCAGCTCGTCGGGATCGTGCGAGAGGTCGGAGTCCATCTCGACGACGAGGTCGTATCCCTCCTCGAGTCCGTGGCGGAACCCGAGCCAGTACGCCGACGCCAGGCCGGCCTTGCCCGGCCGCTCGATCAGCCGGATACGCGCCTGGCCGGCGGCCGCGTTCTTCACGACGTCGGCCGTGCCGTCGGGTGAGTAGTCGTCCACCACGATGACGTCGACGCCGTCCGCCAGCGTCATCAGGCGCCCGAGGACCCGCCCGATCGTCTGACGTTCGTCGTAGGTCGGCAGGACGACGAGGACCCTCGGGCGGTTCGGCAGGGGGCCCGGGGGCGGCAGCCGCCGTCGGCGAACGCGCGGCACGACGGATAGGCCGAGGACCGCCAGGACCATGACCACGGGCGCCCAGTCGCCCAGCCGGACGTACGGCGTGATTGCGTCCGAGGCACGGATGGTGCGGCGCAGGATCTCGTCCGTGAACAGCCCCGTCTCGGCGACGACGCGCCCGCCCGGGTCCACGAACGCGCTGATGCCGGAGATCGCCGCGTGGACGACCCAGCGGCCCGTCTCGGCGGCCCGGAGCTGGCTCATGACGAGATGCTGGCGGGATGCGGCCGTCGTGCCGTACGAGGCGTTGTTGATCGTGAGGACCAGGAACCGCGCACCGTCGCGCACGAACGATCGCTCGATCCCCGGGAAGCTGTTCTCGTAGCAGATCGGCGTTCCAAACTGCGGGAGGCCGCGCGCCGCGACAACCCGGATGCGATCCCCGGGAACCCGGTCGACCGGCACCTGCCGAAGCGCCGAGATCCACGACAGCTCGCCCCGCCACGGCACGTACTCGCCGAACGGGACGAGGTGCACCTTCGCGTATCGGTCGACGACCCGCCCGCCGCTGTCGAACAGGACGCTCTCCGTTCGCTGGACGCCGTCGCTCGACTCGGTGACCGCGCCGACGAGCGTGGGCGCGCCAACCGACGCGATCGACGTGCGGACGGCCGCCATCGTCTGCGGGTCGGCCATCGCGGCCGGGTCGAGGGCGCCCTCTCCCCACACCACGAGATCGGGTGGGCGCGCGGCCAGGCGGGCGTTCGCCGAAGCGTTCATGATCGCCACCGAGCGGTCCTCGACCGCCGCGTCCACGGCGCCGGCCCGGCGGACGTCGACCTGGACCTCGGCGACCCGGACGCGGGCGCCGTCGGCGCTCCACGACGGCATCAGTCCGGGAGCGAGGACGAGCGCGGCCGCGGCGGCCGCGAGCGCGATCGCGGTCCGTCTCCCCGACCGCAGCCTCTCCAGGGCACCCAGGAGCAGGCCGGCCACGAGCAGCACGACGAACGAGATCCCCCACACGCCGGTGAGGGGCGCAATGCGGAGCAGGAAGCCCTCGTTCGTCTGCGTCGATCCGAGCTCACCCCAGGCGAATCCGCCGAGGGGCCACGCGGCGCGGATCCACTCGACCACCGTCCAGAGCGCGGCGAGACCGAGTGCGGAAAGGACCGGGCGGTCACGCCGGGAGACGAGCGGCGCGAGCGCACCGAACAGCGCGACGAAGACGGCGGATGCGAGCACCAGCCCCGTCCACCCGAGCTCGCCGAACCGAAGCAGCCAGTACAAGACGGTTCCGAAGTACGCGAACCCGAACGCCGCCCCCACGGCGGCCCCGCGACCGGGTCCTTCGTCCCGCAGCAGCCACAGCAACGGAATCGGCGCGACGAAGGCGACCCAGCCGAGCCCGGCCGGGGGCAGCGAAAGCGAGAGCGCGAGCCCGGATGCGCCGGCGAGCGCGAGGGCGTAGGGGGTCGCGAGCCTGCGGCTCAGGCGCAGTCTCGGCAGAGCTGCCGAGTCTTGTCCTTCAGCTGGCTGCGGTGCTTCACCAGGTAGCACGACTTGCATATGAACTCGGTGGGCTGGGGCGGCACCACCTTCACCGCCAGCGGCTCGAGGCGCTCCTCGCGGGACAGCGCGAGGACGGACTCGTCCTCGGCCTCCTCTTCCTCCTCGCGCGCCTCCTGCTTGACGAGCAGGTCCTGGATGGACTCGACCTCCTCCCCCTCGGCCGCGGGCGGCGGCACGGAGTCGTCGGACTCGAGGTCCGGAGCCTCGTCCTCGTCGATTTCCTCTTCTTCCAGCAGTTCTTCGTTGTCTTCCATGGATTGGTTCCCTCGTTTCGGCCAGGGATTGTACTGCTGAGGAACGACCCGGCAAGCTGCGTCGTGAGGCAGCAATCGCCACTGGAACGCGCCCGAGCCTCCGGTTGTTCCCGAAAAGTTGTTTTCGAAAAATCCGACCGGAAGCGGCGGAGGGAGAGGAAAGCACGAAGAACGAGGACCCAAGAGACCTTTGGGCCGCGACGCCGGGGCGCCGCGTTGTCTACTCAGCCTCTTGGGTCCTCCGGCCTCACCGCCGGGGCGGTGACGCGCGCCGACTGTAGGTGCGGCCGCCCGTGATGTCAAACCAGCTCATCCGGCAAACACCTCGCGGCCGAGCGAGACCGTCAGGACGGGTCGGAGATCCCTCGGCGACTCCGCCTCAAAGATGTCCCCGTCCCACGCGACGAAGTCGGCGTGAGCGCCGGGAGCCAGGGACCCCTTCTTCCCATCGTGGTGCGCGAGCCGGGCCGAGCCGATCGTGACCAGCCGTATCGCCTCGTCGCGCCCCATCGCTTCCATCGGGTCGTGGTGTTCCTCCAGGGCGGCAACGGTGGCGAGCGGATCGAGCGAGGTGACGGGAGAGTCCGATCCGGCGCCGACCTCGATGCCGCGCGCGACGATCGACCGAAACGGATTCATCCGCGCGGCCCTGTCCTGGCCCAGTGCGAGCTCATACAACTCACCGGGGCGCCCCCAGCGCGCGTCGAACGCCGGCTGGACGGAGACCGCCAGGCCGAGCGCCGCCGCGCGTTCGAGCAGGCCGCCGTCGACCACCTCGAAGTGTTCGATCCGGTGTCGGCGGGCGCGAAAGTGGCGCCGTCGCCGCGAGTCGAGCGACGCGTACACCCGGTCCCAGGAGCGGATCACTTGATCGATGGCCGCATCGCCGATGGCGTGGACCGCTACCTGGAGGCTCGCCAGATGGGCCGCGTGGAAGAACTCCGCCACCTGGTCGTCTGTAAAGTACGACGTCCCGGTGCCCGAGCCGTCGGCGTACGGCTCCCGCAGCCACGCGGTGCGGGCGCCGATCGAGCCGTCCAATGAAACGTCGCCGCCGATCGTGGTGATGCCTAGCTCGATCACGCTCGCCACGTCCGTCGTGCCGACGTACGCCACGACGTCGACCGGGAGCCTCGAGCGATGCCGGAGCAGGATCTCCAGGTCGCGCGCGCCCCGATCCTCGGGAAGCGACATCTCGTGGACGCACGTGATGCCTCGGGCGACCGCGAGACTCGCCGCCTCGAGCTGCAGCTGCTCCACCTCGTTTGGGTCGAGGTTGCGCTCGATCCAGGCTCGAAGCACGGTGTTGGCCCGGCGAAGGACCCTGCCGGTCGCATCACCGTCGGCGTCGCGCTCGACGCCGTCGACGTTCTCCAGACGCGCAGCCGCGATCGCCGAGTGGTTGACGAGAGCGATGTGACCGTCGGCCCTCATCGCCATCAGCGGGCGGTCGACCACGCGGTCGAGGTCCTCGATCGTCGGCGGCGTGGATGAGGTCCACCGCGTCTCGTCCCAGCCGTGGACGAGGATCGGCCCCGCTCGAGACCGCGCAACCGCGCGCAGGACGTCGATCAGCTCGCCTGCCGACGACGCGCGCTCGACCTCCGGAGCTCGATGGTGGATGCCCGTTCCCGTCAGGTGGACGTGGGCGTCGACGAACCCCGGCGTGATCGTAGTGCCCGGGAGGTCGACGACTCGGTCGGCAAGAGGGGCCTCACCGCGTCCCGCCCGCTCGACGTGGCGCCCGTCCACCAAGAGCCAGTCGGCGGTGGCCGGGAAGGAGAGGGTTCGCACCATGGACGACCGGTACAGGGTGCGCATCGGCCGCGCGATGATACTCCGCACCCGAGGGCGTCCCCGCCGCCATCACGTCGATCGGCGGTCCCACGAGCGTCTTGCCGTCGTTCAGCCGAAGGCCGGCGCCCGCGAGGGCCGTCGCGAGCGCGTCGAGAACGTCGGCGGCCTGCCGCGCCGAGCGCAGCTCGATCCACCAGTCGTCGACCCACCGGACGAAGTTCACGCCGACACCGCGGAGCGCGCGGTCGCCCGCGGCCAACACCGCGTTCGCGAGCACGGCCGAGGCGACCGGTCCGACGGGGAGCCCGCGGACGCCCTCCCCAGCGAGCCGCTCGAGCACGGTGACACACCTGTCGGCGTCCGTGCGATCGGCGCGGCAGCGTCGAAGGCCGTCCTCGACCCCGGCGAGCGAGACCGATGCGTAGCAATCGGCCACATCGGCACGCGCGATGAGCGCGGCCGACGCGATCCCGCGCAGCTCCCCACCGAAGAGGCGTCGTTCGCGGCGCCAGTCGCGCAGCACGATCGCGGGCGGCACGCGCGATGCGACGGCGACCCGGTGCGCGAGCACCTCCCGCCCGAGCGCGCGCTCGACGCTTGGCGCGACACCGGCCACGGCCGCCGCATAGTCCTCGCCCAGCGACGGATCGAGACGGCAGAGAAGACGGACGCCACCGGGTTTGGGGCGACGCTCGAACTCGACGCGCGAACCATACGCCGACGACGGATGCCGCACGTACCCTCTCCCCTCCCGCGCCCGCGGGAGAGGGGCCAGGCGCGCCGGGTCGAGTGTGCGGCCCGTGAACGCACGTCGCAATCGGTCGGTCGGGGGTCGGTGGCACGGAGGGCTCGCTCCCCCACCCAGATCCGCGAGGCCGCGGCCGACCGCCGGAGCGGACGGCCGTCTCCGTATGATGCCGGGGTGCTCGACGACCGCGATCTCACGATCATCGCCGCCCTGCAGGAGGACGCCCGGGCGACGTATGCCGACGTCGGCCGCCGCGTCGGCCTCTCCCCCTCATCGGTCCACGATCGCGTCCGCAAGCTCGAGCAGGGAGGTGTCATCCGCGGGTACCGGGCCATCGTCGATCCTGAGTCGATCGGACTGTTCGTGACGGCGCTCGTCGCCGTGACGCCCCTGGATCCGATGCAGCCCGACGACCTACCCGACCGGGTCCGCGAGTTCCCCGAAGTCGAGGACTGCTTCAGCGTCGCGGGCGAGGCCAACTACATCCTGAAGGTGCGCACCCGCACCACCTCCCACCTGGAGGACCTGATCCGACGGCTCCGGGAGAAGGGCGGCGTCCAGACGCGCACGACGGTGGTGCTGTCGACGCCGTTCGAGGGGCGCGCCCGGATCCCCTGAGCGGGCGCCGGCGGTCGCCTGCGGTGCGTCCGCGAGGGCTACACTTGTGATCTCGAGAACGGCCCGCGCGGCGGGCCCTCCACCCCCTGGGGGTTCGGCTGATGGATCCGTACCGTCGCTACTGGCGCTGGCTGAAGCGGGCGCTGCTGTTCCTGGTCGCGTACGTCCTGATCGGGTACCTCTTCCTCGGCGTTCAGCCGAGCGACGCGCTGCTGCATCCCGGCGCCACGCTCTCGAGCTACCGCCAGTTCGTCGTCTACCTGCTGTTCGTCTCGATGTTCCTCGTCGTGCAGTTCGCGGCGATGTTCTGGTTCCTGATGCGCGGTACGTACTACACGATCTATCCGAACGAGTACGACAAGACCTTCGACGACGTTCGGGGTCAGCCCGCTGCCGTCGAGTCGTCAAAGGAGGTCCTCCGCCTCTTCCAGGGGTTCAAGGACTTCAAGCAGATGGGCGGCTACCCGCCTCACGGGATCCTGTTCGAAGGACCGCCGGGCACCGGCAAGACGCTGATGGCCAAGGCGATCGCCGGCGCCTCGAGCGTCCCGATCCTCATCGCTGACGGCAGCCGCTTCATGAACATGTTCTTCGGGATCGGCAACATGAAGGTCCGGCGGATGTTCTCGCGCGCACGCGCCATGTCCGATAAGTACGGCGGCGCGGTGATCTTCATCGACGAGCTCGATGCCCTGGGCGCCGCCCGCGGCGAGATCTCCGAACGATCGAGCGAATACCGGCAGCCATCGGCCGCGCACCGGGTGATGATGGGCGGGATGGGCATGGGCGGCGCCGGGATGGGAATCGTCAACGAGCTCCTCGTGAACATGGACGGCTTCACGGCGCCGAAAGGTTTGTGGAGGCACATCCGGCGCTGGCTCAGCCTCGGCAGGCCCAAGGTGCCCCACTACAACATCCTCGTCATTGGCGCGACGAACCGCGCGAGCACGCTCGACCCGGCGCTGCTGCGCCCCGGTCGGTTCGATCGCAGGATCCATGTCGGCCTTCCCGACGCCGAGGGCCGGGCGGACATCGCCAGGTATTACCTCGCCAAGGTTCGCCACGAGCCCGTCGACGTGAACAAGCTCGGTCGCATGATGACCGGCTACTCGCCCGCGAGCATCCAGAACATCGTGAACGAGGCCCTCATCTTCGCGCTCCAGGACGGACGCGACGCGCTGCGCTGGGACGACCTGTGGCAGGCCAAGCTCGTGGAGGAAATCGGGCTGAAGCAGCCCGTGAAGTACTCGCCGCGCGAGAAGGAAATGGTCGCGCTGCACGAGGCCTCTCACGCCGTTGCGTCGTACTCGCTGGAACGCGAGGACATGCAGATCCAGGTCATCACCATCCAAAAGCGCGAGTCCGCCCTCGGTTTGGTCTCGACACAGGAGATCGAGGAGATGTTCCTGCGAACGCAGAAGCAGCTGCTCGCGCGGATCCAGGTCTCCCTGGCGGGGCTCGTCGGGGAGGAGATCTGGTTCGGCCAGACGACGACCGGGCCGTCCTCCGACCTGGTGAACGCGACGCGCAACGCGGCAGCCTACGTGGGGCTCTTCGGCATGGGCAGCAGTCTCGTGTCGGTCGGAGCCATCCAGCCGTCGATGATGGACGGCGATCCGATCGGCAACGTGCTCCGCGACCGCGACCGGCGCAAGGAGGTCGAAGCGATCCTGCAGGAGTGCCGGGACCGGGTGCGGTCGCTGTTGCAGCAGAAGCGACCGGTCGTCGAGGGTGTTCGCGACGCGCTGCTCGAGCGCGAGGAGCTCATCGGCGACGAGATCGAGGCGCTGATGGCCGAGCTCGGGGAACGAGAGCCGATCGAGGGTGTTCCCATCGGCATCCTTACGGGCAACGGCCACGAGGGCCGAGCGCTCGGCGACGGGAACCGGGGGCCGACCGGAAACGGCGAGGCGCCCCCGCGGCCCGATACCCCGTAACCGGCCGCACGCACGGCGCCGGCCGAGGCCGCCTCGACGGTATCCTCGTTGAACCGTGCGGTTGTACAACACGCTCTCGCGCACCGTCGAGGACGTCGAGCCGGTCGACGACCGGCACGTTCGGATGTACACGTGCGGGCCGACGGTCTACCGGTACGTCCACATCGGCAACCTGCGGTCGTTCCTGCTGTCGGACCTGATCCGCCGCGGCCTCGAGTTCGAGGGTTACACCGTGACGCAGGTCATCAACATCACCGACGTCGGTCACATGACGGACGACACCTCGGACACCGGGCGCGACCGGATGGATCTGGCCGTCGCTGACGAGGGGCTGTCGCCAGACGCGATCGCCAAGAAGTACACCGACGCGTTTCTGGACGACGCCAAGGCCATCGGGCTGAAGTTCGCGGACGAATATCCCAGGGCGACGGAACACATCAAGGACATGATCGATCTCACGCAGGCGCTCATCGATCGCGGGCACGCGTACGAGGTCGGCGGCAACGTGTACTACGACGTCCGATCCTTTCCCGAATACGGGAGGCTCTCGGGCAACACGCTCGATAATCTGCGGGCCGGCCATCGCCAGGACCTCGAGGTAGATCCCAACAAGCGCAATCCGGAGGACTTCGCGTTATGGAAGAAGGCCGGGGCGAACCGGCTCATGAAGTGGGACTCGCCGTGGGGTGAGGGGTTCCCCGGATGGCACATAGAGTGCTCGGCGATGTCGATGCGCTACCTCGGCGACCGGTTCGACATCCACACCGGCGGCGCGGACCTGACCTTCCCCCACCACGAGGACGAGATCGCCCAGTCCGACGGCGCGGTGGGGCACCCGGTCGTCTCGATCTGGGTGCACGGTGGTCATCTGCGGCTGACGGGGCAGAAGATGGCGAAGTCCTCCGGCAACGTCGTCCGCGTCGCCGACCTCCGGGAGATGAACTTTGACCCGTTGTCCTTCCGGTACCTCACGTTCCAGACCCGCTACCGCAGCGAGATGGACTTCAACGAGCAGGCGATGCGCGGGGCCGACCACGCCGTGAAACGTCTGCGGCAGCGCGTGGCCGAGTGGGGCCCGCCGGGGCGCGCGCTGTCCTTCGAGGCGGAGGAGTTCGACCGCCGGTTCCGCTACGCCGTCGCCGACGATCTCGACATGCCCCACGCGCTCGTCATGCTGAACGAGGCCGTCTCGTCGTCGCTTCCCGACGGCGAGAAGGTGCGGCTGCTTTCGTCCTGGGACGCCGTGCTCGGTCTCGACCTCGGTCACGACGCCCGACAGGGTTGGGAGCCGACCGAGGAGATGCATCGGCTCGTCGTCGAGCGGGACGCAGCCCGCGCCGCAAGGGACTTCGGGCGCGCCGACGAGATCCGTTCGCGGCTTCAGTCGATGGGACTCGAGGTCATGGACTCGCCCGACGGCACGCGGATCCGTCCGCAGCGGTAGCCGGGAGGCTCCCGCCTTCGCTCCGGCCGCGAGCTCAGGAAACCGCGACGAGTTCGCGGGGCGCCTCGTTCAGCCGCCGGACGCCGTCGGCCGTGACCGCGACGATGTCCTCGATCCGCACGCCGTACCGGCCCTCGACGTAGACGCCGGGCTCGATCGAGAACGTCATCCCCTCCTGGAGGCGCGTCTCGTTTCCCCGGACGATGTACGGGTCCTCGTGCGTCTCCAGGCCGATGCCGTGGCCGGTCCGGTGCAGGAACCTGTCGCCGTACCCCGCTTCGTCGATCACGGCGCGAGCGGCGCGGTCGACGTCTTGACATGCCACACCGGGACGGACCGCCTCGACCGCGACTTGCTGCGCGCGGCGGACGATGTCGTACACCTCGTCGAAGCCCGCCGGCGGCTCGCCCGCGACGACGGTCCGCGTGATGTCCGAACCGTAGCCTTTGACGAACCCCCCGAAGTCCAGGACGACGACGTCGCCGGGGGCGATCCGTCGCGGCCCGGCGTCGTGATGTGGCGACGCGCCATTCGGTCCCGAGCCGACGATCGCGAAGTCGGCGCGCTCGTGTCCGTTCGCGCGCAGAAGTTCGTCGAGGTCGCCCGCGATCTCCTCCTCGCTCCGGCCGGCGAAGGGCCGCGTCCGGATCGCCGCGAACGCCGCGTCGGCGGCGGCGCCCGCCCGCGCCAGCGCGCCCACCTCGTCGGGATCCTTGACGGCGCGAAGACCCTGCAGAACGGCTCCTGAAGCGACGAACGAGGCGCCGGAGGCGGCCGCCTGCATCCCGAGGAGATGCACGGCCCAAGCACGATCGGTCACCGCGTAGACGCCGGCACCGAGCAGCCGTGCCGCCGAGGCGAACGGATCCTCTCCGTCGGTCCACGTCGAGAGCTCCATCCCCCCCATTCCGGGCGCCGCCTCCGCCGCGGGTCGCTCGAGCCGAGGCAGGAGCACGACCGGGTCGGCGCCGGGCGCGAGGCGCAGGAGCGTCAGCCGCTCCATCGTCAGCCCCTCGTAGCCGGTCAGATAGCGGAGATCGGGGCCCGGCGTCACGATGAAGCCATCGAGGCCTGCGCCCTCGATGGCTCGCAAGGCCCTTCGCCGGCGTTCCGCGTAGCGGCCGGCGTCGGTCACAGCTTCATCCTGATCGCTTGCGGGATGACCTCGAAGGTCGCCGGCGTGAACCCGAGTACCTCTCCGTCCGCCTCGAGCGGCAGCGGGCGGTCGGCATCGATCGTGAAGTGGTGCCGCACGCGGAACTCCTTGATGTGGTCGTGCGGAACGTGCTCGCCCCGGTACACCTTGGGCAAAAGCGTGAACGCATCGGATTTGGGGCCGGTGAACAGCAGGACGTCGAGCACCCCGTCCCCCGGATACGACCGCGGCGAGATCTTCATGCCTCCGCCGTAGTACTGACAGTTGCCGATGATGATCATCACGGCCGGCCCCTCATAGGTCCGCCGATCGGCCTCCAGACGAACGTGCGCCAGCCGGAACCGCGGAAGCGTCAGCCAGAACGCCACGAAGTACTTCGCCTGCCCGAGCCATCTCGGCAGGCGCTCCGCCCGGGCAGCCACGGCCGCGCCGAGACCGGCCTCCGCGACATTCGGGAAGTACCGGGTGCTCCGAGAGCCGTCCCCGTTTGTGTAGGTCAACTTGCCCACGTCGAGCGGATACGTGTTCTCGCCGAGCAGGTGCTGGCAGGAGCGCGTGACGTCGCCCGGCAACCCGAACGTCCGTACCATGTCGCATCCGCTCCCCGCCGCGACCACGCCCAGGACGGCGTCGGGGACGAGCGGCCCGCCGTCCTCGATCATGCCGTTGACGACCTCATGCACCGTCCCGTCCCCGCCGACGGCGACGACGAATCGGCCGCCGTCGCGCAGCGCGTCGCGTGCAAACCGCGTGGCGTCGCCGGGCCCATCGGTTCGTCGCAGATCGTACGGCAGGCCGCGCGCCTGAAGCGTCCGCTCGAGCTCGGGGATCTCGGCTCCGACGCGCCGCCGGCCCGCGTGTGGGTTCACGATCACGGTCAGCTGACCGAAGGCGCTCGGCATGGCGGCGCTCATCCTATCGGCGGTGCACGCCCGGTCCGTCAGGAGTCGTCGGCCTCAGACGCCCGTATAGGCGACGACTCCGCGGTTGATGGTGTCGATCGCCGCCGAGACCGGCGCGGATTGTTCCGACCGCGCGACGTCGGCGATCTGACGGAGCAGATCGAGCAGCTGCTTCGCGTTGCGCACGAAGTCCCCGGGCGCCATGCCGGTCTCGGCGAGCACGCCGTCCAGATGCTTGCCCTCGGCCCAGTGAAAGATCGGCGTCGCGAATCCCGGATCCAGCTCGCGCGACAGCTCGACGTGGTGAGCATCCTCGGATCGCCGGACGCGGCGCCAGATCCGCTGCAGGTGCCGGTAGCGGTCCTCCGCCGCCGCCGTCGGAAGCTCGACGGTTGTCCGCGGAATGCGTTCGCGCGACTCGTACACGAGGCTCGAGACGACCGCCGCCGTCTCGGCGGGCGACAGCCCGTCGAGCACACCCTCGGCGAGCGCCTCGGCGACGACGATATCGCCCTCACCGTAGATCCTCGCGAGCACGTCGCCCTTGCGAAGGATTGCGAAGCCGCGAACGTACCCGAGTTCCTCGAGGACGCCGAGGACGCGTTCGAACTGGCGCGCGAGCGTCTCCGTCCGCGTCCGGATCCGTCGCTCGACGCCGCGGATCTGGTGCTCGATCTGGCTCGCGCGTGCAGCCCATCGCTCGTGCGACGCCCGTTCGGGGCACGCACGGCACGGGTGCTGCTCGGCCAACCGCTCCAGTTTCGCGGCCTCTCGCTCGGCCCGCGGATCGGCGCTGCGCGACGGCCGGCGAGGCGGCCGCACGTCGAGCGCGACGAGCCTCGCTGCAATGTCGCGCCGGTACCTCGCGCTTCGAACGCTTCCGGACCGCGGGAGCGGGATCCTCGTCAGGGTGGCCGGCGGGTCGTCGAAGTCGCGAGCCGACAGGCGGAAGAACGTGCGGTCCTGGGCGAGCACGGTCGGGCGTCCCTCCCGGTTCGAGAGCACCACCGCGAGCCCGCGTCGCTTGGCGCGCGGGACGAAGATCACCTCGCCCGGCCGTAGCGAGGCCAGCGCGGCCTTCACGGCGTCAGACCGAGTCCGCTCGCGTCCGGTACGCGCATCCTCCCGAATGGCGGCGGCGCGCTCGCGGAGCGTCCAGTACTCGTCGAAGTCGCCGAGGTGGCATCGCATCTGCTCGCGGTACCCGGCCAGGTACGACGTGTCGCGCTCGAGCTGGCGCTCGAGCGCCACGACGCCTCGATCGGCGAGGAACTGCGCGAACGACGAGTTCAGCAGGCGGTGGGCCTGCTCGCGCGTGTAGTTGCGGACCAGGTTGACGGCCATGTTGTACGACGGTCGGAACGACGACGAGAGCTCGTAGGTCCTCGTCGAGGCCAGCGAGGCGACGCGCTCGAACGGCACCTGCCGCTGGAACACGACGATGGCGTGCCCGACGTCGTCGATGCCGCGGCGCCCCGCTCGTCCGGTGAGCTGTGTGTACTCGCCTGGCGTCAGCAGCTCGTGCCGCTCGCCCTGGAACTTCCACAGGTCCTCGATGACGACGGACTTGGCCGGCATGTTGATGCCAAGCGAGAGCGTCTCGGTCGCGAACACGACCTTCACGAGTCCTTGCTCGAACAGCTCCTCGACGGTCTCCTTGAAGACCGGCAGCATCCCGGCGTGGTGCGCGGCGATGCCTGCCGTCAGCGCGTCGAGGAAATCGTAGAAGCCGAGCGTGACGAGGTCGTCGTCGTCCATCCACGCGGAGCGCATCTCGGTGAACTCCCGAATTCGTTCGGCCTCGTCGCGCTCGGTCAGACGGATCCCGGCCTGCATCAGCCACTCGACGCTTCGTTCGCACCCCGCCCGGCTGAACACGAAGTAGATCGCGGGGAGCAGGCCCTGCTCGGCGAGGACCTCGACGACCTCCTCGCGCCGAGGTACGTAGACACGCCGGTGCCCCTCGCGCGGCCGGGGGATCCGCTGATACTGCAGGTTCCCGCTCCCCCGCCGCGTGTACGTCTTGTATCGAACCTCCTCGCGGTCGAGCGAGACGATGTACGGGTTCGGGATCATGTGGCCGTTCTGCTCGACGTGCATGGGGTGTGGATCGTGTCCGATGAGGTAATGATGCTCGAGCGGCACCGGCCGCCGCTCCTCGATAACCACGCGCGTCGGGCCGCGGAGCGTGCCGATCCACTCCCCGAACTCCTCGGCGTTGGAGATGGTGGCGGACAGACACACGACCGAGACGGACAGGGGGAGGTGGATCAGCACCTCCTCCCAGACGGCTCCCCGGTAGGGGTCCTGCAGGTAGTGGACCTCGTCCATGACGACCGAGGCGAGGCCGCCCAGGGTGGCGGACTTCTCGTAGAGCATGTTGCGCAGCACCTCCGTCGTCATGACGACGATCGGGGCCTCGGAGTTGATGGCGTTGTCGCCGGTCAGCAGCCCGACCTTGGCGCCGCCGTAGCGGGCGACGAAGTCGCCGAACTTCTGATTCGACAGCGCCTTAAGCGGCGTGGTGTAGAAGGCCTTGCCGTCGAGTTCGAGCGCGCGCTCGACGGCGTACTCGGCTACGACGGTCTTGCCAGAGCCGGTCGGCGCCGCCACGAGGACGGAGTCGCCGGCGGACAGCGCCTCGATGGCCTCCTCCTGGAAGCGGTCGAGGGCAAACGGGTAGCGCGCCGGAAAGCGCTCTGGATCGGCCACCGACCCAGTCTACGAACGGCGCGCCGCTCGGCCGCCGACGTCAACGCAGCCCGCAGCGGAAAAGGTGCTCGCCGAGCGAGCGGTTGAATTCCTCGGGCTGCTCCAGATTCGAAAGGTGTCCGGCCCGGTCGATCACGACCAGCCGTGCATGCGGGATCGCGTCCGCCATCTCGGCCGTAACGGCGCTGCGGATGAGGGAATCGTCCGCGCCTGTGACGACGAGCGTCGGGACGTCGATCCCCGGAAGGTCGGGTGTGGAATCGGGGCGGTCGGCCATGCCCAGGGAGGCCGCGGCGATCGCCTCGGCTGGCTGGTCGGCGATGATCTCTCGGACGAGCCGGCGCAGGTCGTCCGACGCGTACTCGGACAGGAGTCCGGGCGGCCCGTCCGCGAAGAACTCCTTGCCCTCGCGCCGAAGCCGGGCGGCGAGCGCCCGCCGGTTGGCGGCGGCCTCCTCGCTGTCGGCGCCGGAGCGGGTGTTGGCGAAGACGAAGCCGATGACCCGGCCCGGCTCGCGGCGCCAGAGCTCGAGGGCGACGTACCCGCCCATGGACAGGCCGCACACGACGGCGCGGTCGATGCCCGCCGCGTTCAGGGCGTCGATGGCGGACGCCGCCGCACCGGACATCGTCATGACTTCGGGCGCCTTGGCGTCGCCGCCGAACCCCGGGTGGTTCGGAGCCATAACTCGGACGTCGTCCCCGAACGCTTCGAGTTGGGGACGCCACATGCTGGCGTCCAGGGGAAATGCGTGCAGCAGCAGGACCGCGTCCGCCACGGCTACGAGCCGGGGGAGATCGGCGCCGGCTGGAAGATCCCGGCCGTGTACTGGGCGGTGTTCCAGTCCGAGTAGCCGGACTGGAACAAGGCCTCCGCCGTTGTTCGAGCCTCGTCCGCCTGCTGCAGGAGCGCCCTCGTCTGCCCGGCCGGCGCGACCGCCGCCTGCCGCAGGACGCCGGCTGCGACGGCCTCCATGCGGAGCGCATTCTCCATCTTCACGTTCGCGTTGATGAGGTCGCGGACGAACGCCGCGTCCTCGACGCCCTTGCCGCGGATCATGCTCGCCGCGTCGATCCTGCTCAGCTCGTCGGCGGCGCCGGACGCCTGGTCGGCGAGGCCGTCGGCGGCCTTCGCCACATCCGATGCGTCGCCGGACCCCGATCGGAGCGCCTCGGTCTGTGTCTTCAGATCGGGAAGCAGAGTGAACGACACGGCTTGCGCCTGCCCGACGCCGGCGAGGGCCGTCTGCGTCTGCGTCGTGTAGGCGGACGCGACGTCCTTCATGAGCTGCTCCTGCTCCGCCGCACGGTTCTGGTTCCGCTCGCGGATGATGCCGTACAGGACCGCGCTCGCGGTGGCCACGAGCAGGACGGCGACGACGCCGATCTGGAAGCCCCGGCGCTGCAGCAGCGGCGGCTTGACCGGCTGATAGACGGGGCGGGGGCCCGGGGTGACCGACCGTCGCGCCTTAGGCTTGCTCTTGCCCTTGATGGCCATCGATCCCCTACTTCTTCATGAGCCGGCCCACGATGATAGCGACCTCGTAGAACAACACCATCGGGATCATCATCGCGAGCATCGAGTACGGGTCCGCCGAGGGCGTGATCACGGCCGCCGCGACGGCGATGATCAGGATGGCCATCCGCCGCCACGACCGCAGTTTGGCGCTCGAGAGCACGCCCACGATCGTGAGGAAGATCAGGACGATCGGGAACTCGAACGTGAGCCCGAACGCGAATGCGATGAGAAGGACGAACGTGAGAAACGACGTCGCCGTCAGAAACGGCGTCACCGTCGGCCCGGCGAACCCAAGCAGGAATTCCAGAGCCTTCGGCAGCGTCAGGTACGCGACGAAGGCGCCGAGCGCAAACAAGGCGAGCGAGCTCAGCACGAACGGGATCGCCATGCGACGCTCGCCCTTGGTCAGACCCGGGACGATGAACGCCCAAAACTGGTACAGAACGACGGGGAGGGCGATGAACAGCCCAAGGACCGCGACGACCTTCAGCTTGACCATGACCGGGTCGATCGGAGTCGTCGCGAGGAGACGGCAACCGGCCGGCGGTTGCTGGCTTTGCGGAAGCGTGCGGACCCAGTCGCAGAACGGGTTCGTCATCAGCCTGAGCAGTGGGTCGTAGAGGAACCAGCCAAGCACCGAGCCGAGCGCAATGACCGCAAGACAGATGAAGAGGCGCCGGCGCAGCTCCTCCAGATGCTCGACGAGGGTCATCGCGCCCTCGGGATCGCGCTCCGGGCGCCGGAGCATCGTCGGGATCAGACCCACGCCGACGTCACCAGCGGGCTCACTTGGGCCGGCGCGAGCCGTTGTCGCCCGAGTCGTTCATGTCGATTCGAAAGCTGCTCTGCAGCTCCTCCTTCGCGCGGCGCAGGTCGGCTAGGCCGCGACCGAGGACCTTGGCGACGTCCTCCATCTCGCCCTGCGGACCGGCGGTCGGCTCCGCCTCGCCGGGCCCGGACCCGGAGGCGGCGCCGGGCACGGAGGCGTCGTCGTCCTCCGTGGCCGACGAGGCTCCCACGCGCGTCGGACGGGATGGCGGCTCGTCCTCGAGACTGAGCCGCAGCGACCGCTGCATCTCGTCCTGCGCTCTGCGGAACTCACGCAGCCCGCGGCCGATCGAGCGGCCGACGTCCGGCAGCCTCGACGGTCCGACGACGAGTAGCGCGACGACGAGGATGAGCACCAGCTCGAGCGGTCCGACGTTGAACATGGCCGATGACGGGCGAAAGCCCGAGTCGAATCCTACCGCGAGGGTCGTGAACGGGCCGCCCGACGCGGTTCGGACAGCCGGGCGGCACGGGCGGACGCCCGGTCCCCCTCCGCCGAGATGTCTTGCGCGACCGGCGTGACCTCCTCCCGGAACCGCCGGAGCGTCCGCCCCAGGCCGAGCAGATGCCGGACCAGCCCGATCAGGACGGCCGCGAGCGCGAGGGCCGTGACCGCGGTAAGCGTGAACCACACGACGAAGACCGGCGACACGCCAGGATGGTAGCCGAGGCGGGCGTGTAGGCGCCTGGAGGACTCAGCGTTGCGATGCGAGGAAGTCGTCGATGTAGCGGTCGTCCTGGAGGAGGTAATGGAAGTCGATGAGGTCGTCGGCGGTGAAGGCCGGTCCGGACGGGAGTGGGCCGCGCGGGTCCGGCTCGTCCTGGTCGAAGAGAGAGCCCGCTGGCTCCTCGGCCTGCTCGCCGCTCGCGACGTCCACCCCGGCCGAGACGAGGAGCGCCACGATCTTGCGGTCCGCTCGCTTCTCTACCGCGTCGAAACACGTGGGGCAGGTGAATCGGTAGGTGCCCTCGCGTCCGCCCTGCAGCACCGATAGTAGGATCGCCTCGGGGCCCATGTCCACCTCGCCGCAGCGGGGGCAAGTTGTCCGGATGGTGGTCATGACACGACCTGTATCGGCCGTGTCGGGCGAACGGTTTAGCCGACGGATACGGAGTCCGGACTAGTCTCGACGTACCGTTTTTTCGTACGGTGCGCCAGGTCGCGGACCCGGTCTTTTAGCACCTGCGGTGTGATGATCTCCACGTCCCGGCCCAGTCGAAGGACCACGCGGGCGATCCATTCCAGTCTCGCCGCGGGCAGCGATACCTCCAACCGGCCGTCCCCGAGCTCCAACGCCTCGTCCGTCGCGTAGTACTCCCCGACCCAGCGGGCGTCGGGACCGAGCCGCAGCCGGACGTCCACGTCGCGCTCGCCGGGCGTGTACAGCGGCCGTCCGGCGCCGCGCAGGCCGCGCGGCCGGAATCGGTCGCCCGTCGGTGCGGCCGATCGAATGCGGTCGGCCCGGAACAACCGCTCCTCGTCCGAGCGGTGATCCCAGGCGACGACGTACCAGCGCCCTACAGCCAGGAAGACCTCCTCGGGGTCGATGTCGCGCTCCGTCGTCTCGGCCGAGGACTGCGCGTAGTACGCGATTCGCAGCCGTTCGCGGCGCTCGACGGCACGGCGTACCACGTCCAGCGCCTCGGCGGGGCGGCCGCCGCCCGCGGCCTCGACGTGCCCCGTCAGCTCGCCCAGCGTCTCGCGGCCCAGCGCGTGGCCGAGCTTGTCGACGGCCGCGGCCAGGGCGGAGGACTCCGCCACGCCGGGGATGTCGGCGAGCGCGGTTGCCCGCAGGTACACGGCGAGCGCCTCCGGACGCGTGAGGCGCAGGGGACGCGAGAAGTAGTCGGCCATCTCGATCCAGACGCGGCCGTCCTCGATGTCCACCCCGATCAGGTCGCCCGGCCCGTACGGCGGCAGCCCGGACATGAACAGCCTGCCGAGGTCGTCGAGCAGCTCGCCCTCGTCGACGGCGAACAGTCGCCCGAGCTCGCGGACGTCGGTTCCCGGATGCTGCACGAGGTATGGGACGATCACGAGCAGTCGGCGGAGCCGTTCGGACGCCCTTGCGCCGCCCGACCGCGGCTCAGGCAAGTACGGCCTCCAGCCGTCGAACGATCTCAACGCGCAGCGCGTCGGGCTCGAGGAGCTCGGCATCGGGACCGAACGAGAGCACCCAAGACACGACGCCGTCACCCGGCGCCGTGGGAAACCGCATCACCTGCCACCCGTCCTCCCGCGTGCCGATCGTGTCCACCTCCGACAATCCGCTCGTGGCCCACCACGCGACGTCGGGTGAGAACGCCACGACGACGTGCTCATGCGTGTCCCCGGGCCCCCACGGACCGGCGATGACGTGATCGGCGGCGCGGAAACCGTCCGGCGGCGCCGACCCGGGAACGCGTGCCTCGAGGTCGCCGACCATTCGCGAGAACCGGAACGAACGGATGTCGCCGCGCTCGCGGTCGAGACCGACCAGGTACCAGTGGCCGCCGCGTACGACAAGGCCATAGGGATCGACGTGGCGCTCGGATCGATCGCCGCGCGACGTCCGATAGGTGAAGCCGACGCTCGCTTGGTCACCGATGGCGTTGGCGGCCGCCAGTAGACGGGCGTCGAGGCCCGCGGCGTCGGCGGCGATCGAGGGCGCCGACGTTCCGGTCAGGAACGCGCCGTCCGCGCCGTAGAGGAGCTTGCGCACACCCAGCTCGGCCGCGGGGTCCTCGCCCCCCGCACGCGCGGCGACGAACAACGCCGATATCTCCTCGGGCGTGAGGTCGATCTCCGGCAGGTAGTACCGATCCTTCGGGATGGTGTACCCCTGCTCGACGTCCCAGGCATCCGTTGGCGCCACCTCGATCGGGACCCCGACGTCGCGCAGGATGTCCTTGTCGCGCTCGAACATTCGCTTGGCGGTCGCCATTTCCTGCTGCGCGTACGCCTCCGGCATCGCTTCGCGGATCTGATCGAACGTCAGCGGGCGCGGCGACTCCAGCAGGAGCGCGACGAGGTTGACCAGCCGCTCGAGCGGGTGCATCCGCGCGGCATCATACTCGGGCCATCTTGGCGGGTTCCCCGACGGATCAGGACCCGGACGCGCCGCTCATCCGGCTCCGTACGGCATCGGTCGTCGACGTGGTCGGCCGGCGCCCCGGCGCCGTCGACCTTCGCGTCGACATCGACGGCGTGGAAGGGTACGCGCTGGCGTACCCCTCGCTGATCGGTCCGATCGAAGCCGGCGACCGGGTGGTCCTCAACACGACGGCGGTCGACCTCGGGCTGGGGACGGGCGGGCTGCACCTCGTGATCGCCCGCATCGAGTCGACCGCCGAGGTGGGCCATCGAGGGCGCGTGATGAAGGCGCGGTACCTCCCACATCAGGCTGCGGTTCGCACGCTCGAGGAAACGCACGCGGAGGCCTTGGAGGGCGCGTCCCTCGGCGGGGCACCGGTCGTCGCGGCGCCCCTCCACTCGATGGTGGCGCCGATCGCGGCCGGCGCAAAGGCGGCCGGCGGCGGCCGCGTCGTCTACGTCATGACGGACGGCGCCGCGCTGCACGGGCGGTTCTCGAGGCTCGTCACACGGCTCCGCGCGGCGCGCCTGCTCGATGGGTTCATAACCGCGGGGCAGGCTGTGGGCGGCGACCACGAGACGGTGACGCTTTGGAGCGCGCTCTTGGCGGCGGTGGCCGTTCTGAACGCCGACGTGATCGTCGTGGCCGACGGACCGGGCAACCTCGGCACGGCGACGACGTGGGGGGTATCGGCGCTCGCGAACGGACACGCCCTCGACGCCTGCGACACCCTCGGCGGCAGCCCCGTCGCGGCGCTGCGCGTGTCGTTCGCCGACGCTCGCGAGCGGCACCGGGGGGTGTCACACCACTCGCTGACGATCCTCGACCGCGTCTGTCACGTGGCCGCGAACGTTGCAGTTCCCGTCCTCAGCGAGCCGGACCGGGACGCGGTGTGGAATGCCCTCCGCGCATGGAGGCTCGAGGACAAGCACCAGCTGATCGAGGTCGACGGCCGTCCGGCGCTCGAGGCGCTCGAGAGTCTCGGCGTCGAGGTCACGTCGATGGGCCGCTCCCCCGCCGACGATCCGACGTTCTTCCTGGCCGCGGGCGCCGCCGGCGTCCTGGCCGGGCGCATGGCCGGGACGTCGCAGTCGTATCGCCACGCCTGAGCGTCGACGTCACATGTGGGCGATGAGCTGCTCCACCCGCTCGTCGACGCTGCGGAAGGGGTCCTTGCACAGGACGGTTCGCTGGGCCTGGTCGTTCAGCTTGAGGTGGACCCAGTCCACGGTGTAGTCCCGACGCTTCTGCTTCGCGTGCTTGATGAAGTCGCCGCGGAGCTTGGCGCGCGTCGTCTGCGGAGGCTCGCGCATCGCGCGCGAGATGTCACGCTCCTCGGACACGCGCTCGGCGCGGTCTTGGCGCTCGAGCAGGTAATACAGGCCGCGGTTTCGGTTCACGTCGTGATACGAAAGGTCGAGCAGCGCGACCTTTGGTGATGACAACGGCAGACCATGCTTGTGTCGGTAGCGCTCGATGAGCTGCTGTTTGCCGACCCAATCGACCTTGCGCATCAGCCGTTCCGACTCACCGGCCGCCAGCGCCTCGAGCGCCTCTCGCCACTCGAGCAGCAGCTGCTTGGACTGCGCGTCCGTGCCGCGGCGTTCCAGAAAGCGCTCCGTCCGCTCGAGATATTCGGTCTGGATGTCGATCGCCGTAAGCTCGCGGCCGTTCGCAAGGCGAACCTTCTTGCGACAAGACACGTCGTGGCTGATCTCGCGAATGGCGCGGATCGGGTTCTCCAGCGAAAGGTCCCGCATGACGGTGTTGGCCTCGACCATCCGCAGGACGAGGTCGGTCACGCCGACCTTCAACCACGTCGTGAACTCGTTCATGTTGGAGTCGCCGACGATGACGTGGAGCCGCCGGAAGCGCTCGGCGTCCGCGTGTGGCTCATCGCGCGTGTTGATGATCGGGCGCGACCGCGTCGTCGCGCTCGAGACTCCCTCCCAGATGTGCTCGGCCCGCTGCGCGATGCAGAACTGCGCGCCGCGCGGACCGTGCAGCACCTTGCCAGCACCGCAGTAGATCTGCCTCGTCACGAAGAAGGGGATGAGGACGTCCGCCATCCGCGCGAACTCCCCCTGCCGCGCCACCAGGTAGTTCTCGTGGCACCCGTAGGAGTTGCCGGCCGAGTCCGTGTTGTTCTTGAACAGGTAGACCTGACCGCTGATCCCCTCCTCGTGGAGCCGGACCTCCGCGGCGGCGAGCAACGCCTCGAGGATGCGCTCGCCGGCCTTGTCGTGCGCGACGAGGTCCACCACGGCGTCGCACTCCGGCGTCGCGTACTCGGGGTGCGAGCCGACGTCCAGGTACAGCCGGGCGCCGTTCTCGAGGAACACGTTTGACGACCGGCCCCAGTGGACGACTCGGCGGAACAGATACCTCGCGACCTCGTCGGGCGACAGCCGCCGCTGCCCGCGGAAGGTGCAGGTGACGCCGTACTCGTTCTCGAGGCCGAAGATCCGCCGTTCCACACTCCGAGTCTAGGCCCGGTCCCGCCCTACGCCGGTACCGGCGCGGGCGAGAGGCCTCAAGCGGAGAGGATTCGCTGCACCTCTGCGTCCTCGAGCCGACGAAACTTTCGCCGTTGCCCTCGCGTCCTGTCGAGCACGCCCGCCTCGATCGACGCCGGCTCGAGCTGACGCTGCTCGGCCGAGGAGATCGCCTTGACCGCCTCGCGGACCGCCGTCGCGAGGTCCCAGCTTTCTTTGTAGGCGCCGGTCAGCGCCGTTCCCAGCTCCTCCGCATGGCCGCCGATAGCGACGTGGCCATGTTCGTCGTTGACCGAGCCGTCGAACAGGATGTGGTACAGCTCGTTGTGACCGTGATCGTCGGCGACCTCGCCCACGAGGATCTCCACCTCGTATGGCTTTAGCTGCTGCGTGAAGATTGTCGACAGCGCTTGCGAGTACGCATTGGCGATGTCCTTGGCCCTGACGTCCTGTCGGTCGTACGAGTAACCCCGGACGTCGGCCAGGCGGACGCCGGCGATGCGCAGATCCTCGAACTCGCTGTACTTCCCGACCCCCGCGAAGGCGATTTGATCGTAGATCTCGCTGATCTTGTGCAGCGACGCGCTGGGGTTTTCCGCGATGAACAGCAGGCCGTCGGCGTACTCCAGGCCGACCACCGATTTTCCGCGTGAGATGCCCTTCCGCGCGTACTCCGAGCGGTCCTTGAGGATCTGTTCGGGCGCGACGTACGGCATGAACGACATCAGCGCGCCCCCCGCTCCCCCTCGGCCCGGGCCACGGCCTCGAAGGCGGCGCGGACCTCGTCGTCGGGGACCTCTCGGACGCCCTCGGCCGTGACGACCAGGACCAGCGGGTAGATCCCGCGGACGGGGTCGACACCTCCGGTCGCGGCGTCCTCCTGCGATGCGTCCACCAGCGCCTCGACCCCCACCCGCAACCCCTCGTCGCGGTCCAGATCGGGGCGCCACCGCTTCTTGAGCGACGTTCTCGCGGGGCGCCCGCCCGAGCCCGTGGTGTGGAAGTCACGCTCCTCCCAGCGGCCGCCCGTCGCGTCGTAATAGAAGATGCGGCCCTCGCCGAGCCGGTCGTCGAAGCCGCCGAACAGCGGCACGACGACGAGCCCCTGGACCGCCAGCGGAAAATTTCCGCGGATCATCTGCGCCAGCCGGTTGGCTTTGCCCTCGAGCGACAGCCGGTCGCCGGTGATCTTCTCGTAGTGCTCGAGCTCGAGCTGAAAGAGCTTGACGATCTCCACCGCCTGTCCGGCGACGCCGGCGATCGCGATCGTCGAGAAGTCATCGGCGGCGAAGACCTTGTCCATGCGGTCGTCCGCGATCGCGTACCCCTCGGTGGCGCGACGATCGCCGGCCATGAGCATTCCACCGCGGAACTTCAGCCCCAGGACCGTAGTCCCGTGCAGAACGGGGACCGACCCGTCCGACGTGGCGGTAGGGACGAGCTCCGGACGCGTCGTCGACACGAGGTCGACGAAGCTGGGGTTGGCACCGATCGGCCGGTCGCCGAGCGGCGGCCGGAGGTTTTCGTCCGTCACTGGCCGCCCTTCTGGACGTAGCTCTTGATGAACTCCTCGGCGTTCTCCTCCAGCACGGAGTCGATCTCGTCGAGGATGTCGTCCATCTCCTCCTTGAGCTCCTCGGCCTTGGACGTGGACTGCACCTGTCCGGCGTCGCCGCCGTCGCCGCCGGTCTTGCGCTGGGTGCGCTTTTGCTCCTGCTCCTGCGGCACGGCCGGTCACTCCCCTCGATGCGCGGGCCAATCCGGTGGGCTCGCTCCTCCCTCGGGCTGCGGCGGAGCGAGGGACGTCATCCTACCGCCGGGGCGCCGAGTCGCTGGTTTCAGCGTTGCAGCAGGTCGACGAGAGTCGCCGCGTCGGGCGCCTCGGCGAAGAGCGCCTCGACGTGCGACCGCGTGCCCCGGAGTGGTTCGCGCATCGGGATGCGCTGGAGCGACTCACGCCCGGTGTCGAAGATGATCGAGTCCCACGACGCGGCGGCGATGGCCTCCGGGTATCGCGAGATGCACCGCCCCCGGAAGAAGGCCCTGGTATCGGCGGGTGGCTCCATGATCGCGCGGTCGACCTCGTCGTCCGCGAGGATGCGTTCGGCCTTGCCGGCGGCCGCGAGGCGGTAGTACAGGCCCTTGTCCCGCCGAACGTCGTGGTATTGCAGGTCGATCAGGCGCAGCTTTGGATCCGACCACTCGAGCCCGTCCCGGTCACGGTACCGCTCGAGAACGCGGAGCTTGGCGACCCAGTCGATCTCGCGGTGAAGGCTCGACGGATCCGTCTCGAGAGCGGAGAGCACGGATTCCCATCGCCGCAGCAGCGCGTCGTTGTCGGCCGCGTCGTCCTCCTGCTCGACGTATTTCTTCGCCCGCTCGAGGTACTCCCACTGGATCTGAACGGCGGTCAGCCGGCGGTCGTCGGTCAGCCGAACGGTTTCCGTGCACGAAACGTCCCGCGAGATCCGGTGCAGCGCGGAGACCGGGTTGGCGATCGTGAGGTCAGGCAGGTACTCGTCCTCAATCATGTTCAGGACCAGGGCCGTGGTCCCGACCTTGAGGTACGTCGCGACCTCGTTCATGTTGGCGTCGCCGACGATCACATGCAGGCGGCGGTACTTCTCCGGGTCCGCGTGCGGCTCGTCGCGCGTGTTGATGATCGGGCGCTTGAGCGTGGTCTCTAGCCCGACCTCCGCCTCGAAGAAGTCCGCGCGCTGCGTGATCTGGAACAGGTCGTGCTCCCGTTCGTCCCACGGGGCCTCGCCGCCGACCTTCCCGGCGCCCGTGAACACCTGGCGTGAGACCAGGAAGGGCGTCAGGTCCCGGACGATGGCGCCGAACGGCGTCGCGCGATCGACAAGGTAGTTCTCGTGCGTTCCGTACGAGTTGCCCTTGCCGTCGCTGTTGTTCTTGTAGATGGTGAGGCGCTGACCGGGCGGGAGCGCCCGTTGCATCTCGGTGACCGAACGCTCCAGGATGCGCTCCCCGGCCTTGTCGTGGACGACGAGGTCGCGCGGCGTTGAGCACTCGGGCGTCGAGTACTCGGGGTGCGCGTGGTCGACGTAGTAGCGCGCACCGTTCGGCAGGATCACGTTGGCCAGTCCGAGATCCTCCTCGGCGGGCTCGCGCACCTGCACCGGCTCGAAGCCGCGCGCGTCGCGCAGCGGCGACTCCTGCTCGTAATCCCACCGGATCTTGCGCAGCGTCCCGGCGTACGTGCTGATCAGCAGCGACGAGGACAGGACGGGGTTGAAGTCCGACGAGCCGACGGCCGAGATCCCGTACTCCGTCTCGGTCCCGATGACCTTCGGGATGGCCATCCGCAGAGCCTACAGGTACTGGCCCGCGCTGATTCGTTCGACCTGCCGCCCCTCGCCGCCGACGCCGTCTCCGAGGAGCGTGCGGACGTACAC
>JBKOWM010000001.1:0-8570 GCA_046724395.1 Actinomycetota bacterium
GCACATCAATGACCCGGGCATCCGGATCATCGAGGTCGACGAGGACACGACGGCGTACGACAAGGGTCACATCCGCGGCGCCGTCGCCTGGAACTGGAACACGGACCTGCACGCGAAGGTCGGCCGGGAGTACGTGACGCAGGAAGAGCTGGCGGACCTGTTGTCGCGCTCCGGCGTCGGAGACGACACCGCCGTCGTGCTCTACGGCGGGAACAACAACTGGTTCGCCGCTTACGCGTACTGGGTTCTCAAGCTACGAGGTTTCGACAACGTGAAGCTGGTGAACGGCGGACGCAAGAAGTGGGAGCTCGAGAGCCGCGAGCTGACGCAGGACGCTCCGAGCTACTCGCGGACGGGACTCCGGATATCGGGCCGCGAGCGCCCCGAGGTTCGCGCGCTTCGAGACGAGGTCATCGCCGCGGTCGGAACCGGCGTTGGACTCGTCGACGTCCGATCGCCGGAGGAGTTCCGGGGCGAGAAGCTCGCACCCGATCACCTCCCGCAGGAGCAGTCGCAGGTTCCGGGCCACATCCCGGGCGCCGCGAACATTCCGTGGGCCAAGGCCGCCAACGAGGACGGCACCTTCCGCTCGGCCGACGAGCTTCGCGCGCTCTACGAGGCGGAGGGAGTGAGGCCCGATGACGACGTCATCGCGTATTGCCGGATCGGGGAGCGGTCCAGCCACACCTGGTTCGCGCTTCGGGAGCTGCTGGGGTACGAGAACGTCAAGAACTACGACGGTTCGTGGACCGAGTACGGGAGCCTGGTCGGCGCTCCGGTGGAGAAGGGCTGAGCGAAAGGCTGGGAGGGGCTACGCGAGAACGGCTGCGCGGCAAGCGAAATCAGCAAAGTGCTGGCGCACGCCCTCGCAGACGCCATTTCCGACTCGGCCGGTGGACTTTGTCGACCGCAGGCGGGTATCCTCGAAGGCGAGGCCCACCGTCGACACGGAAGGAACCGGACGTGGCCGTCACGCAGGAAGAACATCTCCGAGAGCTCTCGAAGGGCTATCGCTTCGGCTGGCATGATCCGGAGCGCTACGTCTTCAAGCCGAAGAAGGGACTGAACGAGGCCGTCGTCGAGGAGATCTCGGCCATCAAGGGCGAGCCGGACTGGATGCGAAAGTTCCGGCTGAAGTCGCTGAGGCATTTCCAGCAGCGGCCGATGCCGTGGTGGGGGGCGGACCTGTCGGGCATCGACTTCGACGACATCTTCTATTACCTGAAGTCCACCGAGGGGCAGGCCAAGACGTGGGACGACCTGCCCGACGACATCAAGGGCACGTGGGACCGATTGGGCATCCCGGAGGCCGAGAAGAAGTATCTTGGCGGCGTCTCCGCGCAGTACGAGTCCGAGGTCGTGTACCACAAGATCCGCGACGAGCTCGACTCGATGGGTGTTCTGTTCAGTGACATGGACACGGCGCTGCGCGAGCACCCGGACATCATTCGGCAGTACTTCGGGACGATCATCCCGCCGAACGACAACAAGTTCGCGGCGTTGAACTCGGCCGTGTGGTCCGGCGGGTCGTTCATCTACGTGCCGCCCGGTGTTCACGTAGACATCCCGCTGCAGGCGTACTTCCGCATCAATCAGGAGAACATGGGCCAGTTCGAGCGAACTCTGATCATCGCCGACGAGGGTGCGTACGTGCACTACGTCGAAGGGTGCTCGGCGCCGATCTACACGAGCGACTCGCTTCACTCCGCGGTCGTCGAGATCATCGCAAAGAAGGGTGCCCGCGTTCGATACACCACCATCCAGAACTGGTCGAACAACGTCTACAACCTCGTGACGAAGCGCGCGGCCGCGCACGAGGATGCCGTCATGGAATGGATCGACGGCAACATCGGATCGAAGACGACGATGAAGTATCCGTCGATCTACCTCCTTGGCAAGGGCGCCCGCGGCGAGGTTCTGAGCGTTGCGTTCGCCGGCCACGGGCAGCACACCGACGCCGGCGGCAAGGCGATCCACGCCGCGCCGTACACGACGAGCGTGCTGACGTCGAAGTCGGTGTCGAAGGACGGCGGCCGGACCGGATACCGAGGTCTCGTCCGCGTGGAGCCGGGGGCTCACCACGCAAAGTCGAACGTGCGGTGCGACGCGCTCATCCTGGATGAGGAGTCGCGCTCCGACACGTACCCGTACGTGGAGGTGGAGGAGGAGACCGCCCAGCTTGGCCACGAGGCGAGCGTTTCGCGCATCGGCGAGGATCAGCTCTTCTACCTGATGAGCCGCGGTCTGTCCGAGGCCGAAGCCAGCGCGATGATCGTCAACGGCTTCATCGAGCCCATCACTCGGGAGCTGCCGATGGAGTACGCCGTCGAGCTCAACCGGCTGATCGAGCTGCAGATGGAGGGCGCGATCGGCTAGGTGCTCGCGGCGGGCCCTGCATCGAGGGCCTGCGGCGCAGTGCTTCCCGCCCCACGCGCTGTCGTTTGGGGCGAATCCGACCTACAGGGTAGGATTTCTCTACCGATGTCTCCCGACCTCTCTTTCGACGAGCGAGCGCTCGCGCGTCTTCCGGCGCCGGGCTTCGTGCGGGACCTTCGATCCCAGGCGCTCGAGGAGTGGCGTGCGCTGCCCGTTCCCTCGCAGCAGACCGAGGAGTGGCGGTACACGGACCTCGAGTCATTCGACGTGAACGCGTTCGCGACCTTCGCCCCCGGGGGTGGCCCCGAGGCCGTCGAGGCGCACCGCCTGCTGGAGGCCGCCGGCGTCACCGGCGAGCGGTCAGGCCTTCAGATCCAGCGCAACTCCGAGGTGATATCGACACGGCTCTCCTCCGGCCTGGGGGACCGGGGCGTGATCTTCGGCGACCTCGACACCGCCGCGGCGCGCCATCCCGACCTGGTCGAGAAGCACCTGCATCAGCTGGTCGAGCCCGGCCGGACGACATTCACCGCGCTCCATGCGGCATTTCGAAGCGGGGGAACGTTCGTCTACATACCGCCGGGCATCGAGCTGAGCGCGCCCCTTCAGACTCTGACGTACGTCGATGCCGACCGCGCCGCGGTCTTCCCGCGGACGCTCCTGATCGCCGACGAGGGCGCTGAGGTGACATTCATCGACCGTTACGCGTCGCCGCCGCTGCACGGCTTCTCGGACGCGATCGTCGAGATCTTCGCCGGCCCGGGCTCCCGCGTCCGGTACGTGAACCTCCAGGAGTACGGCGACGGCGTGACGCACCTGGCCGTCCAGCGGATGAACTTGTCCCGCAACGCCGACGTGAAGTCCCTCGGCGTCGCGTTCGGCGGCTCGCTCGCCCGGACGGAGGTGGAAAGCGTTCTGGCCGAGGACGGCGCTTCGAGCGAGCTCCTCGGCGTCTATTTCGGCGACGGCGCTCAGCACATCGACCACCGGTCGATCCAGGACCACGTCGGGTCGCGAACGTCGAGCGACCTCCTCTACAAGGGCGCGATGCGGGACACGTCGAATGCGATCTATACGGGAACGGTGATCATCGAGCAGGGCGCGCATCGCTGCGATGCGTACCAGACCAACCGCAACATCCTGTTGTCGGATCACGCCAAGGCGCACTCCGTGCCAAACCTCGAGATCCTGACGAACGATCCCACGCGCTGCGGGCACGCGGCCAGTGTCGGCCCCGTGAGCGAGGACGAGCTTTTCTATCTGCAGTCCCGCGGGATACCGCGCGTCGAGGCCACGCGGCTGATCGTCCGCGGATTCTTCGCCGAGGTCTTGGACCGCATCGACATTCCCGAGGTCCGAGACGGGGTCGAGGCGGCCATCGAGGCCGAGCTCGCGAGGGCGTGAGGATGGGTCTGGTGCGGATCTGCAGCGTCGACGACGTGCCGGTCGGGGAGGTCCGCCGATTCGAGGTGGACCACCGACCGATCGCCGTCGTGAACCTCGGCGAGGAGGGCGTTCGGGCCGTCGACGCCATCTGCTCGCACGCGCACTATTTCCTGGACGAGGGCGATGTCGACGTCGACTTCGGGACGATCGAGTGTCCGAAGCACGGCTCGACGTTCGACCTCGACAGCGGGCGGCCAACGACTCTGCCGGCGACCCAGCCCGTCGAGGTGTTCGACGCGAAGATCGAGGGCAACGACGTCTACATCGATTATGAGGTGAGCTGACGATGACGGATACCGCCGTGGCGACCGCGACGCTCGAGATCCGAGGACTGCGAGCAGGGATCGACGGCAAGGAGATCCTGCGCGGGATCGACCTGACGGTCCACCAGGGAGAGACGCACGCGATGATGGGGCCGAACGGGTCCGGAAAGTCGACGCTGGCGAGCATCCTGATGGGCCGGCCGGGCCTCCAGGTGATGGCCGGCGACGTGCGCTTCAACGGCGAGGACATGCTGTCGCTCAGGGCCGATCAGCGCGCACAGCGGGGGCTGTTCCTGGCGATGCAATACCCGGTCGAGATCCCCGGGGTCTCGGTCGTGAACTTCCTGCGCACGGCGTACCAATCGATCAAGGGTGAGCAGGTCAGCGCGCTCGCCTTCCGCAAGCACATGAAGGAGAAGATGAACCTGCTCGGCGTCGACGACGCCATGGTCCAGCGGTACGTGAATCAGGGATTCTCGGGCGGCGAGAAGAAGCGCAACGAGATCCTGCAGCTCGCGGTGCTGGAGCCGCAGCTCGCCATCCTGGACGAGACCGACTCGGGCCTCGACATCGACTCCCTCAAGCAGGTCGCCACAGGCATCGCCCAGCTGATCGGGCCGGACCTCGGCGTCCTGCTCATCACCCACTACCAGCGGATCCTCAACTACATCACGCCAGACTTCGTCCACGTCATGATGAACGGCCGTATCGTGAAGTCCGGCGGCAAGGAGCTGGCCCACGAGCTCGAGGAGAAAGGCTACGAGGGGATCCGTCGAGAGCTGGGGCTCGACAAGGCCGCCGGCGACGGCGCGGGGGACGGCTGAGGGCGACGGGAACGAGTCAGTGAGGGAGGCGCAGGTGCGATGTCCGTGACCGAGCAGGCGGGCGGCCTCGACGTGGCCCGGATCAGGGCCGACTTTCCGATCCTGGACCGTCGCATCGGCGACAAGCCCCTCATCTATCTGGACAGCGCCGCCACGTCACAGAAGCCGCGACAGGTCATCGAGGCGGAGAGCGACTACTACGAGCATCACAACGCGAACGCGCATCGAGGGCTGTACCAGCTGGCCGAGGAGTCGACGGAGCTCTATGAAGGCGCGCGAGCCAAGCTTGCCGCGTTCCTCGGGGCGCCGGAGCCGGCGACCATCGTCTTCAACCGCGGAACGACGGAGTCGATCAACCTGGTCGCGCACGGTTGGGGCCGCAAGTTCCTGCGTGAGGGCGACCGCGTGCTCCTGACCGAGATGGAGCACCACTCGGACCTCGTTCCCTGGCAGCTTTGCGCCCGTGACACCGGCGCCGTGCTCGACTTCATCCCGCTCACCGACGACGGCCTGCTCGATCTGTCGGCGCTCGGGTCGCTGTTGACCGAGCGCACGAAGCTCCTTTGCGTGAGCGGAATGTCGAACGCGCTCGGCACGATCAACCCGATCGGGCAGCTCGCCGACTCGGCACACGCGGTCGGCGCGCTCATCCTCGTCGACGGGGCGCAGCTCGTGCCGCACTCGATCGTGAACGTTCAGGACGTCGACGTCGATTTCCTCGCATTCAGCGGGCACAAGATGCTCGGGCCGACGGCCTCCGGCGGGCTCTACGCCAAACGGGAGCATCTGGAAGCGATGGACCCGATGTTCGGCGGTGGGGAGATGATCCGCGAGGTCTTCAAGGACCGCTCGACGTGGAACGACGTCCCGTTCAAGTTCGAGGCGGGGACGATGAACATCGCACAGGAGGTGGCGCTCGGCGCGGCCGTGGACTATCTCGAGTCGGTGGGGATGGGCAACGTTCGCGCACACGAGGAGGAGATCTCCGCGTACGCGCTCGACCGGCTGATCGATGCCGGCGCGACCGTGTACGGCCCGAAGGACCCGTCGGTTCGCGGCGGCGCGGTGTCGTTCTGGTACCGCGACGTTCACCCGCACGACCTCGCGCAGGTTCTGAATGAGGAGGGCATTGCCGTCCGCGCCGGCCACCACTGTGCGCAGCTCGTGATGCGCCGGTTCGGGGTCCCGGCGACGGCGCGCGCCAGCTTCTACGTGTACAACACCAACGACGAGGTGGACGCCCTCGTCTCGGCGCTCGCGAAGGCGCAGGACGTGTTCGGGCTCTAGGACGGGGGACAGCGTGGCGCTCGACGAGATCTATAAGGAAGTCATCCTCGATCACTACAAGAACCCGAGGAACAAGCGGGAGCTGCGGGGGGCAAACCGCTCGTGCACGCGGAACAACCCGCTCTGCGGCGACGAGATCACCGTGTACGTCGCCGAGCGAGACGGCCAGATCGCCGAGATCGCGTTCACCGGGCAGGGCTGTTCAATCTCGCAGTCGTCCGCCTCGATGATGACGGCGGCCCTGTCGGGCCAATCCGTAGACGACGCGGAGACCATGATCAAGGAGTTCCGCGCGATGATGGCCGGCGACGCCGAGCCGGACGAGGACGAGTTCGGCGAGCTCGTCGCACTGAAGGGCGTCGTGAAGTACCCGATCCGCGTTAAGTGCGCGGTCCTTGCATGGGACATCGTGCAGGAGGCACTTCAGGGCACCGGCGAGGCCGCCGGGACGGCCTCGCACTAAGCCGGCCGACGCCCCCGGGACGGCCTCGCACTAAGCGGGCCGTCGCCCCCGGAACGCCCTCGAGCCGACCGGATCTCCGATGTGCACATCGATAGAGCGGACGTCCTCGAAGCCGGCGCGCTCGAGCAGCCGGCGCCACGTCGCGTCGGGGAAAAGACCCTCCACGTGGCGATCCGCCTCCGCGTGGATCGCCCCGTCCGCCTCGCGGAACAGATACGCGAAATCCGTCAGATACGTCTGATCCGTCGGATCGGGGTCCCACCGCCACTCGAGATATCGCATCGCCCGATCCGTGCCGTCGTGCCCGCCCGAGGCGGTTCCGGGCTCGAAGGTCTCGGTCACGTAGTCCGGAACGAACAACGCCGGCGCTCCCGGTTCGCAGTGCGCGCGGGCCGTCTCGAAGACGGCCGACAGATCGTCGGCGGTCGTGATGTACGCGATGGCGTCGTGCACGAAGACGGCATCGAACGTCCGGCCGAGCCGGACGTCTCGCATGTCGCCCTCGAGGTGCTCGCACTCGGGGTTGAGTACGCGGCTGACGGACAGCATCTGCGGCGATCGGTCGACGAGCGTCATCTCGAAGTGCCGCTTGAGGTGAGAGGCGTTGTTGCCTCCGCCACTCCCGAGCTCGAGGACGGCGATCACGGGAAGCTCGCTTCCATCGGCGAGCAGCCGACGGTATTCGGCGGCCTCCGAGGCGTAGTCGTCCGGAGCGGACAACAGCGGCCACCACGCGGCGAGATCGCCGTAGAGCCTTGGACCGTTCGACACCACCCCATCGTGGCATGGCACATGGACGCGCTCTAGCCTCTGCCCATGAGACCTTCGCGAGCGCGGCTCCGCCGCGCCGCCCCGCCCCTGGCGGTCACCGCTCTGTTCGGTGCCGCCGTCCCGGCCGCGTCGGCGCAAACATCCGAGCGAATCTACGAGTACGACGTCCTCATCGAGATCGAGCGGTCGGGGTCCTTGCGGGTAACCGAGACGATCGACTACGACTTCGGGTCGACTGACCACCACGGGATCTACCGCGACATCCCCGAGCGTGTCCACTTCGACGACACCCACGACCGCGTCTACCCGATCGAGGTGTTGTCGGTCCGTACGACGGGCGACGCGCCGGCCGACTACGACGTCCAGCACGATGGCGGGACGTTCCGTCTCCGGATCGGTGATCCCGATCGAACCGTGACCGGCCGGCACACGTATACGGTCGTGTATCGGGTGGACGGGACGTTGAACGCGTTTCCGAACCACGACGAGCTGTACTGGAATGCGATCGGGGCGGATTGGGCGGTGCCCGTCGATCGCGCGCGGGTGACGGTGACGGCTCCGGGCGACATCCGCCGAGTCGCTTGTTTCGCGGGGTTGTCGGGATCGACGGGGGTATGCGCGCGGTCCGACGTGGACGCGTCGACGGCGACGTTCCGCCAGGCCGCGCTGGGTCCGTATCAGGCGCTCACGATCGTGATCGGGCTTGCGAAGGGACTCGTCGCACAGCCGAGACCGATCCTCGAGGAGCGGTGGTCGCTCGCCCGGGCGTTCACGGTGACGCCGGCGGCGGCCGGAGGGGCCGGGTTGTTGTTCGTCCTCGTGATCGCGTTCCTCGTCTGGCTCGCCTGGACGGTCGGGCGCGACCGGCGCTTCGCTGCAGGACAGGTCGACATCGTGATGGGAGCGCCCGCCGGTACGGCCGAACGGGCCGTTCCGCTGTTCGAGAGCGGAGGAGCACCGGTTGAATTCGCGCCGCCCGACGACCTGCGGCCGGGGCAGATCGGCACCCTGATGGACGAGGTCGCGAACCCGCTCGACGTGACCGCGACGATCGTCGATCTCGCCGTTCGTGGGTACCTTGTGATCGAGGAGATTCCGAAGCACGGCTGGTTCGGGAAGCCGGACTGGAAGCTGTTACGT
>JBKOWM010000073.1:0-13075 GCA_046724395.1 Actinomycetota bacterium
GACGCAGGCAGGCGATGCGATGAGCGAGCTGGTGGTCCATGTTTTCCGGCTCAACGGGCTGCTCACGGCGACCGGCGACGCGATGGCCGAGCCCGCCGGCCAGACGAGTGCGCGGTGGCGGGTGCTGGCGGCAATCGAGACCACCCCCCTGACGGTGCCGCAGATCGCCCGGGCCTGGTGGCTCTCGCGCCAGAGCGTCCAGCGCGTGGCGGACCTGCTGGTAGACGAGGGCTTCGCCGCGTACGACGACAACCCCGATCACCGCCGCTCGAAGCTGGTCCGGATCACGCGCCGAGGCAACGCGGCGCTTCGCCGGATCCGAGGAGTGCAGCGATCGTGGGCCGACGAGCTCGGTGCCATGATCGGAGCGGCGGATCTGCGGACGGCCAACGCCATCCTCGGGCGGATCGTCCGGGCAATGGCGATCGACCAAACGGCTCCATGAGGCATCCGCTGGTCCGGCTCGTTTCGTCGCGCTGCCTCGTGATCGGTCCGGAGCTACGCACGCTGAGAATCATCAGCTCGCGATCGCTCTGTACCAACCTCGGCACCCGTCCCTCCTATCGGTGACCGGACCGAGGCTGTCGCGGTGCTCCAACCAAGACGCAGCGGCGCGTCGATGATGTCGGAGCGCCTTCGCCTAGTGATCGCATCTATGAACCGCAGACCGGCACTGCACGACGACGTCCCCGATGACCGTGACGAGCTAGGTTCTCCCGCGTGAACCTGATCACGAAGCTCGAGGTTGCGGAACAAGCGGGCGTCGACGTCGAGTACGTAACCAGACTGATCGATGCCGGCGCCTTGGTTCCGGCCGAAGACGGCACCTTCACACAAGGGGACGCCCGGCGAGCACGCCTCTACCTCGGCCTCGAGCGTGCCGGCCTCCCGGTTGAGACTCTCGTCGAGGCACTCGAGCGCGGTGAGTTGTCGTTCGACTTCCTCGATCTCTCGGTCTACGACCGCTTCTCTCCTCTAAATCGGAGGTCGTTCCGGGATGTGAGCACACAAGAGAGCATTCCCCTCGAGCTCCTACTGGTCGTACGGGAGGCGATGGGCCTCGCCCAGGCGGACGCTGATGACCAGGTGCGGGGGGACGAGCTCCAGGTCGTTCCGCTCATCAAGGTGGCGCTCGCGAAGGGATTCGATCCCGCCGTCGCCGAACAATTGCTTCGCGTGTACGGAGACGCCCTGCGCCGGATCGCGGAGACCGAGGCGGTTTGGTGGCGCACCCAGATCACCATGCCGAGCATCGCGTCGGGGATGAACGCAGCGGAGATGCTGCGTGTCCAGGCCGAGTTCGGCGAAGAGTTCACCTCAGTGATCGAGCAGGCGCTGCTCGCCATCTACCGCGCCAACCAGGAGCACACCTGGACCGAGACCCTGATCGAGGAGGTCGAGGACGCGCTCGACCGTGCCGGCCTTCGCAGCAAGTTGGTGACGACGCCGGCAATCTGCTTCCTCGACATCACGGGCTACACGCGACTCACCGAAGAGCGGGGCGATCAGGCGGCCGCGGACCTGGCCGCGCGTCTGACTCCGCTGGTCCAATACCCCGCCGAACGCCACGGCGGCAAGGTCGTGAAGTGGCTGGGCGACGGGGTGATGTTCCACTTCCGCGACCCACGCGAGGGCGTCGTTGCCGCGCTGGAGATGCGCGACGGCGTCGCAGCCGCCGCACTGCCCCCCGCGCATATTGGCCTGCACACGGGGCCGGTGGTGTTCCAGGGGGGCGACTACTTTGGACGGACCGTGAATCTTGCGGCGAGGATCGCGGAGCAGGCGGAGCCCGGCCAGGTGCTCGTGAGCCAAGAGGTCGCCGATCGCGTCGGTCCGGGTGACGTCGCCTTCGAGCCGATCGGCTCTGTCCTCCTGCAAGGGCTACCCCGGCCCGTCCTCCTTCACGCCGCGAAGAGGTCGTGATCCACGGGCCTAGGCCGGCCGACCGCTCTCCCGACCGTATGCGCGGACGAGGTCCGGATCGTCAGCGGGGTGCCTGTCGCGGTGCTTGTCGCAGCTTCTTCGACGCGCCCGACTAGGGACGCCGCCGATTCCGGCCCACGTAGGGTCGATCGGTGTGAGCAGGGGCGGGCGGGGAGAATGATGTGCCGATAGCGGGATGAGCGATACCAACCACGTCATCGACGTGCAGCGGGCCGCCGACCAGCTCGTACACGCCGGGGCTCCCGGCGCCGCCGCGAGGGTCGACGATGAGTCGGCGTCCCGTCAGGCGGCAAGCGGTGTAGCCGACCTACGAACGGGTCGACCCATGCGACCGGATCTGCACTTCCGCGTCGGCAGCGCCACCAAATCCTTCGTCGCTGCGCTCGTGCTGAAACTGCTCTCGCAGGGCGCGATCTCACTATCCGACACCGTCGATCGGTGGCTGCCTGGGATCCTGTCCTACGCCGACCGCGTCACCGTCCGTCAACTGCTGAATCACACCGCAGGTGTTCCGCAATACACGGATATCGTCTGGCGAGAGCTGTACGCATCGTCGCAGGCCCGGTTCCGGGCGTGGTCCCGCGCGAGCTCGTCGCCCTGATAGCCGACCGGCCGCTCGACTTCGCACCGGGTACAGGCTGGTCGTACTCGAACACGGGCTACATCCTGCTCGGACTGATCGTTGAAGGTGCAACGGGGGAGACGCTTGATCGCGAGCTGGCTCGCGCGATCTTCGGCGAGCTCGAGCTGAGTCACACGTCCTTCCCGATCGGCGCCCTCGAGATCCCGAGTCCCGCCTCGCGCGGCTACAGCCCTCCGCTCGGTCCGGAGCTCGAGGTGGTGGGCGGCCCATTGGAGGACTTCACGGACCAGGACCCCTCGTACGCGTGGGCCGCGGGCGCTGCGGTGTCCAACCTGGAGAACCTGACTCGCTTCTTCCGAACGCTGCTGAGTGGCGGCTTCCTGCCCCCTCGACTGGTGTCCCAGCTTCTGAGCACCGTCGGGGTGCCGCCTGCTTCGGTCCCGCTGCCCCTGCTCGACCGCTATGGGTTGGGTGTCGCGGAGCTCGACACGCCGTCCGGCCGCCTGGTGGGCCATGCGGGCGGGATCCCTGGCTTCCTGAGCATGACGCTCAGCACGACCGACGGGCGCCGACAGCTCGCCGTCATGGTCAACGTCGGCGACCGTGCTCCCGCGCCGCTCGTCGATGCGTTCATCGGGGCGTTCAGGGAGCTCGGGACACAACTCCTGTCCTCCTAATCGTGGGATACGGCGAGATGCCTATTGCATCTGGCGCCATGCCACAACGAGACCGGCGTTCCAACCAGGTGCTCGGCCGCCGGGGGGCGGTTGAAGCTGGTCCGTCTGGATGCCGGCTCGTGCGAGAAGCCAGGAAATCACCGAGTTCGAATTCCACATCTCGCCCGTGCGTAGCTCGTCCCTGCCCCACACGGGTGTTGGCACGCGTGGCACAAGATCCACAACCTGCTTCGCGCGAACGACGTCCGTCGTCACCCGCACCGGATCCGACGTCGCGTAGGGCAGATCGGGGATGGAGCCTCCCCGCCATCGACGGATCTCGTATCGGAAGTGGCGGAATCGGCCGAGCGAGCTCATCGCGACCGCTCCCCCGGCCACGACCCCGCGTTCTTGCCCTCGCAGGTTCAGGATCGCCGCGCACTCGATGACGTATCGTTCGTCCGGGAGCCAGATCTGCAGCGCGGTGTGGTACAGATCCCGTCGCGGGCGATGTTCGGCAAGCGCCTTGAGTGCCTCATAGAGCTTCCCGCTCAGGCGCACGAAGTGCGCACCCGCGCCCAGGGGAATCCAGTACAGGTCGACCGCAGGTGCGCGACGCCCGTCGCGCTCATCCATGCTGGTCCACCGTCGAGAGGCTCGTAGATTGCCTCCGCCTCGACCTTACGCCCGATCGCCGACAGCTCGTCGGCACTCACGGCCCGGTTCCCTCGGGCCGTCGGACCTCATCGCGATCTGGCCAGCGAGTCGCGCCGGCCTTGCCTAACATCAGGGGACAGCAAGCCCAACCGAGTCAATAACGCCGGCGCCACCGCGAGGAGGAGCGCGAGCACCACTGGGGGCGCCGATCAGCCCGGCTGCGGCCGAGCTCCACGTCAGGGTGTGCCGCCGACGGAGCCACCAGCCCGCCGACGGTAAACACCGTGATGAAGAGGTCCCCGCCGAATAGAGGACCAGAAGTCCGAACGCTCCCCACAGTGCCGCGTCGAGCAGTTGCATGAGTCGGCGGGACGCCGTGGACGGTTCAGGATCGCCGCCGACGCAGCGGCCGCGCCGAATCCGGCGGTTCTCACCGGAACGGGCGGCCCGGCGTCGAACGCCGCTTGGGGTGTCTGGGCGCGAATCGTCGCGCCCATCGCGGACAGTTGACCGGCCAGCGTGAGCCCGGTCGGCCCGGCGCCGACGACGAGGACGTCCAGGTCCGGCCGATCGGGCGGGCGGGCCGGACGCGTCGCCATGGATTCAGCGTCCCCGCGTCGCGTGGTTCGCGCAAGGGTCGTCGTACGCCGACGGCCTGAAGTGGGTACTCGGGCGAGCGTGAATGTCGCGTTCCGAACTGCCGATCCTTCATGATCCGATCGGCTCGATCGTCGGGATAACCCGACGATGAAGAGGCCCGGTGGCGCCATCGTCTCGAACGGGCGGCGGTCCTAGCCTGCGAGCATGGACACAACGATGAACTTCCCATCCCCTCCCGCACGGGCGGCGAGGAGCCCGGTAGCGCGAGCGCTCCGCGCGCCGTTCGAGGCCCGCACCTGGCGAGAGACGCTCCATCTGCTCCTCAACCTGCCCGTGGGCATCGTCACCTTCACGGTCATCGTGACCGGGTTCGCGACGGGCTTCGGCATGCTCATCACGCTGGTCGGCATCCCGCTCCTGTTCCTGACGATCTACGCGTCGCGTTGGATGGGCGCCGTCGAACGCGCTCGTGCCAGGGCGCTCCTCGGGATCGCCGTGCCACGGCCGTACCGGTCGGATCCGCCGTCCGACAAGTGGTGGCGCGTGCCCCTCGCGCGCCTTTCCGACCCCGCCACCTGGCTCGAGGTCGGCTACCACCTGTTCATGCTGCCGTTCGGCGTCTTCACGTTCACCGTGGTCGTCACGGCGTGGAGCCTCGCCCTGGCCTTCCTGACCGCGCCGGTGTACGGCTGGAGCCTGCCCGACGGGTTCCGCCTCGGATTCGATGTCACGCCCGATCCCGGCATCTCCGACCTGTACCGCGGCTGGGTCGTCGATACGCCGTTCGAGTACGTGCTCGTGGTGCTGATCGGCGCGGGGATCATCCTCCTCACGCCGTGGATCGTGCGTGGTGTAGCGACCGCCAACCGCTACCTCGTCCGGGGCATGATCGGCAGCGACGTGTTCGCGCGGGAGCGGGCGCTGACCGAGTCGCGCGCCGCTGCCGTGGACCTGGCGGCAGAGGACCGGCGTCGGATCGAGCGCGACCTCCACGACGGTGTGCAGCAGCGGCTGGTGTCCCTCGCAATGGATCTCGGCCGGGCGCGGGAGAAGCTCGACTCCGACCCCGGCCGCGCAAGGGAGCTGGTGGCCGAGGCGCACGAGGAGGCCAAGCTTGCGATCGGCGAGGTCCGCGACCTCGCCCGCGGGATCCACCCCGCCGTGCTGAGCGACCGGGGGCTCGACGCGGCGCTATCCTCGCTCGCCGCGCGCTCAACGGTGCCGGTCGACATGCAGGTCGACGTGGCGGAGCGGCCCCCCGCCTCCGTCGAAGCCGCTGCCTACTTCGTCGTGTCCGAGGCGCTCACCAACGTCGCGAAGCACGGGCGGGCCTCCAAGGCGGTCGTGACCGTCCGCCGGAGCGGCGACCGCTTGACCGTCCAGGTGCAGGACGACGGTATCGGCGGGGCGAGCGTGTTGGATGGCTCGGGGCTGGCCGGACTACGCGAACGCGTCCGGGCGCTTGACGGCGAGCTGCACCTGCTCTCGCCGCCGGGTGGCCCGACGGTCCTGATGGTGGAGATCCCGTGCGTGTCGTGATCGCCGAGGACGGGGTGCTGCTGCGCGAGGGCCTGGGCCGCCTGCTCGCCGACGAGGGGCACGAGGTGGTCGCGGCGGTGGGCGATGCGCTGGCCCTGGTTGAATCGGTCGAGCTGTATCACCCCGACGTCTGCGTCGTGGACGTGCGTATGCCGCCCTCGTTCCAGGACGAGGGCCTGCGCGCCGCGGTGGAGATCCGCTCGCGCTGGCCCGGAACGCCGGTGCTCGTGCTGTCGCAGTACGTCGAGGAGCGGTACGCGACGGAGCTCCTCTCGAACGACACGACGGCGGTCGGGTATCTCCTGAAGCAGCGCGTGGCCGACGTACGCGACTTCCTCGGCGCGCTGGAACGGGTTGCGAAGGGCGGCACCGCGCTCGATCCCGAGGTGGTGGCCCAGCTTCTGGCGCGAGCCCGACGACATCCGCACGACGAGCTCACCCCGCGAGAGCGCGAGGTCTTAGCGCTCATGGCCGAGGGGTTGTCGAACGCCGGGATCGCTCAACGGCTCGTGATCTCGGAAGGTGCCGTCGAGAAGCACGTGACCAGCATCTTCACGAAGCTCCGGCTGGAGCCAATCGATACCGATCATCGCCGCGTCCTCGCGGTACTGCGGTACCTCGAGGATCGCTAGCCCGGGCCCGGCCGGAAGGGAGAGGAACGATGAACCGTTGGATGACCGCGCCCCTCGTCGCCCTGGCGATCGCCGCGACGGCATGCCGCGCCGAGGCTTCGGGCGATGTCCAGACGGGCATCGCCGGTCCCGGTGCCGTGCGGGTGACGCTCCACGACAACGAAATCGCGCCGACGACGCTCGAGCTCCCGAGCGGTGAGAAGGTCACGGTCGAGATCACGAACAAAGGCTCGGACGCGCACAACTTCACCATCGACCGTCTCGACCTGTCGACCGGTACGATGACGTCGGGCGACGTGATGACGGCGACGTTTCCGGTGCCCGACGGCACCACCGAGTTCCACTGCACGTTCCATCCGGGGATGACCGGCACCATCGTCGCTACATGACCCGAGGGACGACGTCAGGCCCGCGAGGTCTCACGACGAAGCACATCGCGGCCGTCAATCGTTCGCCGCGACTGCGTACAGCCCGAGTTTCGTCACGACTCGGTCAGGACGCCTCGGGCGCGAAGCAGACCAATCACTCGCTCGAGCGGCAATGCAGGCGTGCGGTGACGGCGAAACCCCGTCATGTCCCGGTTCGCGACGAGTGCGTTCACCACAGCCTCCTCCGCGGCCCAGACGACCGCATCGAAGAATCGGTCCAGGAAGATCCACGGGATGAATCCGAGGCGCGAGAGGCGTTCGGGTGCACCGTCGAACGCTTCGGCGGTGGTGGAGAACGCGCCCGCGTTGGCCGCCGACACCGCCAAGAAGAGGTCACCGGAGAAATGCGACCCGGACGTGCCCGTCCGCCCAATGCCGACGACCATCCGACGGGCGAGCGCGCGGCACTGATCCGGCAGAAGCGGCGCGTCGGTCGCCGCCACGCCGATCACCGACCCGGTGCCCGGCGGCGCCGCATACGCCTCCTCCATCGGATCGTCGTCTTGGAGATCCAGACCCACCGGCACACCGGCGATCATGAGCTCTCGGCGCCTTCCGAAATTCGCTTGCACGAACACGCCGACGCTGTAGCGCTCGCCTGCGAATTCGAGGACGCGGGATGCGGTCCCGGACCCACCCTTGAAGTGGTAGCAGTTCATGCCGGTCCCGCCGCCGACGGATCCCTCCTCGACAGGCCCCGACCTCGCCGAGTCGATCGCGCGCCGCGCATCGGCCAACGAGACGTGATCGCCGTTGATGTCGTTTAGGTAGCCGTCCCAGGTCTCGGCGACTACCGGGAGCAGCCACGCCTCGGCGGCGCCGGGGTGTGTCTGGGTGATCCACAGCACCGCCGCGTGGTGGACGACACCGACGTCATGGGTGTTCGTGATGCAGATCGGACCGGCGCACGTGCCCGACTCGGCGATCCACGAGACGCCAGTCATCTCCCCGTTGCCGTTGAAAGAGTGGAATCCCGCGGCGACCGGGTCGGTTGCGCCGTTTCGGCCGCGCGGGTGAATAGCGGTGACGCCGGTGCGAACGTCCTCGCCCTCTATCAACGTGGTGAATCCCACCTCGACGCCTGGAACGTCGGTGATCGCGTTCCAGGGCCCGGGCACGCCGGCGAAGGGGATCCCGAGGGCCCTCGCGCGCGGCCCGCGGGACGGTGTCGGGCGCGTCGGTGTGGACGTCATCTCCTGTTCACAACGTCGGCCTGCGCTCGTCGGCGTCGAGCCAGGGGAACCGCTCCTCATGAGCTGCCGCGATCCGGAACGCCGTCACGTCGTCGTACGTCCTCCCGACGACCGATAGCCCGGTTGGCACGCCCGTCCGTGCGATTCCGGATGGAACGCTAACGACGGGGCATCGGCTGGCGATGTTGAACGGCACGGTCATCAGCAGTTCGACCCAGTCGTCGTGAAGCCGGCCGTTCACTTCGACCGAGTCACCGCTGTCGTACTCGGCGACGAACGCCGGGATGCTGAACGTCGGGCAGATGAGTGCGTCGAAGTGCTCGAGGAGCTCGCCGAGCGGCGCGTAGATCCGCGCCTCGAGCTCGAGCCCGACGACGAAGTCATCCTTGGAGATCTCGAGCGATTCAGCGTAGAAGCTGCGCGTATACGAAGAAAGCTCGTCGGCGTGCTCCTCGTAGATCCCACGGATGGACGGCGCGAAGATCATGCCGAAGTGGATCCTGGCTGCGCGGCCGATCGTGTGGATGTCCCACGGAAGCATGACCTCCTCGACGGTCGCGCCCGCTTCGCGGATGCGGTCAGCCGCCGCGCGGGTGTTCGCGAGGACGTCTTCGTGGACGTCGTAGCACCCGAGATCTGTCGACAGGGCGATGCGCATCCCCTCGATCGGCTCGAGCCGTTCGGGGATCTCGAGCTTCGGACGGATCGACGCGACGTCGCTCGGGTGGGGTCCCGCCATCACATTCTCGAGCACCGCCGCATCGAGGACGGTCCGCGCCATCGGTCCTTCGTGACAGTAGTGATCGAGGTTGAAGATCTCGACCTCCGGGACGCGGCCGTACGGCGGCTTGAACCCGACGACTCCGCAAAATGACGCCGGAATCCGGATGGACCCGCCGATGTCCGACCCCGTTGCGAGCGTCGTCGACCCGGCGGCGAGGGACGCCCCCGACCCGCCACTCGATCCGCCGGGCGAGAATGCGGGATTCCACGGGTTACGAGTGACCCCCCACAGGCGGGACCACGTCACCGGCGCGCAGGAGAACTCCGGCGTGGACGTTCGCGCGTGGACGATCCCGCCGGCATCGAGGATCCGCTGCACGAACACGGCCGTGTGCTGAGCGACCTGGTCTTGCAATGGAATCGATCCGAGTCGGTTGGGGTGCCCGACGATCGGGGCCTCCTCCTTCACGGCGACGGGGAGCCCCTCGAGCGGCCTGGCGTCATTCGAGCCGTACCGACGCTCGGCGGCGCGCGCGAGCTCGAGGGCTTGCTCGTACCGCGTGTCGCAGAACGCGCGGATCTGCGGCTCGACCTTCTCGGCGCGCTCGATCACCGCGGTCATCAACTCAACCGGTGAGAGCTCCTTTGCCCGGAAGCGCTCGAGCGCCGCGGTCGCCGAGAGGTAGTGCAGGTCGTTGCTCATGGGGCCCCCTTCCCGTCTTGAGTGGTCGCACGACGCCGCGGCTTCCAACCGGGCCGCGGGACGCTCGATCGCAACCGCTTCGTGTAGTCCTCCTTCGGGTCGTCGAGCACCCGCCCGGTAGGTCCGCGCTCCACCACTCGTCCGCGCCACATCACGAGGATCTCGTCGGTGAGTTGACGCACCACCGCGAGATCGTGACTGATGAGCACGTAGGAAATCCTCGTCTCGTCGCGGATATCGGCGAGCAGGTTCAGCACCTGTGCCTGGATGGAAACGTCGAGCGCCGCGACCGACTCGTCGAGGATGAGAACCCGCGGCTCGGCGGCCAGCGCGCGGGCGATGGCGACGCGCTGGCGCTGCCCGCCCGACAGCGCGCGTGGCAGGGCGCGGACCTGTCGAGCGTCGAGTCCAACCAGCTCGCCTAGCTCTCGCACGCGCTCCCGGCGGGCCTCGGGGCCGAGGTCTCGGTGGTGGAGCCGTAACACCTCACCGAGCGTCCGCTCGACGGTCTGTCTCGGGTCCAGGCTCGTGTACGGATCCTGGAAGACGATCTGCACCTCGCGCCCGCGACGCCTCCGCTCGGCGGTCGAACGCGCAGGTTTCGACCGGTCCTGGCCGCAGGCCCGGATCGTCCCCGCCGTCGGACGCTCGAGCCCGACGATCATCTTGGCTACCGTCGTCTTGCCCGAACCGGACTCGCCGACGATCGCGAGTGCCCCGCCATCGGGCACACGCAACTCGACGTCGTCCACCGCGACCAGCTCGCCGAACACCTTGCGCAGCCCGTTCGCCTCGAGGACCGGCTCCTCCAGCGCGGATGCGACGGGAGCGAGCGCCGGCTCAGTCATGAACCCGCGTTCCGAGCGTGCCTCGCAGCTCCTCGGCGCGCGCGCAGCGTGACCATCCGCCGTCGAGTTCGAGGAGCGGCGGTCTCGCCTGCCGACACACATCGCGCGCATGTGGACAACGCGGCACGAATGCGCATTCGTCGATCGGCGCCTCGAACGCGGACATCGGTCGCCCCGGGATGGCCTGGAGTCGCGCCGCCGTCGAAGCGATGTCGGGTCGGGCCGCGGCGAGCGCGGCCGTGTACGGGTGCAGCGGATCGGTGTGCAGCAACGACGAGGATCGGATCTCGACGACCTGGCCCGCGTACATCACGATTGTGCGGTCACACACCGCGGCGGCCAGGTCGAGGTCGTGCGTGATGAAGAGCAGAGCGAGCCCAAGGTCGCGGCGAAGCTCATCGAGGATCGCCATCACTTCCGCCTGGGTCGTCACATCGAGCGCGGTCGTCGGCTCGTCGGCGAGCAGCAGCCGCGGTTCGGTCAGGAGGGCCGTCGCGATCATCACTCGCTGGAGCAGGCCGCCCGATAGTTCGTGCGGATACTGCCCCAGGCGGCGCCGCCCGTCCGGGATTCCGACGGACTCGAGCAGTTCCACCGCGTGCGTCTGCGCGTCGCGCATTGGGACGCCCGCGTTCGTCCGAAGCGCCTCCGTCATGAAGTCGCCAATGCGGCGGACCGGATTGGTGTGCGCGCGAGGATCTTGAAAGATCATCGCCACCTCGCCCCGGAACCGGCGGAAATCGGGCCCGGCGAGCTTCATCACGTCGCGCCCGTCGAAGTCGATCGATCCCTCGACGCGGGCTCCGTCCGGCAGCAGGCGGTCGATTGCGCGGGCCGTCATGGACTTGCCCGATCCTGACTCCCCCACCAACCCGACCGCCTCACCCGCCGAGATCCTGAGCGAGATGTTTGACAGCACCCGGCGCAGCACCCCCTCGACAGGGAGATCCACGGACAGGTCTCGGACCTCGAGGAGCCCCACAGCCGACAGGGATCGGCGCTCGAGCGTCTCCCGCGACATCCCCACGCCGCTCACCGCCGCGCAGCCTGAGCCTGCTCGTACAGGCGCTCGCCCAAGATGTTGAATGCGACGACCACGAGCACGATGCAGACGCCGGCCGCAAGCGCCGACAGTGGATACCCCTGGACGACGCCCGACTGGTTCTCCGACACCATCACGCCCCAGTCCGGCTGCGGCGGCTGCACGCCCAACCCCAAGAACGAGATCGCGGCGAGATCCACCATCGCGTATCCGAAGAGGATCGTCGCCTGGGCCACGACGAGCGGCAGCATGTTGGGGACGAGGTGCCGCATGCAGATCGAGACCGCGGACGCCCCCTGCACCTCGAGCGCCGCCACGTACTGCTGCGACCGTTCGCGGAGCGCCGCTCCCCGCAGCACCCTGGCGACGTATGGCGTGTACGCGATCGCGAGCGCGAGCACGGCGGCGGCGAGTCCGGCTCCGAAGACCGTTGCGGCGAGGATCGCGAGGAGGATTCCGGGAAACGCGAACAGGACGTCGAGCCCCGACGAGACGACCGCGTCGTAACCACCCCGTCGCCACGCCGCCGAAATCGCCAGGAACGTCCCGACGACGACGCAGATCACGACGACCGCGAGCGGCCCGAGCATCGACGTTCGCGCTCCGACGAGTAGACGCGACAGAACGTCGCGGCCCTGACCGTCGAATCCCAAGGGGTGACCGCCGAGCGGTCCCACGTACGAGAAGGAGAGCTGCGCCGCCGTCGGATCGTCCGGCGCAAGGAGTGGCCCGGCGACGGCGACGATGGTCGCGACCGCGATGACGACGGCCGAGGCGACGCCGGCGAGGCCCGTCGCACGGAGGAACGCCCACCACCCTCGCTCCGCATATGGCTCCCGCGCCGCCTCGCCGGTCGGGGGCGGCTCGGGGGCGTGCTCGACCGGAACCGTGCTCATACCGACGCCGTCTCGCGGGCGCTCATCGGGCGCGCGCTCCAAGGTCGACGCGGGGATCGAGCGCCGCGTACAGAACGTCGACGATCACGTTCACGATGACGAACGCGGCGACGAGGACCAGAGAGATCCCCTGCACGACCGCGAAGTCGTTCGACGCGGCCGCCGCCACCAGGTAGGCACCGAGGCCGTTCAACCCAAACGCCCGCTCGACGACGGCCGCGATCGCGATCAACGACGCGACGGTGATGCCCGAGATCGTCGTGATTGGGATCGCCGCGTTGCGCAGCACGTGACGAACGATGAGTTGGCGTCTCGGGATGCCGCGGCTGATCGCCGTCTGGACGTGCTCGCGGCCGAACTCCTCCCGGACCGACGCGCGCGTAACGCGGGCGACGATCGCCAGCGACGAGATCGCCAGCGCGAACGCCGGCAGCGTCAGATGCTGGATCGTTCCGAAAAAGCCCTGACCGTCGCCGAGCGTCGGGAACCACCCGAGCTTCACCGCGAACACGAGCATGAGCACGATCGCCGCGACGAACGCCGGAATCGCCGCGGAAATGGCCGTGACCACGAGGACGCTCGTATCGGTCGGCCCGCGCTTGAGGCCGGCCACGAGTCCAAGGCCGATGCC
>JBKOWM010000156.1:0-10909 GCA_046724395.1 Actinomycetota bacterium
GCCCAAGTCCATTCCCTCGTCGGGACGAGACTCCTCGCCTCCGCCGTCGGCCGGGCGGCCCCACATATCCGTCTCACGTGTCGACATCCAACCGTCCCCCCTTCATGTCGCGTCTGGGTCGACCGTGCGATTATCACCAACGCGTGGGACTTCGCGCGAGGGGTCTCCGCGGCGAACCCACGCGACGTTCGCGTCGATCCTACTCATACGGCGTCCTCCGGCCACCCCGGTCCTCGCACCGGAATCCACCCGTCGCCGGTCACGATCGTGCGCGGCCGCGCCGCACCACGCAATGATGCGCGCGTGCTGTACGGGTTGTCCTCCGCGCTTGGGTTCGGCATCGCCGACACGTTCGCCACGATCAGCACGCGGCGCATCGGCGTCCTCGCGACGATGCTCGTCATCCAGCTTGTCGACGTCGCCGCGTTGTCGCTGCTCCTGTTCACGCCGCTCGCGGGGGACCTGCACACGACGCCGGGATCGACGATCGCGATCGTCATCAGCGGCGTGCTCGGGACGGTCTCGTTCTTTCTGTTCTATCGCGGCCTTCAACTCGGGCCGATCGCCATCGTGAGCCCGGTGTTCGCGTCCTCCGCCGCGATTCCCGTTGTGTTGTCGGTGGTCCTCCTCGGCGAGCGACTGTCGCGGCTCGCCGCGCTGGGAATCGCCCTCACACTCGTGGGGGTGGTGTTGGCCTCGACCGCCGGCCGTCCGACGGGCGATCGGCCGCGCGTGTCGAGCGGGGTGGCGTTCGCGCTCGCGGCGTGCCTCGCGTGGGGCGTCGCCTCGTTTCTGATCGGGCGCACCGCGCAGGACGTCGGGTGGTTTCCCCCGGTGTTCGGCGGACGCGCCGTGCAGCTCGTTCTGGTGGTCGGCGTCATCGTGGTCCTGGCCGCACGTGGTACGCGAGTTCGGATCCCGCATCCGTCCGATGCCGCGGTCGCGAGCGTCGCCGCGCTCGCCGACGCGGCCGGCGTCGCGTCGTTCGCCCGCGGGAGCGAGGTGGGTTTAGTCTCGATCGTGTCGGCCGTGTCGGCGACCTTTCCGCTCGTCGTGATCGCGGCCGGCGTGGTCGTCTTTCAGGAGAGACCGACGCGCGTCCAGTGGGCCGGCATCGCGACGACCGTCGTCGGCCTCGTGGTGCTCGGCCTCGGCCGATGATCCAGGCTCCGCTGGGGCGAGCGCGTTTTCCGCTCGACGCGGCTTTGACCGCCGCCGGGCCTCTGTCCTAGCGTGCGGTCGACAGTCGACGAAAGCGACCGCTCTCGTGAGCGACCTCCCTGACGATTACGTGACCGTCGACACACCGTGGGCACGGGCACCTGATCGCGAAAGGGGCCGACCTGAAGCGTCGGGCGGCGCGTCGCGAGACGCCCGTCAGGGAAGGGCGGCCGTCGTCCCGGCGTCGAGGCTCAGCACCGCGCCCGTCATCGACGCGCTCGTCGCGAGGAACAGGACCGCCTCGGCGACCTCCTCGGGCGTGATGAGGCGTTTCATGGGCAGCGAGTCGACCATCGCGCCCGTCGGGTTCTTGGCGGCCTCGACTCCGCCGTACGACCCAGCGGACAGATCCTCGAACAGATGATCTGTGCCGACCGGTCCCGGGGCGATCCCGTTCACGCGAATCGTCGGCGCGAGGTCGACCGCGAGCTGACGGGTGAGGCCGATGACGCCGCCCTTGGCCGCCGAGTAGGCGGCCCAGCCCCCCCGCAGCCCCCGGATCCCGGCGTCCGAGGCCATCGTCACGACGCATCCGCCCGCCTCGCGGAGCAGCGGCTCGCCAGCCCTGATGCAGAAGAACGTCCCCTTGAGGTGGGTGTCGATCGTCGCGTCCCACAGGCCCTCGTCCGTCCGCTGGATCGACGCAGCGCGGTACCCACCCGCGTTGGTGAACAGCACGTCGAGCCGCCCGAAAGCCTGCGCGGCCGCGTCGACGCTCGCGCCACAGCCCCCGATGGTGGCGACGTCGGCGACGATGGACGTGACGCGGTCGCCCGCGTCGAGGTGCCGCGCCGCGGCGCGCAGCCGCGCGGCGTCTCGGCCGGCGATGGTGACGTTCGCTCCGCGCGCGAGGAACAGTTCGGCGGTCGCGAGCCCGATGCCCCGCGATCCGCCGGTGATGAGGACCGAAGAGCCGCGAACGTCCACCGACGTCTCCACAGACTGGCCGCGCCCCGGACGGCGCGCGACCGGCGATGCTACCCGCTCACGGAGGGGCACGATGGTTGATGTTGAGGATCGTGATGCGCGTGACACCCATGTCGTCGTCGGCGGGACGGGCTGGGCGGCGGAGCTCGCGGCCGGGTCGCTCCTGCGAATCGTCGACGTCGACGGGAAGCAGGTCGGCGATCTGGTGCTGTTTCGCGCGGCGGAATACACCGATCGTCTATCGGTGGGGAATACGCGGAAGATGGCCGGCTCGCTGTTCGTAACCACCGGAGCGGAGCTGTGGTCGACCACCTATCGACGCCTGGGGCGCATCGAGCACGACTCGGTCGGGCGCCACGATCTGCTCGCCTCCGCCTGCACGCCGTACGACTACCCGCTGCGGTTCGGCGAGGCCGGCGTCGGACACGGGGCCTGCCTCGCGAACCTCGTGCAGGCGCTCCGTCCGTGGAACATCCCCGAGCATCTGGTCCCGGACCCGGTAAACGTCTTCATGAATCAGGTGGTGAACCAGGACGGAACGACGGAGGTATTGGAGCCGCTGTCGCGAGCCGGCGATCACCTCGACGTCCGCCTGCTCGAGGACTGCGTCGTCGCGATCTCGTCGTGTCCGCAGGACCTCACGCCGTGCAACGGCTGGGTCATTACGGATCTGCGCGTCGAGATTCGGCCGCCGGCTGCGGGGGAGTGATGGAGCTCAGCCTCTACCTCGACCTTCGAGCGCGGCAGGGTGCGCCGCCGACACCCGACGATCTCGACGACGCTGTCCGCCTGGTGCGGGACGCCGAGCGCCTCGGGTTCCTCGGCGTCTGGACGACCGAACAGCACGGGGTCGACGACGGGTACCTGCCCGCGCAGTTTCCCGCGCTCGCGGCCTTCGCGCGCGAGACGTCGACGCTACGGCTCGGGGCCGGCGTGGTGCTGCTGCCGCTGACGCACCCAAGGCGCGTCGTCGAGGAAGCGTGCGTCGTCGACGCGCTGTCGCACGGGCGTCTCACGCTCGGGTTGGGCGCCGGCAACTACCCGAACGAGTTTCGGATCTTCGGCGTCCCGATGCAGGAGCGGCGACGACTCATGGACGAGGGGGTCGCGTTCGTCCGCGCCGGCCTGTCCGGCGGCCTGCTCGCGGACGGCTCTCCCGTCAACATCCCACCGGTGCAACAACCGATCCCGCTTGTGCTCGGCGGCCTCGTCCGGCCGGCCATCGATCGCGCCGCGCGTCTGGCGGACGGGCACTTCGCCTACGCGTTCGACGAGCCGGAGCGGGACCTGCCCGAGATGTATCGGACGCTTGTGGCGCCGGCGCTTGATCGTGCCGGCCGCGCGCCCGAGGATTTTCGTGTTCTGTTCGCCAGCGTGTTCTGGGTCGCGCCCGATCCGGCCGCGGAATGGCGCGACGTCGTCGGCCCGGCGTTCGCGTATCAGCAGCGCAAGTACGCGCAGTGGGAGCAGGAAGCGCGGTCGGCCGGCGGGTACAGCGACGCGACGGATCTCGAAGAGGCGCGCAACCGGTTGTTCGTGGGGCGTCCCGACGAGATCGCGGAGCGACTCCTGCACCTGCGCGAGCGATATCCGTTCGACGAGGTCGTCTTCTGGGCGCGACTGCCCGGAGTGCCGTTCGAGCTCGCCACGGAGCACCTCCACCGGGTCGCGGACGAGGTGTTGCCTCGGATCGGCGCGCGCGGTTCGCGTTCGGAGCCGCCGAGCAGCACGAGGGTCGAGACGAGGAGGTGAGCGAGATGCGACCGGAAGAGCTCGAGACGCTTTTGCGGATGTGGTTCCCCGTCGCGCGTGTCGAGGATGTGCGCGACGATCGCCCTTTCGCCGCGGAGCTGCTGGGCCGCCGTCTGGTCGTCTACCGGTCGGACGGGTCGACCGCCGTCGCGATCGACCGATGTCCGCATCGAGGCGCACGGCTGTCGAACGGCCGGATGCGCGAAGGCACGCTCGAGTGCCCGTACCACGGGTGGCGGTGGGACTCGAGCGGAGCCTGCGCCCTGGTCCCGTCGCAGCCCAGCGCGCACCCGGCCGCGGCGCTGGACGCGTTCCCCGTGGCCGAGCGGCTTGGCTTGGTGTGGACCCGTCTCGTCGAACCGTCGGCCGGACCGTGGGACGAGCCGCTTTCGGCGCCGCCATCGATTCCCGAGACGGAATCCGCCGGCGATGGCTGGCGTTTCGCCGGCGGGCAGTGGTTCGACGTGGCGTGCGGACTGCGGTCGATCACGGAGAACTTCCGCGACTCGAGCCACTTCGCCTTCGTCCACCGGAATACGTTTGGCGACGTCAACCCCGAGGTCCCGGCCTACGGCGTCGAGCGAGACGGCTGGCGTTTGTCGTGGACGATCCGGCTGACGTTCGGGTCGCAGTGGTCGGTCGACGGCGAGGGGGGTCGAGCCGCCTCGAAGTACCGCTTCGGCGAGACCGACGGGCACGACCGGATGCCCCACCACGCGGCCGAGGAGGAGATGGTGCTCCGATATCGATTCACGGTGCCGTCCCTCGCGTACGTCTTCACCGAGCACGAGGAGGACGGACGACGACTCGTCGCGCAGGCGGTGGCGCCGCTCGACGTGGATGGGCACCGGACCCGCGTCTTCTGGTTCGTCGCCGCGAACGAGCCGTTTTGCCGCCGCTTCGGCCCTCTGAAGACGCAGCTCGCCATCGAGGCGCAGGTCTTCGCCGAGGACGTCCCCATCGTCGAGGGGCTCGACCCGGTCGAGGCGCCGCTCGACCTCGACGGCCAGGCGCACGTGCGAGCCGATCGCTACTCCGTGGCCTATCGCCGGCTCTACGCGGGGCTCATCGACGCAGCGGCGCCGTTGACTCACGAGGGGCCCCGGCGCTAGCGTTCGTCGACTGTCGACAACCCGCAGCGGCTCGGGTTGCGGCTCGGCGCCGTGGACGTTCAGGAGGCGCATGTGGCGGGAGCGCAGGATTCCGAGCGCCTGAGCGGCGACGAGATCGTTGCGCTCTCGACGCGGTACACGCTCTACGACTGGCAGGCGCAGCGGACCGCATCCCCGATCCCGGTCCGGCGCGCGGAGGGCGTCTACTTCTGGACGCCAGAGGGCAAGCGGTACCTCGATCTCAACTCCCAGCTCATGGGCGTCAACATCGGCCACGGCGATCGGCGCGTCGTGGAGGCGATCCGTCGGCAGGCCGCCGAGCTCCCGTACATCAGCCCGTTCATGGCGAGCGAGCCGCGCGCGAGGCTGGGTCGCAAGCTCGCCGAGGTGCTGCCCGGCGACATCGAGAAGGTGTTCTTCACGCTTGGCGGCACCGAGGCGAACGAGCACGCGATCAAGATGGCGCGGGCCGTGACCGGACGGCACAAGATCCTCGCGCGATACCGCTCGTATCACGGCTCGACGGCGGGATCGATCGCACTCACCGGCGACCCGCGGCGCTGGGCGAACGAGCCGGGGCCGGGCGGCGTCGTCCACGTGCTCGACCCGTATCACGGCCCGTTCCGGCCGCTCGACGACGCACAAACCGCGCTCGCGTATCTGCAGGAGACGATCGAGCTCGAGGGGCCCGCGACGATCGCCGCGTTCATCCTCGAGCCGGTGACCGGGACGAACGGCGTGCTCGTCCCGCCGCCCGGTTACCTGCTCGGCGTCCGCGAGCTATGCGACCGGTACGGCATCCTGTTGATCGCCGACGAGGTGATGTCGGGGTTCGGACGCACGGGCGAGTGGTTCGCGGTGAACCACTGGGACGTCGTCCCCGACATCCTGACGATGGCCAAGGGGCTCACGTCGAGCTACATCCCGCTGGGTGCCGTCGGGATGCGTCCGCACGTCGCCGAGCGGTTCGATGACGCCGCGTATGTCGGCGGGCTCACGTACAACTCGCACCCGCTCGCGTGCGCCGCCGCGCTGGCGACGATCGAGGTCTACGAACAGGACAGCTTGATCGAGAACGCGCGAAAGATGGGCGAGGTGCTGCACCGGCACCACGAAGAGCTGCGGGCGCGGCACGCGTGCGTCGGCGACGCCCGCAACATCGGCCTATTCGGGATCCTCGAGCTGATCCGCGATCGCTCGACGGGCGAGCCGATGGCGCCGTTCAATGGCTCGAGCGACGAAATGAAAGCGATCGAGCGGTTCCTCCTTGATCGAGGCGTCTACACGATGGTCCGTTGGTGGTCGGTCATGACGAACCCGCCGCTCTGCATCGACGAGGCGCAGCTCGGGGAGGCGTTCGCTGTCCTCGACGACGCCCTCGGCATTGGCGACCGATCCGTCCGCGGCTAGGAGGACGCGAGGTGAGCCGGTGACCGAGCGCGTCGGCTTCATCGGGCTCGGCATCATGGGTCGCCCGATGGCGCACAACCTCCTAAACGCCGGTTTCCCGCTCGCGGTTCATTCCCGCTCGCCGGCCCCGGTCGACGAGCTGGTCTCGGCCGGGGCGACGCGTTGCGACGGCCCGTCCGACGTGGCCTCGGTATCGGACGTGGTCATCACGATGCTCCCCGACACGCCCGATGTCGAGGCCGTCCTGCTCGGCGATCAGGGCGTGCTCGACGCAATCTCGCCGGGCTCGCTCGTCGTCGACATGAGCACGATCGATCCGATCGCCACGCGGAGCTTCGCCGCGGCGTTCTCGGCCCGCGGCGTCGGCATCGTGGACGCGCCCGTGTCGGGTGGAGAGAAGGGCGCCTTGAACGCTTCGCTGTCGATCATGGTGGGCGGCGACGACGACGACGTGGCGCGCGCCATGCCGCTGTTTCGGGCGATGGGGACGACGATCGTCCACGTTGGTGCGAGCGGCGCGGGGCAGGTCACGAAGGCGTGCAACCAGCTCGTCGTCGCATCGACGATCCAGGCGGTGGCCGAGGCGCTCGGCCTGGCCAAGCGCGCGGGGGTCGATCCAGGCAAGGTGCGCGAGGCGCTTCTCGGCGGGTTCGCGGGGAGCAAGATCCTCGAGATCCATGGGCAGCGGATGATCGAGCGGGCGTTCGCGCCCGGATTCCGTACCCGGCTGCATCTCAAGGACGCGAGGATCGTGCGCCGGACGGCCGAGCAGCTCGCGTCGCCCACGCCGGCGTTCGACGTCGTCGCAGAGGCGCTCGCGGAGCTCGTCGAGGAGGGCGGCGGCGACCTAGACCACTCCGCTTTGTTCACCCTCGTGGCGCCAGGGGGTGCGGGGGGCTCAAGGAGCGAGCGCGAACGCGCGAGCGATAGCCCCCCGCAACAGCCAGGGGGTGCGGGGGCAGATCCTTTTAGGGAGACACGATGAGCGATCGCGAGCCGCTGCTCCGCGGCAAGGTCGCCGTCGTGACCGGCGGGACGTCGGGCTTGGGACGCGAGGGCGCGGTCCGGTTCGCACGGGAGGGCGCGAGGGTCGCCGTCGGCTCTCGTCGGCAGGACGAGGGGGAGAAGGTCGTCGCCGAGATGAACGAGCACGGCGGCGAGGCAGTGTTCGTGCGGACGGACGTCCGCATCCCCGAGGAGGTGGAAGACCTCATAGCGCGCGCCGAGGAGCGGTTCGGCGCCGTGCACGTGCTGTATTCGAGCGCCGGCGTAATGCTCACTGGGACGGCGCCCGACACGCCAGAGGAGGTCTACGCGACGGTGATGGACGTGAACGTCGGCGGGACGTTTCGTCTCGCGCGGTACGGCATCCCCGCGCTCGAGCGGGCCGGCGGCGGCTCGGTCGTCTTGACGGCGTCCGAGCTCGGCACCGTAGGCGCGAGCGAGGCTGTCGCCTACTGCGCGTCGAAGGGCGCCGTGGTGAACATGACTCGCGCGCTCGCGATCGACTGCGCCCCGCTCGGAATCCGCGTGAACTGCCTGTGCCCCGGGCCGATCGACACGCCGATGCTGCGAGATTGGTTCGAGGCCGGCGACGACCCGGCCGAGCTCGAGCGACGGCAGACGGAGCCGGTGCTGCTGAAGCGCGTCGGACGACCGGGCGAGATCGCCGACATCGCGGTCTTCCTCGCGTCGGACATGTCGTCCTACATGACGGGGGCCGTCGTCGTGGCCGACGGCGGGGCGACGGCCTGGTACGGGCTGTGAGAACACGCTCGGCGCGCCCGATGCGTCTCGAGGACATGACGTGGCTCGAGGCGCGCGAGGAGATCGACGCCGGCACGCCGATCGTCCTTCCCGTAGGAGCCGTCGAGCAGCACGGGCCGCACCTGCCGCTCGGCACCGACGCGCTCATCGCTCAGCACCTCGCGCTCCGCGTGGCGGCTACACGTCGCCTGATCGTCGCCCCGCCGATCCTGTACGGCGCGTACTCGCGGCCGCGGACGGGCGGCGGCCGCCACTTCCCGGGTTCGGTCGGTCTGCCGGGCGCCACGCTCGAGCGCGTGGTCGCCGGGCTCGTCGAGGACTGGATGCGTCAGGGATTCCGCGGCGTCGTCCTGCTGAACGGACACTACGAGAACGCGTGGACGCTGCTCGAGGCGCTCGAGCAGGCGACCCAGCCGTACGTCGAGACGCACAAGGCGCTGCTGGTGCACTGGTGGGACCAGGTGCGCGAAGACGACGTCCGCGAGATCTTCGGCGACGTCTTTCCCGGGTGGGAGGCCGAGCACGCCTCGATCACCGAAACGTCGATGCTGGAGGTTCTGGCGCCCGAGCTCGTGCGCACCGATCTGAAGGCCGAGGGCGGCGCCAAGCGCCTCGTGACGTACGAGATCTTCCCCCCGCCCGACGACATCCTCTGGCCCAACGGCGTCGGTTTCAGCGCGGTCCCCGCCTCCGCCGAATTCGGAGCCCGGCTCGTCGACCTGCTCGTCGAGCGCATCGGTCGGATCGTCGACGCCGAGCTGGGAGGAGGATGAGGCGGTGCGCGTTTACTTCTGCTCCGACGTGCACGCCTCGCGCAAGTGCTGGAAGAAATTCCTGAACGCGTGGAAGTTCTACGAGGCCGATCACATCGTCGTGGGCGGGGACATCACCGGCAAGTTCGTCGTTCCCATCGTCGAGCGCGCCTCCGGCTCGTACACGGCCGTCTTCATGGGGATCGAGCGCAAGGTCAGCGGCGCCGAGGAGGTCGAGGCCCTTCGAACCCGCGTCGCGGACGCCGGACAGTACGCGTTCGTGACCACCCCCGACGAACTCGCGGAGTACGACGGTGACCAGGCGCAGATCGACATCCTGTTCAAGCGGCTCGTCGTCGAGCGCGCGCAGGAGTGGATGCGCGAGGCCGACGAGAAGCTCCGAGGCACTGGCGTCCGCTGCTTCGTCTCCGGCGCCAACGACGACTTCTTCGAGATCGACGACGTCATCGCGGCGTCGGACGTCGTCGAGGACCCGAACGGGCAGGTGATCGAGCTCGAGGGCGGCTTCGAGCTCCTCGGGATGGGGTACGGCAACCCGACGCCGTGGGCGTGTCCGCGCGACATCCCGGAAGACGAGCTCACCGAGCGGATCGACAAGGTCGCCTCCACCGTCCGCGATACGGACCGCGCGATCTTCAGCTTGCACGTCCCGCCGCTCGGCAGCGGGCTCGACCTGGCGCCGAAGCTGGACGACTACCTGCGACCGCGGGTCGGCGCCGCGGGTCTGGAGATGATCCCGGTCGGCAGCACCGCGACGCGCGACGCGATCGCCAGGTACCGCCCGATGATCGGGCTCCACGGCCACATCCACGAGTCGAAGGGGGTGAAGAAGCTCGGCGGCGTGACGATCGCCAACCCGGGGAGTGAGTACGCGGAGGGCGTGCTCGACGGGCTCCTCGTCGACATCGATCCGAAGAAGGGGGTCACGAACGTCGAGATGGTGACGGGCTGACGCCGGCACTAGGAAGGGAGGGGTAGGCATGGCCACCGCCATGCCCGAGGCTCGCGGCGTCTTCACACGTGCGAGCTCGGGTCTTGTTCGGCAGGTCAAGACGGCGGACGTCCTGTACTACGGGGTGCAGCAGATCGCCCTGTCGTACATCGTCTTCATCGTCCTGGCCTGGGGCTTCTATCCAGGCGCGTCGATGCCACTCGCGGCGCTGATCGCGACGCTCGCGGGCCTCGCGATGGGGATCTGCTACGCGATGTTCGCGACGCTGTACCCGCGGTCAGGGGGCGAGTACGTGTACCTCTCACGGACGCTCGCCCCGGTCGTCGGGTTCGCCGTGAGCTTCTCGTTCGCGTTCTGGGAGACGTTCTACACGGGCATCAACGGCGCGTTCTTCAGCCTGTACTCGGTGTCGCCAATGCTGGCGGGACTCGGCGTGCAGAGCGACAACCAAGGGCTCCTGAACGCCGCCGACTGGTTCTCGCGCGACTGGGGCATCTTCATCACCGGTACCGTCATGATCGCGTTCCTCGCGTACATCCAGTACCGAGGGGCCGCCGTCTACTTCAAGTGGCAGCGGTGGGCGACGTATCTGGCGTTCGGAAGCCTCGCGGTCACGATCCTCGTCCTCATCCTGGCCGCCGCCGGCGTCATGGACTTCAAGGCGAACTTCAACGAGCTGGCCGGGCCCGCGGCATACGGAGGGGTCGTCGCGCGGGGCGTGCGGGACGGCCTGGCGCCGCCCGGGGCATTCGACTTCGGCGAGACCATGAAGTTCATGATCTGGCCGGCGTTCTCGATTTGGTTCGCCGTCGCGTCCACCTCCTTCTCCGGCGAGGTGAAGAACGTGCAGCGCAGCCAGCTGATCGGGATCACGGGGTCGATGACCGTCATGGGGATCTCGTTCATCGTGCTGCTGTTCCTGTACGAGAAGGTGTTCGGCGGCAGCTTCCTGCTGTCCTCCGCGGTGAACGGTTTGCCGATCGATGCGCCGCCGT
>JBKOWM010000158.1:0-7695 GCA_046724395.1 Actinomycetota bacterium
AGCAACGGTCGAACGTAGAACAGGGAACCGGCCACGAGACCGACCGCGCACACCGAGTAGAGGAGCCGAGCGACACCGCGCCCACGCTGACGCCAGGCATCCTCGACGGCAAAACCGCCGAGAAGAGCAACGACGATCGACGTCAGCCCGAGCACCTTTGCGGGGTCGCGAAGCAACCAATAGCCGGGAAGATGGAGGTAGAGCCACGCATTCGTCCCGGCGAGCGGCGGATGGTAGCCCTTCGCTATCCAGAGAGTGACCGCCCATACGACGCCGAGAGTCGCGCCGATCCTTGGACGGAGTTGGGCGACGCGAATCAGCCCAATGACGCCAAGGGCCGGAAGGGCGAATCGAAGCAATCCCGAAAGGACGGCATCGATTGCGGCGCGATATGGGAAATAAGCTGCGTGTGTCCACGCCCACGTCGTATTGAGGCCGAACGCGTTGAGAAGCGTCGCCCGAACCTGCGTCCATCGCCACGCAGATGGATCGCCGGCCGCGAACCGCGCAGCGAAACTCTCATCGGTGAGCGTGACCAGAACGGGTACCACCCACCACAGATTCAGCAAGATCACAAGAGGAACGGCTCGCGCGAAGAATCGGGCGACAGCCACGACGTACTCGCGATGCCAAAGCAGGGCGCCCAATGTCACGGAAACGAGGACCCAAGCGGCCACGAGGAGGAGCTGTGGTGGGTTGACGACGAGATACCCAGTCGTCATCGACCAGAGGCCAAAGCTCCCAACGCGTGCCAGCTGGGATCTTCCAGGACGGATCCTGAGGATTTGACCGCCAAGAACGGCCGCCGAGCAGACCGCCGCAAGGGGAACAGGATCGGCACCCGTAGTCAATCTGTATACGTTCAGCGTGGCGAAGACGCCGGAGGCACCGGCGGCGACCGGGTGCTCGAACAACCCAAACGCGTAATAGACGACGCTGGCAGCGACACCGGCGAACAAGAGCGAGATCCATAGCCGTTGAAACGTCTCGGGGCCGATGCCCACAGCGGCCGCGATCCCAACACCCAAGCTAGTCGGCAGCTGCCCGATCGTGTAGGACGGCGCCCCCTGCCCGCCCGAGTAGTTCCACGCTGAGATCGATTGCGTCGACGTGCGTAGCGGAGGCGTAAGGTCGCCCTGCGCGATGACGGTACCGGGACGGAACCACGTCTGAACGACAAGCAGGGACAAGACAACGGGGACGAGATAGGCGAGAACGCGGTACCGTACGCGAGTCGTTTCGCCTGCTGCCTCGCCACGTTGCTGGTGATCGAGATCGCCGACCACCACGATCGGTGAGCTGAATGCGTCTCCCGTCGAGCGATCAGAGGCCGTCTCGGTATTGACGACTCCGCTGCCTCGATCAGAGTTCGCCGTCACGAACGCCACTGCCGGTCGGCGCCAACGTGCCGAACTCGACCAGGCGACCCGATGAGACTCCGCCTCGGAGCGATCGAGCCGATGGCCATACCGGTGACCTCTGTGGTCTTCATCAACCCGATTCCGAGGCTGAGGATCGGATGTCTGAACAGGTCCCTCCAGTGCCGCACAAGCGACGGCCGCGCCGGACTCATCTGTCGCGTCGCGGCCACGGGATGCTTACGTCGAAACTGCGCGAGGTATGGCGAGTAGTACCGGAACTTCTGAAAGAGCTGAATGAGGCTGATGCGGTCATACATCTCGACGAGCTCATCCCTTGCTCGGTCGACCGGCTCGCCGAGCCTCATGAGGCGTAGCGCAATATCCCAATCCTCCCCGGCGACCAGCCCCTCGTCGTAACCCTGAAGTCTTTCGAACACGTCTCGTCGGAAGAAGCGAGGAGCTTCCCGATCCGGGTCACCCACATAGCACGCTTTCTCGAGCGCGCGACTGCGAGCAAGAAACCCATAACCGTCGGCGGCCTGGGGGATGATCAGGACATTCGCACGAGATCGCCGGGTCACGGCCAGACAGTCTTCGACCAACGTTGGCGCGGCGCGCATGTCAGCATCGAGGAACAGCAGGTACATCCCGGAAGCGGCACGAGCGCCAACGTTTCGCTGCCTCGATCGCTCCCCACCCGCAGCGATGAAATGCAAGCGGAAGCGCTGTGCCAGCGCCTGGGTGAGGTCCGTGCTGAAGTTGTCGACGACAATGACCTCGCATGGCACCGTCTGTCGCGTAATCGAGTCGAGGCACCGGGCCAGCGTGCGTTCGGAATTTCGAGTAGTAACGATGGCGGTTACCGTCATCGCCGCGTGAACAACGGCGTCGTTACGCATGTCAGGTCGACCGTCTGACAACATCTCAACCCGCCTCGAGCCGGCGGTTTCGCAGTACGACCACGCGGTCATGCTGCGAGATCGTCTCAAACGAGCGATCGAGAATCGGCATCAGCGTTCGGCTTCCGCGCTCGGGTGCGACATCATGCACTTCCATGAAGATGTGATCCACGTTCGCTTCGACGAACCCCAGCGTCTCTGCGTTTCGAAACACGTCGTGCTCCGAACCCTCGATATCGAGCTTCAGGATGTCGACGTGCCGAAGTCCGAATCGCGAGCAGAGCGTCGTCGTCGATACGACCTCACACTTCTGCGCTCCTTGGCCATCGATGTCCGCATCCAAGGCCAAGCGGTATGAGTCCGCTGGGACGTTTCGGTCGAGCGATGCGAACCCATCTGTGGGTCCCAGAGCAGCCTGAACGATGTGAATGGATGCCTTACGCGTCAAGACGGTGTTTGCCTCCAGGTTACGGAGCAGATACTCGTGGTTGTCGAGGGCAGGTTCGACGGCCACGACTGTCGGTGTCAAGTCACGAAAGTGATCCAAGGCAAGCAACGTGAACGTTCCGATGTGCGCCCCAACGTCCACGATGACGGGGCGATTCGCGGTGCGCAGCGTCACGAGAGCGAGGTCGTACTCCCTTCCGCCCAACACAACCAGGATCTCGTAGAAGTCCGGTGTTCCTGCACGCGCGTGAACTCGTATGGAGCCATCTTTGATGAGATAGGTCACATCGCCGCGCGACAGACCCAAGACATCCGACAGAAACGCCCCGGGATTGTCGATCGTCCGGAACATGAGCACGAGCGCGGACGCAGCCCTGAACGGGTGAGCGGCATTCTTCAACGTGAGATTCACGACGCTTCCCCTGCGGATTCGTTCCCAACGCTCACACGATGCTGACCTACGGCACAGGCCGGTGATCGGCCACGGCGAGCACGCCGTCGGGCAGGTCGAGAACGGTTTCGTCCGGCTCACGTGAGGAAAGCGCCCGCTCCAGGATCGTCATGAGCGACTCTGCCGTGCGGTCCCACGTGTGGCGGGAGGCTCGTTCCTTGCCGGCGCGGCCGAGCGCCGCCAGACGCTCGTCGCTCGATGCCAGGCCGCTCGCCGCCCGACCCATCCGCGCCGGGTCTCCGTCGGGCGTCAACAGACCCGTCACGCCGTCGACGATCGAGTCCCGGATGCCGGGGACGTCATAGCCGAGGGCCGGCGTCCCGACGGCGGCGGCCTCGGTGACGACCAGCCCCCACCCCTCGCGGACGGACGTGACGAGCAGGCAATGGGCGCGAGCCATGCGCTCGTACATCTGGTCGCGAGAGAGGAATCCGAGCATCTCCGCGCCCGCCGGGAGGTCGCGCGCGAGGCGCCGTTCGAGCGGGCCCCGGCCGACGATCCACAGTCGCGCGTCCGGCACGCGCTCCCTGATCGCCCGAAACGCCGCGACGGCGTGGTCCGGGCGCTTATTCGCGGCGAGCCGGCCGACGAACAGAAACGTCGGGATCTTCTCTTTCGGCCCGACGATCGTGCGGGGCGCGTCGCACCCGAGCGGGATCGCCGAAACGTGCCGAAGACCGATCTTCCGCAGGTCGCGTTCCGTCGACGGTGACACCGTGACGACCGGAACGTCCTGGTAAAGGCGGATGACGGCCGGTTCGATCCTTCGGCCGAGCGCGGCGACCGGGCGCGGGACTTCGGCGTCGAGGACGTTGGCAGCCAGCTGGTGGATCAGAGCCACCGACGGCATGCGGCGAAACATCGGTGTGAAGAACGGGACCGTATTGATCTCGTCGACGACGATGTCCGTGTTGCGCAGTCGAGCGATCGCTCGCAGCGCCTTGAGGTGGAACGTCCCGGCGCGCAGGCGGCCGAATCGTTCGATGCGAACCCCGTCTAGCACCTCGACGCGGGAAGCACCTGCGTACATCGACGTCAGGAGCCGAACCTCGTGGCCCTGGTGAACCCATCGCCTTGCGACCTCGTGCGTCACGACCTCGGCGCCGCCGGCTTCGGGGTTCGTGATGTCTCGCCAATTGACGATCGCGATGCGCCGGCGAGCTCGATCCGACGTCATCCTCCCCGGGGCCGATCGCCCGTATGTGCCAAGGATGTAGCGGCGGTAGAAGATCGCGGCCGTGTCCAACAGGATCCGCCCCGCCGCCCGAACATCGACCTGGCTGTCGAACCGGTAGTCGATCTTGACGGGCGCCTCGAAGACGCGCGTGTATCCGAGCATGCGAGCCACGACGAGGAGCTCGAGGTCGAAGGCGTACCGCTTCTCGAGCATCCGTGGAAGGACCTCGGCAAGCACATCGCGGCGGATCACCTTCAAGCCCGTCTGCGTGTCCCGAACATCCACGCGGAAGAGCACGCGCGTCAGCTTGTGATAGGTCCAACTCAGAGACCTCCGCACGGGCGGGTATTCGACCTGGGATAGAGGGTGCCGTTTCGACCCCAGCACCACGTCGGGCTCGAACATGCGCATGAGCTCGACGAACGGCACGATCGCCCCCGGATCGATGTCTCCGTCGGAGTCCATGAAGGCGACGTAACGCCCCTGCGCCCTGCGGAGGCCTTCCTTCAGCGCGTGTCCCTTCCCGGCACGCGCCTGGTACTCGATGACCCGTACCCTCGGCGACGAGAAACGGCGCGCGACGTCGGCCGTACCGTCCGTGCTCCCGTCCGAGACGATGATGATCTCCGTCCCAACCGCGTCATTGCAGCGGAGCAGCGCCCGCACGACGTCGGCCAGACCCCGCTCGGCGTTGTGGCACGGGAGGACGATGGAGAGATCCAGCGTGGGTGACCGTCGCAGCACCCCGTCGACGGCGTCGTCTGAGACGAGCTGCCCGGTCCCCCACCGGACAGCACACTCCGCGGCGACGTAGAGCGTCAGTGCCACGAGTGCGGCGACAACGAGCGTCACGGTCCCGATCTGATACGTGCTCCCGTGCGCGAGCGCCACCCCGATGACCTCCAGGACGACTCCAGCGGCGACGATTCGCGCGGCGTGCGAGCCGATGGCGATGTGGAAGTAGACCAAGACGTTGATAAGGGCGAGCAGCATCATCCCGGCCGCGAGCAACGGAAGGAGATCCGCGGCTGCCCCGAATCCCGGCCCGTACGTCACGTCCACGGCGAGGCGTCGGAGGAGCACCAATACAGGAAAGGCGAGCACGAGCAAGAACGCGTTGATCCGGAGAGCCGCATGGAGCCATCGGCGCACGTCGCTCCCACCAGCGTGCGCCGCCGCGAACCGAGGAAGCGCAACGACCGAGACCGCGCCGGGGAGAAACAGTAGCGATCGCGCCAGAAACCCCGCGGCCGAGTAGATGCCGCCCTCGGTCGCCGAAAGGAAGTGACGCGCGAGGACGATGTCGATCTCGGCGAGGAGCCAGAACGTCGCGAGCGCCGACGTCGCCAGACCGAGCTCGCCGCGCAAACCCTCCAACGTCCCGCGCTCGCGCCACCAGCCACGCCGAAGGTGGATCAATTGCATCGAGATGGCGACGACGGCGAGCTGAGCGAGCACGGTTGCCGCAATCGCACCCGTGGATCCCGCTCCCATCCGAACGAGCAGAATCCCGCTCAGCACTCTCACCGCGACTCCGGCAACCGAGACCGCCGAGAGCGAGACGAATCGAAGCTCGCCCTGCAGGGCACCGAACGCGACCGCCGCGAGAAGCGACAACAGCACGTACGGCGCCAACAGCAGGACCGCGCCGACGTCCACGCGGAGGAATCCGGCCAACAACGGGCTCAACACGACACCAAGGCCGACAGCGAGCAGAGCGACGCGACCGACGCCCTTCATCGCGGTCCTCACGAATCGGTCGCGCGCCCGTCGATCCCCAAAGGACGCCACCGACACACGCTTCGCGACGACGGTCTGGACGACGCCGGCCGGCACAGAGATCACGAGCACCGTGCCGAGAAGGGAGGCGAGCGCACCGTAGTCGCGCGGCCCGAGCATGCGGCTGATGACGATGTGGAACAGGTAGTTCGACCCGTTCAGAACGGCGGTCGCGATGAGGAGTGGGACCGCACCCCTCAGCAGCAGTCGGATGCGCCCGACTGCTCTATCCTCTCGCAGATCCTCGGACGGCGCCGGCTCCAACGTGACCGAGGACGCCGCCGTCAAGGGACCGAGCTCCCCCTGGACGTCGAACGATTCCCCGATGCCGTGCCGATTACCGCCTGACCCGGATCTTCACGCTCTTCGACCGGCTCGGGTTGCACGTGTGCGAGTGCCCGTAGTACGTGCCGTAGTTGTATCCGGTCGTCACCGAGCCGCGGAACCGCGTGTAGACCTTCATGGTGCGCCGGGCGCGCAGCTTGAACAGGTACTCGCCTTCCCTGTCCGTACGGTCCTTGGCGAGAAGCTTGTCCGGTCCCTTCACGACCTTCATCAGGCGGATGACCTTGTGCTTTCGACATGCCTTCGGCTTTAGCTTGCCCATGATCAGGACGCGGTCCCCCCGGTGAACGGCGTGATTCGGGGACTTATCGATCGACAGCGATGTGTCGTATGTCGCGACGTGGGCCGACGCGCCACCCACCTGAACGACCAAAATCACAGCCGACATCAGACATGTGAGAACAAACCGTTTCCGCATGGTCGCTCCGTCCCTTCCCCGTAACGGACGCAGGTCCGCCCCCTTATAGACCGCGCAGGAATGCCGTGCAAGGGGAAACCCAACTTTTGGCGCAGTTCGTCGAGTCCCCTGTGGAAAACCGCGGTGGCGCCTCGTCTGCGCGCCGTCATGAATGCGTTGCGCGGGGCAGGCCGCTCGGGCCGTCGCCCTGCACCTTGCCGTGAACGCGCTACAGCAGATGTACTGTGATGTCTTCCAATCCTGGACGGTTCCCGTTCGGAGTCCGGGATTTAACGCGTCTGTTACTCGACGACACCGATGCCGCGCTACGGTTCTCACGGCGGACCGGTGGAGGCGATTTCGGTGCTGAGCGCGGAGGCTGAGTACGTCCTAAAGACGATCGAGGAGCGAGGAATCCGGTTCGTCCGACTGTGGTTCACGGACGTTCTCGGCTTCCTGAAATCTTTCACGATCACCTCGCAGGAGCTCGAGGGCGCGTTCCTGGACGGGATGGGGTTCGACGGCTCGTCGATCGACGGGTTCAGTCGCATCCAGGAATCCGACATGGTCGCCTTTCCCGACCCGTCGACATTCCAGCTGATCCCGTGGAAGACCGAGGCGCAGGTCGCTCGGATGTTCTGCGACGTATCCAACCCCGACGGGTCGCCGTTCGGCGGCGATCCCCGCAACGTCTTGAGGCGCCAACTGAAGCGCGCGGCCGATCTCGGGTACACCTTCTACGTCGGCCCGGAGCTCGAGTACTTCTACTTCAAGTCGATCGACGACCCGACGTTTCTGGATCAGGGCGGATACTTCGACGAGACGCCCCTCGACCTGGC
>JBKOWM010000085.1:0-18274 GCA_046724395.1 Actinomycetota bacterium
ACATGGACCACCAGCTCGCTCATCGCATCGCCTGCCTGCGTCCGTTCCGGCCTTCTCCGAGAGTTTGGCTTGACAGCATGTTGTCGTCTGGCTACGGTGTTTTTGGACATGACAATAGTCTGTCATATCGAACCGACCGTCGTCACGCAACGAAAGGAGGGGAAGCCTCATGACCGGCACACCGATCGAATCGACGGCGGAGATCCGGCGCTTCCGGGTCGACGTTCCGCAGGCGGAGCTCGACGAGCTGGGCGCTCGGCTTGCCTCGACGCGGTTCACCGACGAGATCCCCGGAAGCGGCTCCGACTACGGGGTCAGCGTCGAGTGGGTCCGCCGGATGGTCGGGTACTGGCGGGACGGGTACGACTGGCGCGCATGGGAGGCGAGGCTCAACGCCTACCCGCAGTTCACGACCGAGATCGACGCGCAGAACATCCATTTCATGCACGTCCGCTCCACCGACGAAGCTGCGCTGCCGCTGATACTGACGCACGGCTGGCCCGGGACCGTCGTCGAATATCTCGACGTGATCGACGACCTGTCCCGGGACTTCCACCTCGTTATCCCGTCGCTCCCGGGGTTCGGCTTCTCGGGCCCAACCAAGGAGCGGGGGTGGAATCGCTATCGGACGGCCCGGGCCTGGGCCGAGCTGATGCGGCGCCTCGGCTACGACCACTATGGTGCGGTCGGCAACGACGCTGGCTCGTTTGTCTCGCCCGAGGTCGGCAGGGTCGATCCCGAGCACGTCGTCGGCGTGCACGTCACGCAGATCTTCTCCTTTCCCTCTGGTGATCCGTCCGAGCTCGACGGACTGAGCGAGGACGAGCGCGCGGCCCTCCAGCACCTGCAGTGGTTCTGGGAAAACATGGGCGCCTTCAACCAGCTCCAGTCCCAATCACCCCAGACGATTGCCCACGCCATCGCCGACTCGCCGGCCGGGCTGCTCGGCTGGATGGGCCAGCTGCTGCAGGGCCTCGACGACGGCTTCGTGCTGACCAACGTCGCGATCCACTGGCTGTATCGGACGGCCGGCTCCTCGATCCGCTTCTACTATGAGGACGCCAGGGCCGAGCGCCCAACCGAGCCCACCACCGTCTCGATCGGCCTGGCCGCCTTCGCGAACGATTTCAAGTCGATTCGCCGCCTCGCCGAGCGCGACCACAGGGACATCGCGCAGTGGAATACCTACGACGTCGGCGGGCACTACGCCGCGCACCAGGCGCCCGATGTGCTCGCCGGTGACGTCCGGGCGTTCTTCACCAAACTCGGCTGAAAGCTCAAAACTACGAGGAGGCTCGCCATGGATAAGGAGATCCGTCCGTTCCGGATCGACATCCCCGAGGCGGACCTCGACGATCTCCGGGACCGGCTGGCTCGCACCCGGTGGCCGGCCGAGCTGTCGGGGCTCGGATGGAGTCGGGGTGTGCCGCTCGACTACCTCGAGGGCCTGGCCGAGTACTGGCGAACCGGATACGACTGGCGAAAGCACGAGAAGGCGCTGAACGAGTTCCCGCAGTTCACGACCGAGATCCACGGACAGCGGATCCACTTCCTGCACGTCCGCTCGCTCGAGCCGAACGCGCTCCCGCTGATCCTCACCCACGGCTACCCGAGCTCGATAGTGGAGTTCCTCGACGTGATCGGGCCGCTCACCGATCCCCGGGCCCACGGGGGCGACCCGGGTGACGCGTTCGAGGTGGTGGCGCCCTCGCTGCCCGGCTTCGGCTTCTCGAGTCCGCTCACCGACACCGGATGGGAAGCGACGCGAACGGCCCAAGCGTGGGTTGAGCTGATGCGCCGCCTTGGGTACGAGCGCTACGGCGCGCACGGTGGCGATATCGGAGCCGGCGTGTCCGGAGACCTGGGGATCCACGACGCCGACGGCGTCGTGGGGGCGCACGTCGCGACCGATCCCACCGCGCTCGCGCTCATCGGCGGGATGCTGCCCGACGAGTCCGACAATATGACCGAGGCGCAGAAGCGCCGACTCGGGGAACTTCGAGCATGGGAGGCCGACGGCCGCGGCTACCTGCAGATCCAGTCCACGCGGCCACAGACCATCTCGTACGGGTTCACCGATTCGCCGGTCGCACAGCTCGCCTGGATCGTGGAAAAGTTCAGGGAGTGGACCAACCCGTCGGCCGACCTTCCCGAAGATGCCGTCGATCGCGATCGCCTCCTGACGAACGTCAACATCTACTGGTTCACGAAGACGGGCGCCTCGGCTGCCGACTTCATCTACGAGGCGGCCCACGCCGAGCGGGATTGGGGAGCGATGTCCCCTGCGCCGACCGGGATGGCCGTGTTCGCGATCGACGAAATGATGCGGTACGTCCTCAACCGCGATGGGCACATCGAGCACTGGTCGGAGTTCGAGCGAGGCGGCCACTTCCCGGCCATGGAGGCGCCCGACCTGCTCGTGGAGGACATCAGGAGGTTCTTCCACTACGTTCGATGATGGCGTCGATGATGTGCGCCACCGCCACCGCCAGCGGCTTCGGAGCGCTGGGAGTCGCAGGCGGGACTGGAGACCTTCCGCTAGCCGCGGCGCCTGACACGGGACAGTGCCTGGCTATGCACGCCGGGTACGTTTAGGAGTACGAGATCGTCGACGCTGGCCGTGTTCGGGCGGGCGCGGAGATCGGCCGGACGGACTCTGCTGCGAACGGTGAGATCGGCGCCGCGGTCCGGTCTAATCGGATCGACGACAAAACCCAGCGAGAAGGGAACCGCGCTATGAAAGTGACGACCACCGCGCAGGTCTCGGTTGACGGAGTGATGCAGGGGCCCGGCGGGCCGGAGGAGGATGAGCGCGGCCGATTCGAGCGCGGCGGATGGGCGCACTTCGACGACGAAGCCTCGAAGGTGATGGACGAGATCTACCAGCGCGCCGACGCGTTCCTGTTCGGCCGGCGGACGTACGAGATCTTCGCCGGCTCCTGGGGAACGTGGCCCGACCCGGGCGACAGCCCGATCTGGACGGCGTTGAACACGCTGCCCAAGTACGTCGCATCGACCGCGCTTACGGAACCGCGCTGGGCGAACACGACCGTCCTCTCGAGCGGCGTCGCGGCGGCCGTCGGCGAGCTGAAAGCCAAGCCGGGACGCGAACTGCAGGTGCACGGCAGCGGGGCTCTGTTCCGGTGGCTGCTCGACAACGACCTTGTCGACGAGATGAACCTGTTTATGTTCCCCGTAGTCGTCGGGCAGGGCACGCGGCTATTCCCCGACACCGGCCCAGACACAGCGCTTGACCTGGTCGACTCGCAAGGTACCCCGAAGGGGGTAACGATCCAGGTTTACCGGCCCACCGGCCGCCCGCAGTATGCGACCGCCACGATGTGACCACAGGTGCCGCAGTCAGTGAGAGTCGGCATCCCAAGGCAAGGTCAGCGAACTTGAACCCCCGATTCCTGAAGGAGGTCGGCCGTGTCACTCGTCCGCGTCCACAACTTCTCGATCTCGGTCGACGGCTTCGGCAGCGGCGAACCTCAGAGCCACGACGCACCGTTCGGCCACGCCGGCGAAAGACTGCACGAATGGATGTTCACGACCCGGTGGTGGCGCGAGATGGTCGGCGAGCCCGGCGGCACCCGCGGCCTTGATGACGCCTTCGCGCGGCTGCACGGCCCCGGGATCGGCGCCGAGATCATGGGTGCCGCGAAGTTCGGCTACCCCGGATGGCACGAGGACCCGGAGTGGAAGGGCTGGTGGGGTGCCGACCCGCCGTTCCACACACCGGTCTTCGTCCTCACGCATCACCCGCGCCCGTCGATTGAGATGGAGGGCGGCACGACGTTCCACTTCCTCGACGTGACGCCCTCCGAGGCGCTCGAGACCGCTCGGGAGGCTGCGGACGGGCAGGATGTGCGCATCGGTGGAGGCGCCACCGTGATCCGCGAGTTCCTCGCCGCGGGGCTTGTGGACCACATGCACGTCGTGGTGGTCCCGATCCTGCTCGGCCGAGGCGCGCGCCTGTGGGAGGGGCTGGAGGGTCTCGAGAAGGACTATCAGGTCGAGGCCGCCTCTTCCCCCAGCGGAGTGACGCATATGACGTTCACGCATGTGGCGTGAGTCGCTCGGGCGCGCACTCACTGTCAGACCGACGGCGTGAACCGGATCATTGTCTATGACCGACGCGACGCACGAGGAGGAACTTCATGCAGAACTCCTCGTGGGAGCGGACACGTACCGTCTGATGTCCGGATTCGCCACCGAATCCAAGGCGTTAGGAAAGCACGTTGATGGACCCGCGTTCCGATCGGCCCTTCACGCCGACGCACGGATGCTTGTGTGGACGTCACAGGGTTGGGACCCGTTGCGACGCGCGGCCGGCCACGACTGCTAACGCGATCGGAGAGAGGATGAGGAGCCCTGGAAGGGCTCCACCATCACTCCCCATTCTCTCCACGCGGAGGCGGACGGGAATCGAACCCGCCTGGGAGCTCTCGCCCCCACACCGGTTTTGAAGACCGGGGGGCCCACCAGGCGCCCTGACGCCTCCGCATCGAGGATAAGCGCCGCCGTGCCCGAGACGGCCGGCTCTCGTGCCGAAGACATCGCGACCCGTACCGACGCCGTTCCAGCGGCGGGTCCGGAGGTCCCGTTACGGCCTCGTCCTCGCTCACCTGCAGTACTTGGGGACGGCCGATCGGGCGATGGCCGCGTCTCTCCGCGCCTCTACCATTTCCAGCGTGGAGGCGGCCTTCTTCGATCTGGACAAGACCATCATCTCGAGGTCTAGCTCGCTCGCGCTCACGCGGCCGATGTACCGGGCGGGGATGGTCTCACGCGGCGCGCTGCTCCGTGGCGCCTACGCGCAGCTCGTATACCTCCTGGTCGGTGCGGACGAGAAGAAGCTCGAACGGCTGAAGGACGGGATGCTCGCACTAACCAAGGGGTGGGAGCGCTCGCAGGTCGAGCAGCTGGTACAGGACGTCATCATCGATGTCATCGACCCGTTCGTGTACCAGGAGGCGCTCGATCTCACGGAGCTCCACCGGTCGCAGCGCCGCCGCATCTACATCGTCTCGTCCTCGCCGGAGGAGGTCGTCCGCCCGCTCGCGCGGCACTTCGGCGTCTCGGGCGTGATCGCGACTCGCGCCAAGGTGGTCGACGGACGATACACCGGCGAGCTCGCGTTCTACTGCGCCGGCGACGCCAAGGCGGACGCCATCCGGACGCTCGCCGACCGCGTCGGCATCGACCTCGAGGAGTCGTACGCGTACTCCGACTCCATCAGCGACCTCCCCATGCTGTCAGCCGTGGGCCACCCGGTCGCGGTGAACCCCGACCGCGACCTGCGGCGCGAGGCGGAGCAGCGGGGTTGGGACATCCGCGAGTTCCGGCGGCCAGTTCGGCTGCGAACCCGCATCGCGACGGCCGCGACGCAGCCGAGGACGCAGGTCGCTGCGGCCGCTTTCGCGGGCGTCGCGCTTGCGGCGGTATTCGGCTGGGTCGTGCTCCGCTCGCGGCTCGGCCGCAGCGGAGCGCCGCACCACGGCTGATCGCGCGGACGCCCAGCCGCCCACACGTTTAGCGGGTCATCGGCGCTCGTCGGTATTCGAAATGCATGCCGTCGGGTCGGACGAACCGTCCTCCCCAAATGAACCCAGAGCGCTCGAACACGCGGACGAGGCGCGGGTCCTGATGTGGTGTCGCGCCGTACGGGTTCTGTGGCACGTTGACGTCCACGGCGATGCCCCACGTGTGATGTGAGATCGCCTGGCTCGGGTCGCGGTTCGCGAACCGCCGCGCATAGCATCCCGAGTAGCTTGTGATCGTGTGCTGCAGCCCGCGGCGCACGAGTGTGCGCAGTGCGGCTCGGAGCTGCGGAAAGAGCGCGACGTTGCAGGTGACGTCGCCGAGGATCGGCATGCGCTCGGTGGCGATGTGAGTCTGTTCCCATGCGGGGTCGATCCGCAGGTACCCCGGTCTGTTCGGATCCGGTGCCGCCGCGAATTCGCCGAACAGGAGCTTGATCTGCACGGGCGGCAGTACCGCATCCCCCTGACGGAAGTACGGGGTCTCGCCCGGGGCGCGAACCTGCACCGGCAGTTCGGGGGGAACGATCGATGCGAGCGCCCGCCGGATCGTCCGCTCGGTCGCCGACCCTCGGGGCTGGATCAGCGCGTACCGGTCGTGTGCGACGCCCAACGCGTCGGCGCGCGAACGCGAGACCAGGAGCTCGTTCGCACCGACGAGTTCGTCGGGCAGAACCGCGGTGATGCGGACGTCCACGTCGCCGAACCGCAGCACGCTGCCGGGACCGAGCTCACGGAGCCGGGCGCTGCTCTCGCCCAGGACCCCGTAGCCGTCGGCGAGATCGGCAAGGACAGAGCGGTCGGCCGGCGGGAGGAACGCGCCGTACTCGCGTGGATCGACCGCCGCGACTTCGAGCGGGATCGAGAATCCCTGCGGCGGATCGTCGACGATCTCGCCCGAGCTCGAGGACGACCGCGTGAGCCACGCGACGTCCGACGCGACGACGACGTCGCGCCGAACGAGCGGCACGTCGTCCAGTGCCCGGCGAAATCCGGGCGGCAGGCCGCCGGGCGTCCACGCGAGGAACGTGTCGGGCGGCTCGCGCTCGACGACGGGCGGGACGACGTCGATCGGCGATGACGGGCCGGCGGCCGGTCCGGGTGTTCGTCCGGCACTCTGGACCGACAGCGTCAACGTGGCGCCCACGACGAAGCCGACGACCACGCTGCCACCGATCGAAAGGCCCGGGCGGATCCTCATGGCGAGGGCCTCGGCCCGGCGGGGCGGGGCATCGACGACGCCACCCGGAACAGCTCGCCGAGCCCGAACGCCTTCCCGTCCAGCGAGTAGTAGATGCCCCCGGAGACCCACTCGAGCTGATCGCGCCCGGGAGTCCATCGGCCCTCGGCGCCCCGAACGAGGAGCGCGAACTGCCGAGGCGCCGAGGCCGGCGGAAGTCCCGGTGCCGGCTCCTCGTGCAACCGGAGAACGCCACTACCCGAGGTTCCGCCCTCCGTCCGGAAGTAGATCGTCAGCGAAGGCCGGCCGTCGACCGTCACGATTTCAGCCGTGGCGGCCGTGTACCCGGAGGGCAGCTCCCTCGGGAAGATCACGAAGGGAAGCTCGCGCGTTGCCTGCTCGACGCTCACGCGCCGGACCTCGGCGATTCGTGAGGACGTCGTGAGCCACGACGTCGGCACGGGCGTCGCGGTGATCCGGAGCGAAGCGGCCGCTCCGATGAGGTCCGCGCGCGAGAGATTGGTTTCCAGGTAGAGGTCGCCGTCGGTGGTGTGAATGGCCAGACGACGGCCGTGAGCGCCCGACGCCGGCTGGTAGTACGCGGTTCCGACGCCAGAGAGCTGCAGCCGGAGCGCATGCGCTCCGACAGGATCGAAGAACCCACGGCCGGAGGAGGCACGAGTCTCGCCGAGCTTGAGCCACGAGAGTCCGCTGGCGTAGGTCAACAGCGCGTCGTCCGGCTCGCTCTTTGGCAGGACCACCCGGTACAGCCCGAGCCCGTCCACTCGATCCGGCGCGATCGGGTCGAACGGCACGACGCTTCGGACCTCGGCGATCGTCGCGGCGCGGCCGCCTTCGTCCCTAGACGTTCGGGCATGGGGGATCCGAAAGGTCGACGGCCCGGGAGCGGACGCGTCGATCGATACCGCCTTCACTTCGAAGATCGGTTCGTCGGGGGATTCGTCGGGCAGGCCGAACCGAAGTTCCCACTCGGTCCGGGCCGGACCCGCGGCCGGATACACCGCGTAGCGCAAGGGGAACCAACTGCGCGCGTCGAGCCACAGGTCGACTCGGTCCCGCGAGTAGAAGGGGCGCCATGTCCCCCCGATGTCGAGAAACGGGAACAGTGGACGAGCGCGCTCGAACGGGAGGCGGACCTCGACGGCATCGCGGCCCATGACGCGGCCGTGGCCGACCACCTCCATCTCGCGCGCGTCGACGAGCGTCGCGACAGGCAGGATCAGGTCCGTCGGGGCGGGTGTCGCGGACGAGAACGGCAGCCGGTTGCGCACGACCTGTTCGTGCTGCGGACAGACGCCGATCGGGCACGCGGAGGGTGCCACCTGGTACGAGGCGTCGCCGTTCACGATCAGCTGGAGATTGTTTGCCGCGAACCTCGTGCCCGCTCCGGGCGTCCGGTCGATGACGTCGAGTCGGAATCGCTCGGGGGCCTGGAACCACACGTTCATCGTCAGCCGTCGGCGCGCCGGCCGTTCCGACGGATCGATCTGGGCAATGTCGAACGCGGCCTGGTACGTCCGAAGCGTCCGGGCCGCAGCGGCGACGCCATCCGACACGTCGCCGGCGCTGGCGATGACGCCGCCTCGGCCCGATGTCCACGGACCGCCGACGCTGAGGCTTCCCGCGATCAGCCCGACGACGAGCGCCGCGGCCACCGGCGCGAGCGCGCCCCACCAAGCGCGGCCAGACGTCCGGCCCGGACGCCCACGCCACGGGGGTCGTGCCGCGGCCTCGTCACGAACGGCCGTCATGATCGGCGCGACGAGGTCCGGGACGGGCTCGGCGATGCCGAACCGAGCCGCCTCGCGAAGGCGCCAAGCGCCAGACTCGAACGCCCGGCATCGGGCGCATGCCGAAAGGTGGTTGTCGAGCGCGGCAGACGCTCGCGTCGACAGCCGCTCGCCGTCCATCCGCTCGGAGATCGCGCGCCTGGCCTCGCTATGGTTCACCGGCGTCCTCCGACCTCTCGTCGACGGCGAGTGCGGCCATCATCGCGTGGCGTGCGCGATGCATTCGACTCTTGACCGTGCCCACGCGCAGGTTCAGGACGTCGGCTGCCTCCCGGTACGACAGGCCGAACACCTCGATGAGCAGGAACGGCTCCCGGTGCTCCGCCGACACCGCGGACAGCGCGGCGTGCAGCTCCGCGCGCGCTTCGGGATCGGGCGGCCCGATCGGAAGCGCTTGCTCGCGCGTCTGCTCGCCGCTCCGACGGCGGATGGCGTCCATCGCGCAATTTCGGGCGATCCGGAAGAGCCACGACGTGAACTTCGAGTCGCCACGGAACGTTCGCAGGAATCGAAACGCCCTCAGGAACGCCTCCTGGGTGATGTCCTCGGCCATCTGCCGGTCGCGCGTGAAGTGGTACGCGAACCGCCAGACGTCAGCCTGGTAATCACGGACGAGCTCCTCGAACGCCAGGAGGTCGCCGCCGCGGGCGAGCGACAGCGTTCGAGGGTCGGGGTCCTTCACCTGGCCCCTCTCATTCCGGGTGGTCACGCAAAGCGTAGGCCCGCGACGCATCCTCGTTCGAGCGCGGCGGCGCGCTTCGGAACGAGGGCGCGATGAGGCTCCCTCCTCTCGCGAAGGTTCCAGAGTTAGGACCGCGCGTTGTGGTCCGCGGTTCCTGGATCAGCGCGCGAGACTGGAGGAGGGGTGGTCGAGCCGCTCGGCCAGCCGCTCGGCCCTCCGGGCGGCCTCGCGCACGCGACCGCCGCCCACGGCCGCGGTGATCGCGAGGAGCTCGGTCTCGACCGTGGCCGAGATCCGGCCGGTGCCCGTCCGCATCAGCCGCTCGATCCGGCCGACGGCCGCCTCGAGCCGCCGAAGTGGATGCGCCGGCATGGGGGTCGCCCGCTGACCGCGGCGCCTGCGCCAGCTATCGAGGTCGATGACCGCACCCATCGAGCCGAGGGTAGACGCCGCCTCCGACATGTTCGAGGATCTTCGATGCGGGTTGAACCGGCGGGCCGCGGGCGCCGTCTCAACGTTCGTGCGCGTCTCGGGTGGGCGCTTGTGTCCCACTCGGGCCGGGTACGAGTAACCGCGTTCCCGATCGCGGAGAAAGAACGTGGCCCAACTGCTCCGGGAGCCGGACGAGCGCGACCTACCGCCTCGTCCGGCACTCGTCCCGTCCGCCGACGAGAGTCGGCCGCCGCTCGGCGGCATGCGGTGGCTCCCCGCCGACGAGCGACACCCCGCCGCGGCCGCCGCGATCGCGCTCGTCGTGATCGTTGGCGCCCTCCTCGTGGCGCTCGCGCTCGCTCCGGTGATCATGACGGTGCGCGTTTCCGCCGACGCCGTGGATCGACGTCTGCTCGGCAAGATCGACAAGCCGCTTCGGATACCACCCATGGCGGAGCGGTCGACGATCCTCGCGGCCAACGGGTCGGTGCTCCAGCGCGTGAGCCTCGACTACAACCGGCACGTGATCGCACTGCGAAAGATCGCGAAGATCGCGCGGCGGGCCGTCCTGGCGGTGGAGGACCACGACTTCTATCGGCACGGCGCGATCGACCCGAGCGCCGTACTGCGCGCCGCCATCACGAACCTGGTCGCCGGCCGAATCGTCGAGGGCGGTTCCACGATCGCGCAGCAGCTCGTCAAGGACACGGTGGTGGGCGACGAGCGGACGTTCTCTCGCAAGCTCCACGAGGCCGCCGACGCCATCCGCCTGGAGAACACGTACACGAAGAAGCGAATCCTCGAGATGTATCTGAACGAGATCTACCTGGGGAACGGTACCTACGGCGTCGCCGCCGCGGCGGAGTTCTATTTCGCGCGGCGCGCGGACGAGCTAACGCTGGGACAGTCGGCGCTGCTCGCCGCGTTGATCAAGGCACCCGAGACCTATGATCCGCTGACCCACCCCAATCGCGCGAAACACCGCAGGAACCACGTCCTGCACCGAATGCGCGACCTCGGTTGGATCGCCGATCGCGATTACGATCGCGCCCGTCACTCGTCGCTACAGCTATCGAATGGCATGCGGAACGACGTGCTGTCGCGACCCGACTCGTACTGGGCGCAGTACGTCATCGCGCAGTTCCTTCAGAACGAGGCGTTCGGCGCGACGATGAAGCAGCGCGCGCGACTGCTGTTCCAGGGCGGTGTCCGCGTCTACACGAGCCTGGAGCCCGACCTGCAGCGGCGCGCCGAGACGACACTCGAGCAGCGGATGGGCGGGCCCGGGATGCCGCAGTCCTCGCTCGTGGCGATCGATCCGACTACGGGCCGGATCGAGGCCATGGCGGTGGGCAACCAGCCGTTCGGCCCGAACAACCAATACAACCTCGCGGTGACGCCCGGCGGCGGCCGCACCGCCGGCAGCGCCTTCAAGGCCTATACGCTCGTCGCGGCGCTCGAGAAGGGGATCTCGCCGAACAAGGTGTACAACGGAGACTCGCCGAAGACGATCCCGGGCTGCGGCGGCGGCGAGGATTGGAGGCTGCAGAACGCGGAGCCGGGCGGCGGCTCGTTCCCCTTGTGGCTCGCGACCGCCGACTCGGTCAACACGGTGTTCGCGCAGGTCATCAACGAGGTGGGGCCTCAGCGCGTCGCCGAGGTCGCGCGCGAGATGGGCATCACGAACACGATGGTCCCGGTCTGCCCGCTGACGCTCGGCACCTCCCCCGTGTCGCCGTTGCAGATGGCCTCCGGCTACGCGACGCTCGCAAACCGCGGCATCCACTGCGACCCGGTCTCGATCACGCGGGTCGTCGACACGACGGGTGAGACGATCTTCCGAGCGCGACCCTCGTGCCGTAGGGCGATCCCGACGACCGTCGCGGATGAGGCGACGGCCATGCTCGAGAACGTCATCAGTATGGGGACGGGAACGGCGGCGAACATCGGCCGGCCGGCGGCGGGGAAGACGGGTACGGGGCAGAACTACCAGGACGCCTGGTTCGTCGGCTACACTCCGCAGCTCGCGACGGCGGTATGGGTTGGCTACGCACGCGCCGAGATTCCGATGCCGAACGTCCCGGGGTACGGCACCGGCTTCGGCGGAACCCTGGCGGCGCCGATCTGGCACGACTTCATGTTGTTCGCCATGCGGAACGAGCCACCGCTCGGCTTCCCGCCTCCGCCGATCCCGTTCGGCTACGGCTACACGGACTCCTCGTACTCGCCGCCGCCGACGACGACGACCACGACGACCACCACCGCGACGACCACCCCCACGACGACGGGTGGCGGAGGCGACGCCACCGGTGGAGGCGGCGCTCCGGGCGGCGGAGGTGGCCCGCCGGATCACGCGAACGGGAACGGTCCGCCGCCCGATCACTGAGGCATCGCCCGGCGCTCCGCGGCCGATCGGGTGACCGCGCACGGCGTCGTCGGTCAGGGCGCACGCCGAAATCGGCCGCCATGGGGATGGTCGCGAGCGCGAGGCTCGCGTAGCGTTAGCGGCATCGTCGATGCTTCCCCGTCGGCATCGAACCCTCTCTCTCCCTCACCTTCCCCGCGGTGGTCTGTGCGCTAGGGGGCTGGGTGATGGAGAACGTCGCGCGTTTGGTCCTCGCCGTCGACGAGCACGATGTCGCGGAGGAGGTCATGCACTTCCTCGACCGCGCGGGCGGTGCACACGTTGTCGCGACAGCCGTCGACGAACGCCAGCTCGCGGAGGCCGTACGCCAACTCGATCCGGATGCCGTCGTCGCCTCGCCGTCGCTGCTTCGTCGCGGGGCGCCCGACGGGCGCGCCATTCTCGCGGTCGACACCCGCGAGTCCGTCGGCTCGCTCCGAACGGCGCTCCGGGCCGGAGCGCGCGGGTTCTATCTGTGGCCGCATGAGCGCGACGAGCTCGTCGCTGCATCGCGTAGGACGGCCAGCACGGTCGAGAACGGCGAACGCGGCCGCGTCATCGCCGTCGTGGGCTCGCGCGGCGGTGCCGGGACCACATTCCTGGCGACGCACCTCGCGGCGGCGTTCACCCGACGCGGCCGCGACTGCGTTCTGATGGATCTCGACGTCCTCTTCGACGACGTCTTTCCTGCGCTCGGCATCCCCGTGGACGAGCCGGTGCCGACGCTCGTCGATCTTCTCGGTGACGACGGCGTGGTGTCGATGGAGCGCCGCCCGTGGACCCACCCGGCAGGGTTTCGGGTGATCCCCGGATCGACGGGACCGAACGTCACCGAACCGGACGCGGACGACGTCGTGGCCGTCGTCGACGCCACGACCCGGTCGAGCGACATAGTCGTCGTCCACGTGCCGAGGACGATGTCGCCGGTCGCAAGGACGATCGTCGCACGCGCCGACGAGGTCGTCGTCGTACTCACCCTCGACGTTGCGGCGTTTCGTGCCGCGAAGCGGACGATCGCGGCCTTCGACGTCGAGGAACGGTGCCGGTTCGTGGTGAACCGAGCCGCGCGAGCGGAGATCTGCGTCGCCGACGTGCCGCGCGTGTTCGGTCGTCCCGCGCTGGGCGTCGTCCCTGCGTCTCCTCGCGTCCGCGCCGCACAGGACCGCGGCGCGCTGCTGCCGCCGCGCGGTCGCGTCGGGCGCGCCGTCGATCGGATCGCCGCGGCACCGCTGGAGCCGGCGGCGTGAGGACGCACACCGCCGGCGCCCGTCGTCAGCTGCATCAGCGGCTGCTCGGCCGCGTCGACGTCCAGGGCCTGCGTCAGGTTTCGGGCGCCGAGCGCCGGCTCCGTGTCCGCGAGGAGGCGCTCGCCATCCTGCGCGAGGACGGGCACATCCTGCCTCAAGCGTCCATCGCCAGGGTCGTCAACGAGATTTCGGATGCCGTCGTCGGCCTCGGGCCCATCGAGCATCTGCTCAAGGACCCAGACGTGACCGAAGTCATGGTCAACGGGCCGGACGACGTATTCGTGGAGCGGAAGGGGCGGATCGAGAGGGTGAGGGGCCGTCTGTTTGAGGGGGAGGAGGCGGTCCTTCACGTGATCGAACGCATCGTGGCCCCGCTTGGCCTTCGGGTCGATGAGTCATCACCATGGGTGGATGCTCGACTGTCGGACGGCAGCCGGGTGCACGCGATCCTCCCGCCCCTTTCGCTCTGCGGTCCGGCGCTGAACGTCCGAAAGTTCGCGCCGATGGCGTTCGTGCCGGAGCGACTTGTCCGCGTCGGCACACTCGGGCCCCGAGCGCTGGCGTTCCTCGCCGCCTGCGTTCGCGGACGGGCGAACATCGTCGTGTCGGGGGCGACGAGCTCGGGCAAGACCACGCTGCTCGGCGTTCTCTCGACATTCATCTCGCCCGAAGAGCGAATCGTCACCATCGAGGACGCCGCGGAGCTTCGTCTGGCCAATCCACACGTCCTCGGCCTCGAGTCGCGTCCGGCGAACGTGGAGGGTCGGGGCGAGGTGACCGTGCGCGATCTCGTGCGCAACGCCCTGCGGATGCGACCAGACAGGATCGTGGTCGGCGAAGTTCGCGGCGGCGAGGCGCTCGACATGCTGCAAGCGATGAACACGGGCCACGACGGGTCGCTGTCGACCGCGCACGCCAACTCGGCGCTGCATCTGTTGTGGCGGCTCGAAACGATGGCCCTCATGTCGGACGTCGACCTTCCCGTCGAGCACGTCCGGGCGCAGGTCGCCTCGGCGATCGATGTCGTCGTCCACATGGCTCGTCTTGCCGACGGACGCCGCGTCGTCTCGCAGGTCGCCGCCGTCGACGACCTGCAAAAGGGTGAACACACCATCCAGACGATCTTCAAATTCCGCACTCGCGGCGGCCGAACCGGCGAGCTCTCGTGCACCGGCGAGCTACCGACCCTTCGTGATGCGCTCCGCGAGCGCGGAGAGACGCTGCCGTCCGCGTTGTTCGCGCGCGGTGAGGATCGCGCGTGACGAACGCCACCATCGCCGCGATGGCGGCGTTCGCCTGTCCGTGCATCCTCGCCGTCGCGATCGCCGCTGTCCGCCGGGATGCGGTGATCGCCTTGCTTCCCGGCACGGACGCCGGCCGGTACTCCTCCGCATCGCGCGCGCCGACGTCGCGGCGCTGGCTGACTTTCGCGTTCGCGATCGGCGGCTGCGCGGTCGGGTTCGTCGTGGGCGGACCGTTCCTTGCCGCGGCGGGAACGATCGCCTCCGCGCTCGTCCCATCCGTTCGCGCACGCCAGCGCGCCGCCAACGAGGCCGCGGCCCTCGAGGATGGTCTGGCAGAGGCTGTCATGGCGATCGCGGCGGCTATCCGGGCCGGCCGCTCGATGGTCGGTGCTCTCGACGAGGCAGCGTCGACGGTCTCGCCGCCACTCGGTCCACGACTCGTCGCCTTGGTGGATCGCGTCTCGCTCGGCGTCCCCGTCGAGCGCGCAGTGGCCGAGCTGGCCGGCTTCGTTCCCGGTTCCGAGGGGCGACTCGTCGCCGCCGTCCTCGGTCTGCACCAGCGCTCCGGAGGCGATGCTGCCGGGGTGCTCGATCGAGTGGCGCGGACGCTACGCGAACGGCGGGCATCGGCGCGAGAGGTTCATTCTCTGACGGTGCAGGCCCGTCTCAGCGGCGCGATCCTCGGCTTCCTTCCGATCGGCTTCTTCCTCTTCCTGTCCGTCACCGCGCGTGCCGAGGTGGACCGCGCGCTCGCGTCCAGCACCGGCGTCGCCGCCATCGCCGCAGGCCTGACGATGCAGGCGGTCGCGTTCCTGTGGATTCGCCGGCTTCTCCGCGTGGACGTATGAAGCTGGTCTTCGTCGCTTCGGCCCTCACGGCCGGCGCCGTGGTCGCGTCGGTCGGTGCAGTGATGCTTCGCGACGCGTCGCTGCTCGCGGGCTTCGAAGCAGTGCCTTCGCCGCGGCGGCGTCGCTGGCTCGACGAAGTAGGCGCCGCGCCGCTCGTGAGATCCCTCGTCGGGCGGGATCGGCTCCAACCGCTTCTTGACGCCGCCGACCGGCCGATCTCATCGGAGCGGGTAGCCGGGACTGTCGTCCTAATCGCCGCCGCGTCCGCCGTCGCCTGCATCGCCGTCGGCGACTCGGCCATCGCCCTTGCGCCTTTGGTAGCAGGCGCGGTCTTGCGCGCTCCCGTTTTCGTCTTCGCTCGCGCGGCACGACGCCGGCGACGCGCGATCGACCGAGACGTCCCGCTACTCGTGGATGTGCTCTCGCTCGCGTCGTTCGCCGGGCTCGCACCGCAAGCCGCGCTCCGGCGGGCTGTCGGCGCGATCGACGGTCCACTGGCGGACGTGCTGTCCGCGGCGCTCATCGACATCGATCTGGGCGCACGTTGGCGCGACCGGCTCGTCCGTCTCGCCGACGGCGTCCCCATCACCGACCTTCGACGGACGATCGCGCTGCTCGTTCGAACCGAATCCATCGGCGCCGCCACGACAGAGCCGTTCGTGATCCTCGCCGACGAGATTCGCGCGGCGCGGCGGTCGGCCGCGAGCGAACGGGCGCGCAAGGCGCCCGTCCAGATGCTGTTCCCGCTCGTGTTCCTCGTCCTCCCCGCGTTCCTCCTCCTCACGGTCGTGCCGGTCCTCGTCGCGACCCTGGGCTCGATCTGGTAACCGAACAGGAGGTGGAACCGTTGTTCATTCGCTGCTACGTGCGTTGGTACGTGGGCGCTCGCACGCGGCTGATCCAGGAGGCCGCGCAGACCACGGCCGAGTACGCCCTCGTGATTCTGGCCGCCGCGGCCATCGCCGTCGTCCTCATCGCGTGGGCCCGGTCGTCGGGGAAGCTGCCCGCATTCTTTGACGACATCATCGATCAGGTGGCGGGAAGCGCCCAGTGACGCGCGTCGACGAGCGCGGCTCGGCGGTCGTCGAGTTCGCGCTCGTCATGCCGCTACTGCTCCTCGTCGCGCTCGCTCTCGTACAGGTCGCGGTCATCGGCCGCGACCGGCTGCTCCTCGAGCACGCCGCTCGCGCGGGGGCACGGACGGCGGCGGTCGAGCCCGCCGACGACGCCGTTCGCGCGGTCGTCTTGCGGGCCGCCGGCCCGCTCCCGGCGACGGAGATCTCGATCGACGTCCGACGTCCGGCCGCGGGCGGCCAGCCCGTCACGGTCCGAGTGGCGTACGCCGCGCCCGTCGCGGTGCCGTTCGCGGGCTGGCTGGTGCCCTCGTCCGTCGACCTCTCGGCCGAGGTCACGATGCGTCAGGAGTTCGGATGATCGGTCCTCCGCGGGGCGAGCGCGGCTCGGTCACGGTGGTCGTCGTCGCGCTGCTCGGTGTCGTGACCGTCGCCGGCATGGGCGTGGCCGACGCGGCCGCCGCGGTGGCCGCCGCCGCCCGGGCACAGGATGCCGCCGACGCCGCAGCGCTCGCCGCCGCCCAGGAGATGGCGGTTCCGATGGGCCGGCCGCCCGGCGAGGTCGCGGCGGAGTACGCGGCCCGGAACGGATCCTCGATCGTGTCGTGCAAGTGCGACCCGGCGACGTTGGAGGCCGTCGTGACGGCGCGGGTGAGCGTGGGGAGGCTACTCCTCTTCCGCGACGATCGCGTCGTGGATGCGTCCGCGCGGGCCGTCGTGAACGTGCCTCAGCCGATCGTTGCGCGGGCCGCGGCGGAAGACTCCCCCCTCCGGAGGGCGGCTCCCGATGGTCCTTTCGACGGGGTCACCGGGGTCGGGGCATCGGTGTACCATGCCCGAACATGGCGGGACGGACGAGATCGAGATCGCTGAGAGCGGTACCGCGCGGGCGCCGCGCGCTCCTGGCTACGGTGGACTACACGCTGGCCAAGCGCGCCCTTATCCGCGAAGCTCGGATCGGGCTGAAGTCCCGCGCCGACATCTGCGACGCGCATCCCGAGCTCATCCGGGCGGCAAAGCACGTGGGGGAGCCGACACGCCGAGACTGCCCCGTGTGCGCCAAGGAGAAGCTCGTCCTGCTCGCGTACGTCTACGGGGACGGGCTGCGGGAGGACAACGGACGCGTGTGGGCGCTCGACAAGGGCCTGGCGATGGCCGCCGATCGCCCGGGGTCGTGGTGCTACGTCGTCGAGGTCTGCACGGCGTGCCAGTGGAACCATCTGACCGAAGCCTTCGTGGCTCGCTTCGCCGGCTGACGCAGCCGGCAGTCTCTCGGATCGCAAGCACGGCAACCGGAACTCCATACGCACGACGCGCGTCGATCCCGCGTATCCGTAGTGACCTCTGGGTAGAATCGCCTGGCTTTGGCGGTCGACACCGCATCTCGTAAGGGCCCCAAGGATCAACCCGACAAGGGGTCCGGTCGCGCCTCTCAGGGGCCGGGACAGGAGCAGGAGCAGCGCGGCTTCTTTCGCCGGTACTGGTGGGTGTTCGTCACCGTGCCAGTACTCGGCGCCGTTCTCGTCTTCGCGACGCTCCTATACGTCTACGCTCACCTGAAGCTGCCGGAGACGCCGCCTCCGCTGCAGACGACGTACATCTATGCGTCGGACGGCAGGCTCATCGGCACGCTGCACGCGTCCGTCGACAGGACGATCATTCCGTTCCGCAAGATGCCTCGGTCCGTCCGCAACGCGGTGATCGCCACCGAGGACAGGAACTTCTACTCGAACCCGGGCTTCGATGCGATCGGGATCCTCCGCGCCGCGTGGACCGATCTCGTGTCCGGCGGCGTCGTCCAGGGTGGCTC
>JBKOWM010000109.1:0-6540 GCA_046724395.1 Actinomycetota bacterium
ACGAGTCCGACCGGGTCGTTCGTCCGGCGATCCTGTGGAACGACCAGCGGTCGGCGGAGCAATACCGTGAGGTCGAGGAGCTCATCGGCCTGGATCGCCTGATCTCGCTGACCGGCAACCGCGCCCTTACCGGGTTCACGGCGCCGAAGATCGTGTGGCTGCGAGAGCACGAGCCCGACGCGTTCGCCCGGACGCGCTCGATCATGCTGCCGAAGGATCTCCTCCGGCTGCGGCTCACCGGCGAGCGCGCGACCGATGTCGCCGATGCCTCGGGCACGCTCCTCCTCGACGTCGGGCATCGGCGTTGGAGCGAGACCCTCGTCCACGACCTCGGCATCGACACGGCGTGGCTCCCGAGCCTCGCCGAATCGCCGATGGCGACTGGGACGACGGCCGAGGGCGCCATCGTGGCCGCGGGCGCGGGCGCGGGCGATCGGGCGCGGGCGCGGTCGGCGTCGGTGTCATCCGGCCGGGAAGCGTATCCATCGTCATCGGCACCTCTGGCGTCGTGTTCGCGCCGCTGCCGTCGTATGCGCCCGATCCGTTGCGCGCGTGCACACGTTCTGTCACGGGCGCCGTCGACCTGGCACGCGATGGGTGTGATGCTGTCGGCCGGGGCATCCCTTCGATGGCTCCGCGACGTGGTCGCACCCGGCGAATCCTTCGCTGTGCTCAGCGAGCGCGCGTCGATGTGGCCGCCCGGCGGCGATGGCCTGACGTTCCTTCCGTACCTCACTGGCGAGCGGACGCCGCACGCCGACCCCGATGCCCGGGGCGCCTTCGTCCGGCTGACGATCCGCCACGACGTCGGTGCACTCGTCCGCGCCGTCCTCGAGGGCGTCGCCTTCGGGTTGGGCGAGGGATGGGAGCTGATCCGCTCGACGGGGGTGGCGCCGACGGACGTTGGGGTCTCGGGAGGCGGCTCACGAAGCGAGTTGTGGCTGCGGATTCTGGCGTCGGCGCTCGGCGTCCCCGTCAGGCCGACGCGGCTCGACGCAAGCGCCGCCCTCGGCGCGGCGTTGCTCGGCGGCGTGGCGGCCGGGCGTTTCTCCAGTGTCGCCGAGGCGGCGTCGCTGGCGAGGACCCGCGGCACGATCGACCCCGAGCCGTCGTGGAGCGCCGCCTCGACGCCGCGTTCGAGCGGTTCCGCGAGTTGTACCCCGCGCTTCATGGCGGCGCCGTGGGAAACGAGATCATCGGGTGACGAACGCCTCGAGCTCCTCGCGCGTTGCGAGACTCGTCCTTGCGCCGACCGCGCGCGAGGCAAGCGCGCCGGCGCCCGCCGCCAAGCGAACCGCGTCTGCAAGATCCCGTCCGTCGCCGATGGCCCAAGCCAGCGTCGCGCTGAACGCGTCTCCGGCGCCCGTCGTGTCGCGCACGTCGATTGCGAACGCGGGCTGATGGTGAACGTCTCGGCCGGCGCGGTGCACGTCGGCGCCCTCGGCGCCGAGTGTGACGACGATGGTGTCGACGCCGGAGGCGAGCAGCCGTTCGATGTCCGCAGCGAGTGCGAGCGCCTCCGCACGGTTTGGCGTAAGGACCGTCGTGCGTGCGAGCAGCGAAGCCGCGAGCGGACGCGCCGGCGCCGGGTTCAGAACGAACGGCCAGCCGCGCTCGGACGCGCCCTGCGCGGCCGCCATGACGCCACCGTCCGGAATCTCGAGGTTCGCGAGGACGACAGCCCGCTCGGCGTCGATCCGGCCGACCGCATCCCGCACGAACGTCCCGTCGAGGTCGGCGTTTGCTCCGGACGCGACGGTGATGACGTTCTCGCCGGTCTCGTCCACCCAGATCTGCGCGACACCCGTCGACAGCGCCGACGTCCCCAGCTCGGAGCAGTCGACCCCGGCCCGCTCGAGATCCGCGCGCGTCCACGCGCCGAGATCGTCATCGCCGACCTTGCCAACGAACCACGCTCGGGCTCCGAGCGTCGCGGCGGCCGCCGCCTGGTTCGCGCCCTTTCCCCCCGGCGCGCGAGAGAACGTCGCGCCGATCACCGTCTCACCGGCGCTCGGCAGGCGCGGCACGCGCATGAACAGATCGACGTTGGCGGACCCGACGACGATGACGTTCGAGGTCACGCCACCTCCGGGGTAGGGGAGGACACCGGACCCGAAGTCTAGAGGTCGACGAGGGAGGATCGATGGAGCGTGGGGTGTACTTCGACGGCTGGTACCCGCGACAGCACAACTACCATCCGAGCCTGCCGCCGCGGCGCCTGAGGATGGTCGAGGACCTCGGGGCGTACCGAGCCACGATGCTGGTGTGGTCGGCGCTCGGCGGCGGCGTCGTCTCGCTCCCGTATCTCGAGGAGGAAGCCTTCGCACCTGTCCAGCCTCGCTACCGGATCTACGGACACCTCAACGACGCCGAGTTCATCCAGGAGTGCGGCAAGCGCGGGATCAAGGTCTTCGGAATCGTCTTCGAGCACGCCTGGGAGTACCCGGTCGAGCTCAACGAGGACGAGAGCGAGGTGCTGGCGTGGAACGAGGTCCGCGGCGCCGGTGCAGCGCGCGACTGGCTCGGGATGCGTGAGTTCTGGCAGAACCGCTACCCGAAGCTCTGGAAGCCCCGCGAGCGGTACTTCGACACCGCGATGACGAATGCATGGGGCGAGCCGGTCGAAGACATTCTCGAGGAGTGCGCGCAGCGCAAGATCACCGGTGAGCCGTGTCGTGCTTTGTGGGTGGAGTGCCCCGATCGGGAGCACTACAACTACATGATGGACCGGAACAATCCGGTCTGGCGCGAGTACCTCAAGGCGATCGTCCGGATACAGGTCGACGCCGGTGCGCACGGCGTGCAGTTCGACGAGACGGAGGTGCCGCTCACGTCCCTTCAGTACGGCGGGTGCTTCTGTCGTACATGCGTGAGCGGCTTCCGTGAGCATCTGCGATCGATGCCCGCGGACGAACGGCCGACGGACATCGCGGGCGAGGACCTCTCCTCGTTCCATTACGGTGAGTGGCTTCGCGAACGCGGTTACGACTTCGTCGCGAACCGCGCGACAACGCCGCTCTTCTTCGACTATGTCAGGTGGCAGCAGCGGAACATCGCGCGGTACTTCGCCGAACTCGCCGCCTACGCGCGCGAGTACGGCAGGAGCGTGGGTCGGGACGTGCTGGTGTCCGGGAACTTCTTCAACCTGTTCGAGCACTACTACCCGATGGTGCCGCACGTCGACGTCGTCACGACGGAGATGCGAAATACGCTCTGGCGGCAGCCCGAGTGGTACCGCTACGCGGCCGGCTTCGGCCGCGGCAGGTCCGTCGTCGTGGTCGAGAACCCGTACGGCGGCGTCGTGCCGGAGATGGTCGAGATGCTCAAGCACGGACGCGGGTTCGACCGATTCCGGCAGTCCCTGTACGAGGCAGCCGCGCTCGGCGTCAACATGTCGGTCCCGTACGGGTCGTGGATGGGGAGCGTCGTGGAGGACGCCTTCTACGCGCCGCACGACCTCGTGCTCGAGATCCAGACGTTCCTCGCGGAACACGAGCAGCTCTTCGGGAGCGACCCCTCGGCGGCCGAGCTCGCCGTCGTCTACGGCATCCAGAGCAATGCGATGGCGCGCGCGGCGACCGAGCTGCCGCTGGATAACCGTGTGAATCAGCTGCCCGAGGACGACGTCATCGCGTTCGACCAGGTCTGCCGCGTGCTCGCGGCCGCGATGCAGCCGTATGACGTCCTGTTCTTCCCCGACGGCGAGCTGCGCGCCGACTCGCTCGAAACCGCGGACCTCGCGCGCTACCGAACGATCGTCGTCCCCGCCGTCGACACGCTGACGCGCCGGCAGGCGGAGCTGCTCGACGCGTTCGTCGAGGATGGAGGCCAGCTGGTCGTCGCCGGCGCGCTGGGGACGAACATCGGGGACCGGACGGGCGCATTGCTGGAGCGGGAGGGCGTGACGCACGCCGAGCCGTTCGCGTTCGGGCTCGAGCATCTGCCTCTCGGCCGGCAGGTCGAGGTCGTCGACGGTCGGACCGACGCCGCCCTCGCGCTCCACGAGACCGATGCCGGGATCGCTCTTCACGTCATTCGCTACGACTACGACTCCGACGCGGACCGGGTCCCGTCGCTCGAGGCGCTCACCCTGGCCGTCCGGCTACCGACGCGCTTCGACTCGGTTCACGCGTTCGACCCGGCCGGCACCCTTCGCGCCGAGCTCCACCCCGACGGCGACCGGCATCGCGTGAGACTCTCGAACCTCGGCGTGTACGGCGTGGCGCTGCTGTCGAGTTGAGCGGCTACGCGAGGGAGGCTCGGCTGTGGGCGTCGTGAGGTTGGGTCGGGGAGTGAGGGCCGTCGCCGCCGCCGCGTGCTGGACCGCCTCGGTCGTCGTCGGGTTGGTGTCGGTCGCCGGCTTCGTCGGTGGCACCGGCTGCGTCCAAGGCGGGGCGACGACGTGCGCGCCGTCAAGCGCGGTGCTGCTCGTCCTCGGGGTCCTCGCCGCCGTGGCGCTCGCGGCCGCCGGCGCGTTCATCCACAAGCCCCAGGCGAAGCGCCGCAAGCCGCGCCGGCCCTGGCAGTACCTCGACTAACGAGATCGATCTAGGCCGCGCGAGGCTCGGGCGACCGCGGCGCCCCAGTCGCGGGCCAGCCGCTCGCCGTCCACCGAGGTCACGACCCGCGTCGGTATGCCGTCCGGACCGTCGGCGACGGACAGACGCAGCCTGCGTCCGACGAGCTCGGAACGGATGGGCAACTCGTCGATCCGCGCGCCGTCCCACCCACACGCGACGGCGGCCGCGAGCGGGTCGTACTGGAAGTTCAACAGGTCGTCCGGAAGCGCCGGGTGCTCCTCGGGGAGATGCTTCATCCCGTACTCCTCGCCGCGACGGCGCGCCTGCTCCGAGATCAACGCGCCGAGTGGCCCGGCTGCCTCGAGCGCCGGCAGGTCGCGCTCGCGCAGGAACGTCTCGAGCGTGGCCGAAACCTGTGCGACGAGCGGACGACATCGCTCGAATACGACCTTCGCCGCGAGCGCGTCCTGTTGGACGTTGAAGTCCTGATCCCATGTCCACGGTGGGAAACCGTCGCGCGACGGCGTGACCCAGCCGCCCATCACGACGAGCGGTACCTCTTCGAGCGCGCCCGGCCGCGCGGCCTCGAACATGGCCAGGTTCGTATACGGGCCGATCGCGACGACGGTCGCGCCGGCCGAGACGCTCGCCTCGAGGAGGTCGAGGGCGGCACCGGGCGGCGACGGCATCGGCGAGATCGGCTCGGGCCACACGTCGGGGAAGTCGAGCGGGACGAAGTAGCCGCCGAGCGACCCCTCGCCGCCCGCAGCGACGGGGATATCGTTGCGGCCCACAAGCCCCAGTGCGTATCGCGTCATCCCCGCGCGGATCCCGCCCGGATCGGAGACCGTCGTGACGCCGACGACCTCGACGTCCGGCCACCCGAGGAGCATCGCGAGCGCGCACAGATCGTCGGTGTCGGACCCCAGATCCGTGTCGAGGTGGACGCGCACGACGCGGAGCTTACCGGGGAGTGGCGAGGCGGCCTCCCGCCGAAGCTAGGATGCGCGTTCGGCGCGACCCTGGCCGGCTTACGAACCACGAGGAGTCTCGGTGAGGACCACCCTTCCGCTTCGCCCGCTCGGAACGAGCGGGCTGAACATCTCCCGCCTCGGCCTGGGTGCATGGGCGATCGGCGGCGGGGGGTGGTCGTTCGGCTGGGGGCCGCAGGACGACGAGGCATCGATCGCGACGCTCCGAGCCGCGTTCGACCGAGGCATCAACTGGGTCGACACTGCCGCCATCTATGGGCTCGGACACTCCGAGGAGGTGGTGGGGCGCGCCATTCGCGGGCTCCCCGAAGGTGACCGGCCTTTCGTGTTCACGAAGTGCGGCCAGGTGGCCGATCCGTCACGACCATTCGAGCCCGCCACGACGATCCTGCGGCGGGAATCGATGCGCCGCGAGCTCGAGGCCTCGCTTCGGCGCCTCGGCATCGAGCGCATCGACCTGTACCAGATCCACTGGCCAGAACAAGACGGATCAACGCCGATCGAGCACTCATGGGCCGAGATGGTGCGGTTCCTCGACGAGGGCAAGGTTCGGGCGATCGGCGTCTCCAACTTCGGCATCGACTTGCTCGAGCGGTGCGAGGCAATCCGTCACGTCGAGTCGTTGCAGCCGCCGTTCTCGCTGATCCGCCGTGAGGCCGGCAGAACGGTCATCCCGTGGTGTGTGCAGCACCGGACGGGCGTGATCGCCTATAGCCCGATGCAGTCCGGTATCCTCACCGATCGGTTCTCGCACGAGCGCGTGCGCGCGATGGCCGAGGACGACTGGCGCCGGCGGTCAGCCAACTTCTCGGAGCCGGCGCTGTCCCGGAACATCGCGCTGCGAGACGCCGTCCGCCCGATCGCCGAGCGTCACGGGACATCGGTGTCCACAGTCGCGATCGCGTGGACGCTCGCGTGGCGCGGCACGACGGGTGCGATCGCCGGCGCGCGTTCGCCCGGGCAGCTCGACGGCTGGATAGAGGCAGCCTCACTCAAGCTAGACGGCGACGATCTGGATGAGATCTCTC
>JBKOWM010000015.1:0-7576 GCA_046724395.1 Actinomycetota bacterium
GGCGTGAACGATCAGGGCGTACTCACTCAGTACTACGGCAGCGAATCGCTCGACGCTTCCGTGCTGTTGGCGGCCGTCTTCGGCTTCCTTCCACCCGACGATGACGTGTTGCGCTCGACGGTGCTCGCCATCGCGCGAGATCTCACCGCCGAGGGCTTCGTCCTTCGCTACCGGACCGACGAGACGGATGACGGGCTCTCGGGGAAGGAAGGCACCTTCGTGATCTGCTCCTTCTGGCTCGTGTCGGCCTTGGCCGTCATCGGGGAGGAGCAACAGGCCCGCGACCTCCTGGAGCGACTGCTGCGGGTGGCATCGCCTCTCGGGCTGTACGCGGAGGAGTTCGATACGGAGACGGGCCATCACCTCGGGAACTTCCCCCAGGCGTTTTCCCACCTCGCGCTGCTCGAAGCTGCCGGACGGCTCATCCTTTCCGAGCGCATCGCCGAGCTCGGATGAACGTCACGCTCCCCCACCGCCCATAGCGCCATGCACACATCGACGGCGCGCGCTCCCTCCGGCGTTCAGTACCGGATCAGTCACCGGCGCCACGCGGCGGTCATCACGGAGATCGGCGCCACCCTGCGCGAGCTGACCCTGGACGATTCACCCGTCGTCGACGGGTTCGACGTCGACGAGGCGGCGTCGGCGGGACGCGGGCAGGTGCTGGCGCCGTGGCCGAATCGCCTCGAGGACGGAACGTACTCGTTCATGGGGCAGGACGGGCGCGCGGACCTCGACGAGCCGGAACGGGGCAATGCGATACACGGATTGGTCCGATGGAAGTCCTGGGCGCCCGACCTCAAGACAACGGACGCGGTCGTCCTCCGTCACGAGCTCCGGCGCCAGCCGGCATACCCCTGGGACATCGACCTCGTCGTGACGTATGCGCTGTCCGACCGAGGCCTTCGCGTGACGACGGCGGCCACCAACCGCTCGTCCGAGACGGCGCCGTTCGGAATCGGATTTCACCCGTACCTGAGCCTTGGCACGGATGCCGTCGACGACGTCGTCCTGACGATCCCGGCGGCGGAGCATCTCGTGACCGACGAGCGCGGGCTGCCGACCGGTCGCCAGGCGGTCTCAGGCACGCCGCTCGATTTTCGGGAGCCGCGTGCGGTCGCCGAGACGGCCCTGGACACGGCGTTCGTGAACCTGCGGCGAGACGCGGCCGGACGAGCCGTCGTACGCCTCCACCGCTCGGCCGGTGCGAGGGCCCTCTCGCTTTGGATGGACGAGGCGTTCGGTTACGTGCAGGTGTACACCGGCGACACCCTGGAGCCGACGGCACGCCGTCGTCGCGGGATCGCAGTGGAACCGATGACGTGTCCGGCGAACGCCTTCCGAACCGGAACCGATCTCGTCCGTCTCAACAGAGGCGCGACGTGGAGGGGCGATTGGGGGATCAGCACATGACCGACTCGAAGGAAGTAGTCATCGTCGGCGCGGGCTTCGCAGGGATCGGGTGTGCCAGGGAACTTGCAAAGCACGGCGACGGCGTGCGTGTGACGTTGATCGACAAGCACAATTATCACCAGTTCCTGCCCTTGCTGTATCAGGTTGCGACGTATCAGCTTGCGCCGGCCGACGTATCGGCGAACGTCCGACAGCTGCTCCGCAAGCACCCCAACGTCAGCGTCGTGCTCGGCGAGGTTGCATCCGTCGATCCCGCGGCGAAGTCGGTGATGATGGAGGACGGCCAGACGTATGCGGGCGACTACCTGGTGCTGGCCGCCGGAAGCCAGGCGAACTTCTTCGACACTCCCGGCGCCGAGCATGTCTTTCCCTTGTACTCGTTGGACGATGCACGACGGTTACGCTCCCGAATCCTCGCGGTCTTCGAGGGCGCCGATCGAGATCCCTCTCGCGTCGACGCCGGCGCCCTGAACTTCGTGATCGTCGGGGCGGGGGCAACCGGCACCGAGGTCGCCGGCGCAATCGCGGAGCTCATCCGTCATGTCCTCCCGTCACAGTTCCACGAGCTCGCGTTGGACAAGGCGCGCGTGATCCTCGTCGATCTCGGCAAGGCGGTGCTCGGCCCGTTCTCGCCCAAGGCCCACAAGTACGCTTCGAAGGTGCTCGAGAAGGACGGCGTCGAGATTCGCCTGGGGACGTCCGTGAAAGAGATCGCCGCCGACCACGTCGTCCTGTCCGACGGGGACACGATCGCGACACACTGCGTTATCTGGGGCGGTGGCATCAAGGCCGCGCAGCTCGCCGAGACGTCCGGACTGAAGCAGGGTCGCGGCGGACGGATCGATGTTCAGCCCGATCTCACGGTCTCCGACTATCCGGGGATCTACGTGGTGGGCGACCTCGCGAACATTCCGGATCACGACGGCAAGGTGTATCCGCAGCTGGGATCGGTAGCACTCCAGACCGGGGTCTGGGCGGGCCAGAACATCATGGCCGACGTTGAGGGCAAGCCCACGGCGCCGTTCGACTACCACGACAAGGGCATCATGGCGATGATCGGCCGCAACGCCGCCGTAGCGGAAATGGGAGAGCGCCGACACGAACTCCATGGCTCCGTCGCATTCGCCGCATGGCTGGGTGTCCACGTTTGGCTCATGAGCGGCGTCCGGCAACGCGTGGACGCGTTCGTCAGCTGGGCGTGGGACTACTTCGGGAAGGCTCGAGCACCGGAGGTGCTCGACAGTTCGGACGCTGCGCGAATCGACTGGGGGGACGATGACTGAGCGTTTCGACATCATCATCATCGGGACCGGTGCCGGCGGTGGCACGCTAGCCCACACGATTGCAGCGTCCGGAAAGAAGATCCTGCTCCTCGAACGCGGGGACTTCCTCCCTCGCGAACGCGAGAACTGGGATCCGGGCCCCGTCTTCGTTCAAGGGCGGTACATCTCCCCCGATACCTGGTACGACGACTCGGGGAAGTCGTTCCAGCCGCAGGTGCACTACTTCGTCGGCGGTGCAACGAAGCTCTACGGCGCCGCACTCTACCGGTTACGCCCCCATGACTTCGAGGAGGTCAAGCACGTCGACGGCGTGTCGCCCGCGTGGCCACTTTCGTACGACGACTACGAGCCCTGGTACACGAGGGCGGAATGGCTCTACCAGGTGCACGGCCGTCACGGCGATGACCCGATCGAGGGACCGTGGAGCAAGCAGTATCCGTTTCCACCGGTGTCGCACGAACCCAGGGTCCAACAAATGTCCGACGATCTCACCGCCGCGGGGTATCGACCGTACCACGCGCCGTGCGGGATCATGTTGAACGAGGCGCACCGAGCGATGAGCACCTGTATCAGGTGCAGTTGGTGCGACGGATACCCCTGCCTCGTTCACGCCAAGTCGGACGCCGAGTCGATCGCGGTGCGTCCGATCCTCGACATGCCGAACGTGACCCTCCTCGTCGACTCGGAGGTGACGAAACTCGAGACCGATTCGTCGGGCCGAACCGTGACACGCGTCGTCGTTGGACGCGACGATGGCAGGCAGGAGTTCGAGGCCGACACGGTGGTGCTGTCGGCGGGAGCGGCCAACAGCGCGAAGGTCCTGCTCGCCTCGGCGAACGATCGGCACCCAAACGGCCTGGCGAACGGCTCCGATCAGGTCGGACGCAACTACATGTTCCACAACTGCAAGGCCGTGGTCGCGCTCGCAAAGGAGCCGAACGACACGATCTTCCAGAAGACGCTGGCGATCAACGATTTCTACTTCGGCACGCCGGGCTACGACTGGCCGATCGGCCAGATCCAGATGATCGGCAAGTCCAACCCCGAGGCTATGAAGGGGGAGGAACCGCTCCTCACCAAGCTCGCGCCGCACTGGAGCCTGGCCGAGACGGCCGAACACGCCGTCGACCTTTGGCTCACCACGGAGGACATCCCGGATGCGAACAACCGGGTCACGCTGGATGGTGACGGCAACGTACGGCTGTCGTATAGATCCAACAACGACGAGGAGGCCACTCGCCTTTATCACGAGCTCAAGCGCATGCTCAATCACATCGGCATGGCGGACCATCACGTCCTGTCCAAGAACTTCTACATGCACATGAGCATTCCGATCGCCGGCGTTGCGCATCAGGCCGGAACGGCGCGCTTCGGACGCGATCCCGCGACGTCCGTGCTCGATGAGAACTGCAAGGCGCACGAGCTCGACAATCTCTACGTCGTCGACACGAGCTTCTTCCCGAGCATCGGCGCGGTGAACCCCGCGCTCACGGCGATGGCGAATGCGATCCGGGTCGGCGAGCATCTCCTCACCGATCGGCTCCGATGACGGCCGGGTCGCTGGCGACAGCGGCCGCTCGCGCGGGCGTTGAACGATTGCGTTGCATACGTGATCGGACGGATCGCTGAAGCATTCACGTCGTCGCTCGAACGGAGTTGGGTCGACCCCTCGACGATCGGCCAATTGACTCGGCCCAGGGCGGCCACCTAGGGTCGTTCAACAATGGAGGGGCGCCCGCCCAGTCGACCGCATTGCCTGCGCTAGGCGTCCCCATGTCGGTTTCGGCTCGGACATTTCGGGAGGGGTAATGAAGACTCGACCCTCGTGGCGCGCCACCCTCGTCGGGCTCGTGGTAGTCGCGCTCCTGGGGGCGTGGGCGGCTGTGTCCTGGGATCGATCGAGCGGACCCACGACGCGCGCATCCGAAGCGACGTCGGTCGGGTTCGCCGAGGACGAAGGCCAGAGCGAGGCGAGGGCAGGCGGGTCCGAGGTTCAGCAGGAGCTTTCGGAACAGACCGCGGAGCGTCTGGAGGCGATCGAGGAAGCGGACGCCGCGGATGTGCCTTGGCGCGTGTCCTCGGTGTCCTCGACGCCGGCGCCCGGATGGGTGGGTGAGCAGGTCGCCGATCCCAAGGCCGACGACTGGGAGCCGGCGATCGCCGCCGACCCGAACGCGCCGTATGTCTACCTGCTCACAACGCATTTCGGTGACAAGCCATGCCCAGGCAACTGTCCCGTCCCTTGGATATCGCTCCACATCTCGACGGACGGCGGCAGGACGTGGGCGCCGCAGCGACCTCTGTGTGCCTGCAAGGGCTCGTGGCAGTACGACCCCCAGATCGAGGTCGTCCCAGACACCGGGGACGTCTACGCCGCGTACCTCAACGGCTTCAACGTGGTGTTCCTGAAGTCCACCGATCACGGCAGGACGTGGTCGAATCCGATCCCAACGTGGGGCAACGTCTCCTGGAACGACAAGCCGGCGCTCGCGATGGGCGACGACGGGCGCGACGTCTACATATCCTGGAACGGCCCGACGGGTGGCGACCCGTGGGTCGTGCAGTCCCATGACTTCGGCGAGACCTGGACGCAGACCAAGCTGGTCGACTCCAAACGCTACTTCTTCGCCTTCGACGCAGACGTGCTGCATGACGGGACGGTCGTCTTCGCCGAGAGCGACATCTCCTACACGGGTCCCGGCACCACCCCCGAGGGCGTCGTCAAGCACCACGTGTTCGTCTCCCGCGACACCGGCGCGACGTGGGAGAACCACGTCGTCGACACGGTGAAGGTCGGAGAGCCGTGCGTGGCCGAGGGGTGCCCGGCCGACTTCTACATCGGCCACGACGCGATCTCGGCCGACGACACCGGTGATCTTGTCGTGCTGTACGACGGCGCGACGACGGAGCTCGGGCCCCAGCGGATCTACGCGCGTCGTTCGACCGATGGCGGTCGAACGTGGAGCGGACGCGTCGTGCTCTCCGTCAATGGAGAGAACGCCACATCACCGGCCGTCGAGTCTCAAGGGAACGGCGACGTTCGAGCGTGGTACATGCAGACGATCAACGGCGATGATCCGGACGCGTGGAACGTCTTCTACCGAAGTTCGACCGACGGCGGATCGTCGTGGACAGCGCCGGTCAAGATCTCGGACGCGACCTCGGGAGCGGCGTACAAGCACGCCGACGGCTTCGACGAGGTGTACGGCGACTACGGAGAGATCGCCATTATGAGCAACGGGAAGACGATCGCCACCTGGGGAGAGGGCCTGAGCTGGACGGGCCCGGGCGGAGTCTGGTTCAACCGCCAACGCTGAGACGCTTGCCTGCCCGCGGTCGCGCACCCAAACCACGCCATCCGGCGCGGACGTTGGGTCTGGCTATCCGTGGTGAAGCGTCATCGACAGGCCGCGGACAACGATCACCGCTCCGGCGATCGCGGTGATGATGGCTGCCCAGTCCGGACTCGAGGCGCCGTTCTCGATCTCCGTCAGTCCCATCATGAAGACGGCGAAGGCGACGACCGCGATCCCCGCCGCCGTGAACACCAACCCGCGGTTCCGTTCGCTTGTCGACTGCATCTGCCCTCCAACGACGTGTGCTGGACGCGTGCTGCCAGTGGTGAGTTACGCGATGCCTCATCCCAAGGGCCGGTCTATCGGGCCGCAGGCGACGCCAACAGGGTCGACCGACCCACGTGTCGCGGGCCCGCCGGCCCACCGTAGACCACCCGTGCCCCGATGCGGGGCCGTCGGCAGGCTCGCGGTGCGCTTCGAGCCGATCCGTGCTTCGATATCCGCCGAGGCGCCATGACCGAGCACGCGAGATCCGATCCCGACCGACGACGTCCGACGCCTCCGGCGCCGCCGTCTCCGCCAGCGTGGCAGCGGTGGCTGCCGTGGATCGGCCTGGCGCTCACGGCACTGCTGTTGTTCTGGCCGGTTCGCTCGACGCCGTCGACGACCCTGACGTACAGCACGTTCCTGGACAAGGTCGACGCGGGCGAGGTGCGTTCGGCGGTGGTCGATGCGGACGGAGGCGTCACCGGAACGTTGACGGATGGGGACGAATACAAGACGCAGATCCCGACGGCGATCCCGAACACCGAGCTGGCCACGGCCCTGCAGGACAACGACGTTCAGGTCAGCGCCACGAGTGCGAGCGGCAACGCCTTCGTCGATCTCCTCGTCTCCCTGCTGCCGTTCGCGTTGCTCATCGCTGTTTGGATCTGGATCAGTCGCCGCGCGCAGCGGCAGCTCGCCGGGGGTCTCGGCGGAATCGTCGGCTCGCGCGCGAAGGTCTACGACGCCGAGCGGCCGACGACCCGGTTCTCGGACGTCGCGGGGTACGACGGCGCGAAGCAGGAGATCAGCGAGGTCGTCGACTTCCTCAAACATCCTGAGCGGTACGCGGCCGCCGGCGCGATGGGTCCGCGAGGGGTCCTCATGGTTGGTCCACCGGGAACGGGCAAGACGCTCTTGGCGCGCGCCGTCGCCGGGGAGGCGGGAGTCCCGTTCTTCGCGATCACGGGGTCGAGCTTCGTGGAGGTGTTCGTCGGCGTGGGGGCGGCCCGGATGCGCGACCTGTTCGAGGACGCGAAGCGGCGCGCGCCCTCGATCGTCTTCATCGACGAGATCGACGCGATCGGGCAGCGGCGCGGCGCCGGACTGGCGTCCAACGACGAGCGCGAGCAGACGCTCAATCAGCTGCTCGCCGAGATGGACGGCTTCGACCGGACGACGGGGGTCGTGGTCCTCGCCGCCACGAACCGGCCAGAGGTGCTGGACCCCGCGCTCCTTCGGCCGGGCCGGTTCGACCGCGAGGTCGAGATCGGTTTGCCGAACCAGAGCGAACGTGCGGCGATCCTTCGCGTCCACGTG
>JBKOWM010000083.1:0-11656 GCA_046724395.1 Actinomycetota bacterium
GGTGCTGCGATCATCGGGCGGGCTCGACTGACGAAGAGCTGCATCGTTATTGGGCCGAGAGCCTTGCGCGGGCCGACGCCCTTCTCTTTGGCCGGGTGACTTACGAAATGATGGAGGCGGCGTGGCGGGCGCCGACAGGGAGCGGGACGCGGCCGGACTGGATGCAACCCTGGATGGAACCCTTCGCGCGGACGATCGACGCGGCGAAGAAGTACGTCGTGTCGAGCACCGTGGACCGGGTCGATTGGAATGCGGAGCTCGTACGAGGGGATCTGGGGAAGGCCGTTCAGGAGCTCAAGCGGCAGTCGGATAAGGGACTGTTCGTGGGAGGCGTGAAGCTCCCGCTGGCGTTGGCGGAGCTGGGATTGATCGATGAGTACGAGTTCGTGGTGCAGCCCAGGCTAGTGGGACACGGGCCGACATTGTTCGCGGGGCTATCGAAGCGCGTCGAGTTGAAGCTTGTGAGCCGGCTGGAGTTCGCCTCGGGGGCGGTGGCGATGCGGTATGAGCAGAAAAGGTAGTCACCCGGACTGAAGTCTGCGCTCTCAGGTCGCCTTTCTTCCATGCCGCAAACTGACGACCATCGCATCCCGGCCGGGGAGAGATCGTGGAGTTATCGCTTCCGCCCTCAACCGTCCGCCTTGAGCCTGCGGTTCGACGATGGCGAGGCGCTGTTCGAGCACACGCTCCGAGAGGGCTACGAGGGAGCGCGCCAAAGCGGCGGGTTTCTGTACGACCCCGTAGTGCGGACGCGGAACTGGAACAAGACGAAGCACTGGAAGGTCGAGGAGTTCCTGATCGGCGCCTGGTCGCCTCCCCGCTCCCGGCGTGGCCGGTAACTTCTCGTCGGCGAGAACATGGGCGCTCTGAACCGTGGCGCTCATCGGGTCCTTCCCCTGGCCGCCGCCGTTCGGCCGCGGGCAGGGCGGTATGTCCGATCCCGGCCGGAAGGGGAGCCCCCTCCCGGCCGCTATCATTCCGCGCATGATGCGTCTCAGGCTCGTCGCCCTCCCGCTGATGGTCATCCTCGCGCTCGCCGCCGCAGGCTGCAGTAACGACAACGATGGCGGCGGTACTTCCCCCGCAACATCCTCGGGATGCGACGAGGTGAACGCGCTCAAGGATTCGCTCACCTCGCTCACTCGCGTGGACCCGGTGAGGGATGGCACGGATGCGCTGGAGTCGGCTGCCGCCGACGTGAACGCCGATCTCGATGCGGCCTTGTCGGCCGTGGGTGCCGACCTCGAGCCTGCGGTGGATCAGGTGAAGACGGCGTTCGGCGACCTGGAGTCGGCGCTCAACGGTGTCTCGTCGGCCGGCAGCCTCGGTGCCGCGGCAACCGAGGTGGGGAACGCGCTCTCGGAGCTCGGCACCGCGCTGGACGGCCTGAGGTCCGACATCAATCAGATCTGCTAGATCGATCGATGGTGGACTCGGTCAGCGCCGCCCGTTCTTGATCTCGACGCCCACGTCGGCCACCGCTGGAAGCCAGCGCGCCGCGGCTACCCCTCTACTCGTCCAGGCTACGCGGGAGAACCACCCAGGAGTGGGCAGATCACGCCCGCGTAGTCGAAGAAGTACTGCTCGACCCGCGGCGTGATGCTGAGAACCTCGAAAGGCTCGAGCGTGTACTGCACTCGTCCCGCGACAACAAGCACCTTCTTGCCGTTCTCGTCCACAAGGTTCCACTGTAGGCCGACCGTCTGACCGATGTTCTCGACGAAGTTGGTCTGACTGCTTTCCGGGAGGCGTTCCACCAGAGTCGCGCCGGTATCGACGTTCGTGTGGGTCACGGTTGCGGCGACATACGAGAACTCTCGAATCGGCTCGCCTTCCGAGTTGAAGTACGTGATCACGAAACCCTCGATGTCAACGGTGTCGACGAGCGTAAAGTCGCAAAGCGTGCCAGCCGGCGATGTGAACGAATCCGTGAATGACAGCGGCTCCCTATCGGGCGGCGTCGCGGCCCACGCCGGTGCGGCCTGAAGGAAGACGAGCCCTCCAACGATCGCTATGAGCAAGAGCCTTGCTCGACGCACTTCAGTCTCCCCCAGCGGGCGCAACGCGACCGTACGACTCGCCGCCAACCGGGTCAAATCCGGTTAGACGCGACGCGCCACCTTGCATTGGAGGCGGGTATCGGATTCGGGTACTCACTGGCAACCTGCTCGACCGGCTGCCGAGCGCCCGGCGGCGTTCGAGTCGGACGTGCGAGCCGCACTCGTCGACGCCGACACCGCACGCCTCACGATCCGGCTTACCGACAGCGCGCTGATCGGCGGCAGACCGGATAGTCGAGATCAGCCACCGGTGCGGTGACATTCCTGAACGCGGCAGCGTCCGTTACGTCAACCTGGGCGTTGCCGATGTACCGCGCAGACCGGAGCGACGCCGTGATCGAGCGACAGTGGCTTCCCCGTGCGAAGAGACGGCCATATCCTGGCTCCACACGCAGGTGAGGCGCGTGGCTGCAATCGCTGCTCGGGCCGATGGCCGCGGCCGGAGACTCGCCGAGGATTGGTGGTTCCGCCTCACGTCCGGGCTGTTCTCGCGGTGGCGGACGAGATTGGACTGATCAAGCGGCTATCGGATCTCCCAGGCGAACCCCCAGGAGAGGACGAGATCTGGTTGGCGGCCGGCACCAACACGGCCACGTCGCGGGTGATCTCAAGGCGCACGTGCAGCACCCGTTCGAACGCTACGTCACGACTGATCAGCCCGCGCGATGGGGCGGGTTCGGTTCGGCATGCAGGGGTGGTCCCGGGATTGGCGGGACCGCACCCGTTGCTGCCTGCTTCACCGCGCGCACGATGCCGTCGTAGCCCGTGCAGCGGCAGAGATTCCCCGACAGTCCGATCCGGATCTCGTCCTCCGAAGGGCTCGGATTGGAGCGGAGAAGCGCCGTCGCGGAGACGAGCATGCCCGGCGTGCAGAAGCCACACTGGACGCCACCCTGCTCGAGGAACGCCCGCTGCAGCGTGCCGAGCCCGTCCTCGCCGGCGAGGCCCTCCACCGTCGTGACGCGCTTCCCCTCCGCCTGGAGCGCGAGATACGAGCAGGAGTTCACCGGCTTGCCGTCGAGGAGCATCATGCACGCCCCGCACTCTGAGTCGTCACATCCTTCCTTCGAGCCGGTCAGGCCCACGCCGTCCCGTACCGCGTTGAGCAAGGTCTCGTGCGGGTCGACCTCGACGGGGTAGGTCACCCCGTTGACCGTGAGCTGCGCGGTGACCTTCACCCTTCTCGCTCCTCAGAGGGCGAAAGACACCGCGTGGCTCGCCGGGATCGGCACCGACCCGCCGCGCCCCCGAGTGATCGCAGCGTCGATCGCGCGCCTCGCGATCACGTCCGCCATGGCGCGCCGGTAATCGGCCGACCCCCGAACGTCCGAGATCGGCTTGGCGGCCGCCGCGGCAGCGGCCCCGGCATCGCGCACGGCTCGCGTGCCGCCATCGCTGCCGCTGAGGGCAGCTTCGGCGTTGGGAACGCGGACGATTACGGGTGTGAGGGCCGTGATCGCGACACGCGCGTCGGTAATGGCGCCGTCTGTGACGGTCGCGACGGCAGCGCCGCCGACCACCGCAATCTCCATGTGGCGCCGATACTCGAGGCGGACGTAGCTCGAGCCCGTCCCCGGCGGCGGCAGCGGCACCCGCAATGACGTCAACAGTTCATTCGGCCGCGCCGATGTCGACCCCGGTCCGGTCCACAGTTCGTCGAGGGAGAGCGACCGCTCCCCCGCCGGGGACCGCAAGGTCGCCGTCGCACCGAAGCACAGCAGGGGCGCGCCGGTATCCATCGCCGGCGAGGCGTTCATTACGTTGCCGCCGATCGTGCCCTGGGCGCGAGTCGCGTGCGAGCCGATGATCGCGCTCGCGTCGGCGAGCGCCGTCAGCCGATCCCGGACAATCGGATCGGCGACCAGCACCTCGTGCGTCACGAGCGCGCCCAGGATCAGCGCTTCGCCGTCCTCGCGCACCTCGCGCAGCTCGTCCAATAGGTCGATCGCGACGATCGACTCCGGTAGAGGAGCCTTCCCCTGGCGAGCGCCGACCACCAGATCGGTCCCTCCCGCCACCGGTCGCGCGCCTAACGCGACCGCCTCCAGAGCTTCGTCGAGCGTCGCCGCAGACACGAACGTTGCGCTCATGCACCAGCTCGGTGGGAGGCGGCCCAGACGCGCTCGGGCGTCATCGGCAGCTGTCGGACCTGCGTGCCAAGGACCCGGCTGATCGCGTTCGCGACCGCGGCCGCGGTCGGCACCTGCGGCGGCTCCCCGACGCCCTTCGAGCCACGGGGCCCAACCGAGTCGTACTCGATCCAGTCGACGTCGATCTGCGGCGCGTCCGAGCACGTGACCAGCTTGTAATCGAGCAAGTGCGGGTTCCGCTGGCGGCCTTCGACGTCGAACGTGGTGCCCTCAGACAGGGCCAGCCCGATCCCCATCACAACGCCACCGTGGACCTGCCCGTCAGCGCCGATCCGGTTCAGGATCCGTCCTGAGTCGTGCGCGGCCGCGACGCGAAGCACGCGGACCACGCCCGTATCGCGGTCGACCTTCACATGCGCCGCCTGCGTGATCAGCTGCGGGGCCAGGAACGACTCGTTCCCGAGTCGTCCGACGCAGCCGCCCGCGTCAACCTCGGGGGCTTCGGGAACCTCTCCCGAGCCTTTGCCGTGGATCGTTCGTTCACTGGCGAGATCCGCGATCGCGACCGACCGATCCCCCGCGCCCTTGACGCGAACCCGCCCCTCGGCGAGCTCGAGGTCGCCCACATCGGTCTCCAACGCCTCGGCGGCGGCGTCGAGCAGCGCCTCGCGAACCTCACGGGTCGCGTCCAATACCGCCCGGGCGCTGTTGAACGTGGTCTGCGACCCGCACGAGCCCATGTCCCACGGCGCGACCGCGGTGTCCTGGTATAGGAGCGAGAAGTCCTCGGGCTGCATCCCGAGCTCTTGCGCCACGTACTTCGGCATCGCCATCACCGCGCCGGTGCCGTTTTCCTGGGCGCCGGTGACGATGACTCCGGAGCCATCGTCGTTGAGTTGCACGTAGGCTCCGGCCTTGGCGGCCATGCTGGGCCACCAGCCGACCGCCACACCGATCGCCTCGTCATCGGGCAGGTCGCGCTCGTACTCGATCATCTCGACCGCGCGCTCGAGCGTGTCCTTCACGCCGACGTGTTCGAAGACCTGCCGGGTCGGGCCTTCCGCGCCTTCTTCGATCAACGTGCGGCGGCGCAGCTCGACCGGATCCATGCCAATCTCGCGCGCGACGTCGTCCATGTGCTGCTCGAGCGCCCAGCACACCTGCGGAGCCGTAGGTGCGCGTACCGAGCCCGACGGTTGGTGGTTCGTGTAGTTCAGGTAAGACTCCACGAAGATGTGGTCGATCTGGTAGGGCCCGCACGCGTGCATCGCAGCCATCTGCCCGAGGAACCCCCCCTCGCCGCAGTAGGCGCCCTTGTCCAGCACGAGCCTCGCGCGGCGCGCGACCAGGCGCCCGTCACGCGTGACGCCGGTCTCGAAATCCATCGCGATCCCCTCGCGGCGCTGCGCGATCACGCGGAATTCCTCCTCGCGCGTGAATACGAGCTTGACCGCGCGGGCTGCGGCGCGGGCGAGCGCCGCAATCTGCGCCTCGAAGTGAAGGTCGCACTTGGCGCCGAACCCGCCCCCCAGAAGCGGCACGACCACGCGGATGTTCGCCTCGGGAATCTGCAGTGTTTGTGCGACGCCGGAGCGAGCAGCATACGGAACCTGCGTCGATGACCAGATCGTCACCTGGTCGCCGTTCCACTGCGCAAGCACGGCGCGCGGCTCGATCGGAACGCCCTGCGAGGCGTCGGATACGTAGCGTCCCTTAACGACGACGTCCGCCGTCAGCACCGCGGCGTGTGCGTCACCCTTCACGATCGTGTGGTAGGCCATCGTGTTGCCGTCGGAGAGAATGTTCTCGTCGCGCTCGTACGAGGCCCAGTCCTCGTGCACGAGCGGCGCGCCGGGCTCGGTCGCGGCCTCGAAGTCGTTGACGACCGGCAGCGGTTCGTAGTCCACCTCGATCTGGCGAGCGGCCTCGCGGGCGGCTTCGGGGGTCAAGGCCGCGACCGCGGCCACGATCTCGCCCTCGAAGCGCACAACGTCCTTCGCGAACAGCGTGCGATCCTGAACGAATCCGCCGAAACGGACGTCGGGGACGTCGTTCTGCGTGATCACGGCGACCACCCCCGGCAGACGACGAGCCCGCTCGGTGTCGAGCCGACGAATCCTGGCGTGCGCGCGGTCGGAGTAGCGGAACGCCGCGTACGCCATGCCGGCCACCATGAGGTCGGCCGTGTAGCGCCCCGCACCTGTGACCTTCTCCTTGCCGTCGGGGCGGATGAAGTCGGTGTACGCAGATGCCTCGACCGTCGCCATCTGTACGGAGCCCTCCCCTAGCTCGTCGGCGCATCCTAGGGGATGCGCACCTCCACCGGCCACAGATTGGACGTCCTTGTCGTCCTAGCCCCGAACTCGACCGGCCGAGCTGGCTGCGAAGGGGCGGCCACCCGATAAGCGTCAAGGCATGGCTGCTGAGCAACAGGATGCTGCACGCGTGCGTCCCGTGCCCGCCGAGACCACGCGCCGCTACCGTTAAGGGATAGCGCGACTCCTGCGAACCGGATGCTGTGTTCGCGAACCCGACCTCTACGCCGGATTGAGGATCGCGAGTTGCATCTCCCAGTACGGTTTCGGCCCAGGTTCAGAGATCACTCATTCCAGCCGTTCGGCTCGATAGCTCCTGGCGTCCTCGATCAAAAGGACTCCATCACCTTTGCCGAGGGGCGGAACGACCTGACCCGTCAGGCCGAGTACGGCGGCCTCGTTCGTCGGGCTGTGTCCGACTACGAGCGCCCGGCCCCCCTCCGGCAAGGCGTCCAGCACTCGGTGCAGGGCGAGACCAAGCACGCGCGATTCCTGCTCCACCAGGTCACGATCGATCGCCCGCATGGCGTTCAGGTCCGCGCCGTTCCCGGCCGCCCGCGCGACTTCGCGCCAGCGGTCCTCGACGGCCGAGCGCAGGCCGCTCGCCTCGGTGATCGGCACGTCCGCCTGCCCGGTGGCGGCGCGGAGGATCTGCAGCATCTCGGTGGCCCGTCCCGCGCCCGTTGAGACGAAGGCAGCGTACGGAGGGTGAACGCGACTGCGGCCGATACCCTCCGCGGCGGCGACCCCTTGCGGGCTCAGGCGATCCCCGTCGTTGTCGGTGTGCCTCCGAATCTCCGCATACCGCACGCCAACAGATTAGGCCGCCGTCGCCGCGATCCCGAGCGAGGCGAATGCGTCCAGTGATCCCGGCCCACGCGGCCAGGAACCTGACCCTTCGAGCACCAGCTCGCGAGGCCGTTGGGGGAAGCCGTGATCGGCACCCGCAGAACGTCGAGAACGGCAAACCCGCGGCAAGCCCTTCTCTTCGGGTGACGCTAGGCACCCGCGTAGGCGAGGCCGGGGGCGCTAGGCGGCGTCGGCGGCCCGCTGGAGCTCGGCGACCTCAATCTTGCCCATCTTGAGCATCGCCTCCATCGCGCGGCGCGCACGCTCCGGATCGGGATCTCCCACCAGCTCGTTCAGCTGGCGCGGCACGATCTGCCACGAGAGCCCGAATCGGTCTTTGAGCCATCCGCACGGGCCCGGCTCGCCCCCGTTCGCCGTTAGCGCATCCCACAGCCGGTCGACCTCGGCCTGGTCCTCGCACTCGATGACGAACGAAACCGCCTCGTTGAAGCTGAAGTCTGACCCGCCGTTGAGACCCTGGAAGTGCTGGCCATTCAGGGTGAAGTCGACCGTCAGAACCATCCCGGCCGGCCCGCTGGGCGTTTCGGCTGGGGAGCGCCAGACCCTGTCGACGCGACTGTCGGGGAGCAGGCTCGTGTAGAGCTCGGCCGCCTCTTCAGCCGTGCCGTCGAACCAGAGGCAGGGAAACGGTTTGCGCATCTTGTCCTCCTGTAGTGTGCCGCTTTGCGGTTACCTCGTCACAGGTTAAGACGGCAAATGGGCACCGGACTCATCGGTGACAGCAAGGCTGTCGCGCTAGGACGTTTCGACCAGGCGAACGCGCCCGTCTCGCCTCGGTTGCCCTCTCCGTTCTCCTCGCAACCTCCTCGTTCATCCGGATGCGCCGGCTCAGTCAACCACGCCGTCGGGGTTTGCATCATCCGCCTCGAGACTCAGCGAGATCGAGTTCATGCAGTAGCGCTCTCCGGTGGGGTCGGGACCGTCATCGAAGAGATGGCCAAGGTGGCCGCCGCACCGCGCGCACGTGACCTCGATTCGGCGCATCCCGAAGCTCACATCCTCGTGAAGCTCGACGGCCCTCGCAGCGATCGGCTCGAAGAAGCTGGGCCAGCCGGTGCCCGAGTCGTACTTCGCCTCGGAACGGAACAGTTCCGCTCCGCACGCCGCGCACCGGTAGGTGCCCCGATCCTTCGTGAACGCGTACTTGCCGGTGAAGGCGCGCTCCGTGCCCTTGTCCCTGAGCACCTCGAATTGTTCCGGAGTCAAGCGCTGTCGCCACTCCTCCTCGGACCTCGGGAGCTGCTCCTGAGGCGGCTCTGTGCTCTGGACCTGCTCGTTCATAGCGCCTCCCTCTACGCGGACCTGACACCTCGCTCCGAAGAACGATGCTCCTCTATCCCCATCGCCTGGGAAGAACGCTCGCAAGCCGGCGTACGTTCCCTGCGGAGCGTATCGGGGCATCGATTGCAGCGGTGTCGAGCGCCCCCTTCTCGGACACGCCGTTTCTCCTTCCTGGCTCATCCAGGCGAACGGGATCGGCGCCAACCTTGACGCGACCGAGGTCGTCGGAAGCCGGGAACAATCGGAAGACAGGGATCGGTTGCAGCCAGGGCACACGAACTGGATTGTGGTCGCCAGGCGTTCCCTTCCTGCATGATTCGTCCCGATGGCCGAGGCGAACGAGACGCTCGATCCCATCGAACCTCCGTCTGCGCTTGCCGCCGTCGTCGAGCCGTTCTCGCCGATGTCCCTGTTCCGGCGCAGCACGGGCGCCGTCGTCGGACGCCGTGCCGAGCTCGACGCGATACGTCAGGAGCTCTCGACGGCGGCCACCGGACGCCTCGCCGCCCTGGCGGTCGAGGGCGAGCCAGGGATCGGAAAGACCCGATTGCTGCTGGCCGCCGATGCCATGGCGGCGGAGGTCGGCTTCACGACGGTCGCCGTCACCGCAGACGAGGAGCTCAAAGGCCCCTTCCTGGTCGCGCGCTCGATCGTTGGCGCTCCCGAGGCGCGCGCCTCGGCGACCCGGCCGGAGACGGCGGACGCGATGCGGGCGTGCCTGGCGGCGATGTCCGGCCACGACGACCCGGGTCTGGCCAGCCTGCCGCCCGACCGCCGGCTCCTCCGCACCTTCGATCTTGGCGCGGTCGCGTTCCTCGCGCTCGCCGGCGAGCGGCCGCTTGCCGTATTGATCGACGATGTGCAGTGGGCCGACGACGATAGCCTGCGACTGATTCGTTACGTCGTTCGGTCCGCGCAGCGCAGCCCGATCTTCTTAATGTTCGCGACGCGACCAGAGGAGCTCGCACTCGTAACTGAGGCCGTGAACCTCCACGCCGACATGGATCGGCTGGGTCTACTCCGCCGGCTCCGCCTCGGTCGACTCACGCAGGCGGAGACCGCCCAATTGCTGTCGCAGGTGCTCAGAGCGCCGATTGACGTCGCGAGCGCGGCGACCATGCATGTCCAGGCGGAGGGTGTTCCCTTCATCGTTGAAGAGATGGCACACGCGTACCGTGACGCCGGGATGATCCAGCAGATCGACGGGACGTGGCGAGTCGCGCGCAACGCCGAGCGGTTGATCCCGTCGGCCGTTCGAACGCTGATCTCTCGGCGCGCAGCGCATCTGCCCGACGAGACGAAGACGCTGCTCGCCGACGCCGCGGTCCTCGGCCGTCGATTCAGTCTCAAGGACCTCGCCGAGCTCGAGGTGCGCGTCGATGGCACCCATATGGACGCTAGCGAGCTCGAACCCGCGCTGGCGCCCGCCGTGACGTCCGGCCTGCTCGCCGTCCACCCCGACGACTCGGCCGCCGACTACAGCTTCCAGCACGAGCAGGTACGAGAGTTCGCCGCCGACACGCTCAGTCCCGCTCGACGACGCGCGCTCCACGCCGCCATCGTGAAGCTCCTGCTCTCGGGCGACCCGGCGCCGGCCAGCCTGCCGCTGCTGGCCCACCACGCCAAGGCAGCCGGCGATGCGGCGGTGTGCGTACGGTTCTCGGTCGAAGCCAGCCGGAACGCGCTGGCGGCGAACGCGCCCGAAGAAGTCCTACGCGTGGTCGAGCTCGCGCTGCCTTCGGCCGCCTCGTCGCAGGAACGGCTCGAGCTGCTCGAGGCGCGCGACTCCGCGCTCGACATGCTGCGACGGCCGGGTGATCGTCTCGAGGGCCTGGCCGAACTTTCCGCGCTGGCCGACGCGTTGGGCGACTCGCGTCTCGAGTTGGACGTGCGCCTGCGCAGGGCGGCAGCTCTTCGCGTGGCCGACGAGAACGACCGTGCCGCAGAGATCGCACACGGGGTTCGGGAGGTTGCAGCCTCGCGCGGCGACCACGAAGCGGAGCTGACAGCGTGCCTGGAGCTCGGTCAAGACCTGATGCGCGCGACAGCCGGCGAGGCCTACACCCCGACCGCCCGTGAGGTCGATCTCGACGGCGCGGAGGAAGCGTTCCGGCATGCAATGAAGCTCGCGCGCGAGTTGGACGACGACGCGGCACTGGCAACGGCTCTCCGGGAGACGGCGATCGTGCTCATTGGCCGGCTGCGTGCGTGGTTCGTTGAACAGGTGCAAACCGGCGCGCACGTGGCGATCGCGCAGCGCGTCGCGGCCGGCGAGGTGCTGGAAGACATCCTCCCCGAGTTGCCCATCGCGCCCTACTTCCATGAGGCCGCCGACCTACTGACCGAGGCGATGACGCTGTTCGAGCGACTCGGCGACCGCCGCGGCACGATGTCGTCCATCATTGCGATGGCGTACGTGAACTGGGCGCCGGACATCCACCTCGGGTCGTCCTCCGCGAGGCATATCGAAGAGATCCGCCGTCTCACGGCGAGGATGAAGGCGTTCACGAACGAGAGCGAACGGGCCGCTTTCGAGGCACAGATGCTGTACGGCGTGCACGTGTTCGCGCGGGCGAAGCTCGTCCCCGACCTCGCCATCTCGCGCGGCGAGGAGGCGTACCGACACGCGCGCGAGATCGGCGACCGGGCGCTCGAGTTCCTCGCCGCCGGGGGAACCGCGATGGCGCATCTCGACGTCGGCGACGTCCAGGAAGCGCACCGCTGGCTCGAGCAGGCGGCGATGATCGGCTCGGAGCATCCGACGCCGCTTCGCGCCCGACGCCTCGAGGCGTGGCGAAGCGCGGCGCACGCATCCGCCGGCGAGGCCGGGGAGATGCGACGCCACCTTGAGCGCGCGGTCGAACTGGCTGCACAGACGGGGCTGGCGGCCGCCCGATGCGAAGCGCTGGCGGAGCTCGCGACGCAGTCAGCTCGCCTGGGCGCTCGGCTCGGCGACGACGGCCTGCTCGATGCCGCCGAACGCGCCGGCGCCGACGCGCTCGACCTCGCGCCGGCGCTCGCCGGCCACCCTCCGTGGCCC
>JBKOWM010000041.1:0-11772 GCA_046724395.1 Actinomycetota bacterium
TGATACGCCTGCGCATGTGCTCCCCTCCCTCGTGAGCAATACGGTTGCTGGTACCTCGCGAGGGCGACCTTCGCATCACCTCCCCACGTCGCCTCGCGTCAGAGCCGACACACCTCACAGGACACTACGAGCGGGCCCACGGACCGGTTCTCGCCGACCCGCGCGGCCGTCCGCCTCCCGCAAGGCGGACGGCCGATGACGCTTCGGCCACCGCCGTGCAACCCGCGGTGGGGTTGACGACGGTATCGTCTGGCTAAGCCGACAAGCCCTTCGATCGGATGGAAGCGCGAGGCGTGGAGCGAGGATCACCTGCTACTGCCCCGACGGTCACGCCGCGGGGAAAAGCTGGTCTTGCCGTGCTCCCCGACCGAAGTCCCGCCCGTCCGGACGAACTCATCGGGGTGGGTGCGCGCGATTTGGCTCGCGCAGTCATCCACGTATGCGCTACAGGCGCCGACGACTACATGGGCCATCAGGGCCTCGGCTGTCAAACGATGCTAGTCGCGGATCGGATCACTAAGGAGAGCCGGGCGGCCCCGCGACAATAGGGGACCTAAGCGTCCGGCCCATTCCTGACGCCTTCCCGCCCAAACTCAACGATCTCGACGGACCAGCCCTCGGCCGCAAGCTCCACGCAGCGCAACGCCGCCGCTTCCCGGGTCAGGACGATGACCTCCGAGTTACCGTCCTTGGTCGCCCTTAGCTGGACACGCTCCGAGCGTTGCCTCACCAGGTCCTGGTTGCTCATGGCGCCGCCTACGCAAAGTGGACAGTAAGGATGGGCCGGGTGGTTCCGGAAGTCAGAGTGCATCACGGGGTGCACTAGGCACCGGCCGAAGAATCGGCCATGCGCGGGGAGGCCAGCTGACTCCAACGGACTATCGCTTGTCGGGCACTTGGGGGTGATACTCACCCCCACTCCGATGACCGCCCAAGTAGACGCTGCCGGCGGGCATAGGGCTATGTACGTCACAGCGGCCATCGCCGACGGGCTACCGTTGCCGACGGGGCTACTGCGATCGACCCAGCGAGGCGCCTGTCCCCATGCGCTGCAAGTCTCTGTCGCCGTTAGCGGCGGCGTGACGATTGCAGACGGCGAAGCGAATGTTCGCCATCGCGCACCACAATGTCGCCTTCCGGTCACATGGCTTGCCTCCGGGCCGGACCGTTCCCCAGCACTTCACCGGTCATCCCCCTGGCTCGCGTGTAGGTTCCATCGGCACGTCGCGGCCCACCTATGAGTCCGAACCTGCACCCAGGATCACGTTTGCTCGACGGCGCCCCGACCGATGCACAGAAGGGCGCCCCGTCGTGTGTCGAAAGGCCGGGATGTTTGTACCGATGGACGTTCGACCGTTCAGACGGTACGCCTCCCGCGGTGGTCAGCCCGCTCGATCACGTGTTCGGGAGCGCCGCAGGGCGAAAGGTGCGTCAACGGTGAAGAGCGGCGTCGTCGGCGCGCCTTCGAGATACCAGCGGTCTCGCGACGATCAGCCCAGCCACCGCCGACACCTCGTTCGCGAATAGGGGGATGCGGCCGTGTTTGTCTCGCGCTGCTCCCGGTCGTCGGGACGTCCAGCCGCGTACCCACACCATCACGACGGCGTCCTCATCATCCCATAGTCGCCTGGCTGGTTTCGGGTTACCCGCGGTCCTCCCGTGGCCGCCGCGCAAGAGGCGGCTGTTGCAGTCGGAACCGCGGCTCGCATAGCGTGATTACGTGACGCGACTCGCGGCAGCGTTCGTCGCGATCCTCTTGGCGGCCTGCGCTGGCGACGCCGATGTCGCTCAAGAGCCCGACGACGGAGGCGCGATGTTCGAGGTCGAAAGCTCCGCCTTCTCCGAAGGCGCTACCATCCCCGTCCAGTTCACGTGCGATGGCGAGAACATCTCGCCTCCTCTCAGTTGGTCGACGGTGCCCGAGGGTGCGACCGAGCTGCGCATCAGTCTGAGAGACCCCGATGCTCCGGGCGGCACCTTCACCCACTGGCTGGTCACCGGTATCGATCCGTCTTCGTCGGACATCGATCAGGGGTCGGTCCCAGTGGGTGCAACGGAGGAGGTAAACAGCTTCGGCGAGAGAGGCTACGGCGGCCCGTGTCCCCCGCGCGGCGACGATCCGCATCGCTACGTCTTCGGCGTCGAGGCTCTCGACTCGGCTGGCAACGTGTTGGCGTCGGCGGAACTGACGACGACGTACGGCCGTTGAGCCTGCCCGGCGCAGTCGGCACAGGCCGCGGCGGCGAGATGCTGGTCAAGTCGGCCCTTTCGGGACACCCGGTCGAACGCCTGCCTGCTGTTCGGCGCTTTCGGTGGTCCCCCGCCCGCCGGTGGAGTCTTTCTTGTCACTCGTTTCGGGCGGACTTCTTCGGGTAGCCGCATGACCGCGGGGAGCCGGTCATCTCCGGACAACATAACGACGGCTCCCCCGCCTATTTTCGCCGGAGGGCGCGCGATGGCGGCCACTCTGGCCGCCGTGGCTTGCGCTATGGGTTGGACCTGCGGCATATCGGCTGGGTCAACCCATCGGCGGGCCTGGCGGCCGAAGAGGGGGGCGCGCAATCGTGCCCCCTCTCATCGTGGGCCGCGGTGGGCACCCGGAACGAAACCTGCTATTCGGGCTCCGCGCAGGTGCCGAAGTCGAAGTCCTTGACGACAATATTGTTCGGCTGTGCGGTGATATGGAACGTCAGGTTGACGCTATCGACGATGTCCCCGCCCCAGCTGACGATCTGCAGCTTGTCGGTGTCGGTGAACTGCTCGCCCCCGGTGTTAGCGTTGAAGGTCCCGCCGAACCAGATGGCGCCCACGACCGAGTACTGGTTGCCCGCCTCGTCGACCGCCACGACGTTGCGCGGGGTGATGGTGACGGTGAAGTTCATGTTGCCGGAGGCGCTTGCCCCCTCGTGGACCACGATGCTGATGGTCCCGGAGGTAACCGTGTAAACGGCGGTGTCGCACTGGAACGTGTCGCCGGTGACGTCCTCGGTGGAATGCGTAGCTGGCTGGTTGGCCAGCGCGGGTACCGTGGGCGCTAAGAGCAGCCCCACGCTCGATAGCAGAAGAAGTATTCGCCTCAAACCAGTCTCCCCTCGCCTCGCGGCATGCCTTCCCCGATCTCCCCTTCCTCGACGCATTTCTGAATAGCGCACCGTTTCTCCCGGGACACCCCCCATTTGAGGTACGGATTCGCCGGGGACCGCTGTAGACCGACTGAACCTCGACCGAGACCTCGTTCTTGTCGGACTACTTTCCTGGCTCGCCTCGCACGGCAGGGCGATACTCACGAAGAAGCCGTGGCGGCATCACAGTCGCGACGAGCGAATCCGACCCGCCGAACCCAACATCGAGCGCTTCGTCGATGACGGGATTGGTGTGCAGCCTCCGCAGCAGTCGTTCGAATGGCCCGCTAGGAGGAACTCGCGCTCGGTCGCCGTCCGGCTCACTCTGCAACGATACTGACGCGCGGGGACGCGGTTACAGGACCCATGCAGTTTCGACCTCATCACACCAAAGGACTGAGCCGTCTCCGACAAGAGTTTCGAGGCGCTGCTGCCGACAGTCGCCACGCGGCCGGGGCTCCCGTGCTCTCCGGCGTTCGCCTTGGATGATTCGGACGAGGGGCTCGCCATCGAGGCGACCGACCTTGAGATTACCGCGACGCATGGTGCTCACGACCTGAGAGTGGACGCTGCCTCGCGGGCGTCCCCAATCCTCGGATGGATGTTGCGCGAGCGCTGGCCTACTTGGCCGAGCGGTTCGCCGACGCTTGCGGCGTCCTCAACGTGCTCGCTTCTGCCCACCTATTTCGCGGTCGCGGAGAGTGGTTCCCGAGCCCGTAGGCCGACGACCGTCCGCCCCCCGGCGCCGCACATTCCATTGTGTGTGCCTCGGCCGCTCAGGACGACATCGTCCCCGCCAGGGGGAACGTCTACGTCAACGCGTCGTCCAAGCGAGCGGAGTAGCGGTACGACCCAATGAGTGGCGCGAGGAGGTGATTCGGTCAATGCCCGGACATGCCCAGCGCCGAGCGGACCTCGTCGAGCATCCGCTTTTCCCCCTGGCTCACCACCTCGGCGCGGAAGCCCATGAAACCGCCCTCCTTCGCGGCATTGGCCGCGGCCTCCGCTGTATCGAGCAGCCATCGGCGGAAGGCATCCGCCTCCGCCGGTTCCGTCTTGACGGTGAGGAGCTCGTTCACCGACCTCAACTCGTCGAGAACCACCTTCCCGGCCAGGGCCGGGCTCGCCGGTTTGAAGTCGTCGATCGGGTTCTGCCTCTGGTTCACCATCGAGAGGATGTCCTGCGATACCGTAATGAGCAGTTCGTCGTCGCTGGGCGGCGTCGATGCCGCCCTCAGGGTCGCCAATGACTCTTTCGCCATTTCGATCGGCCCACCGGGATCGGCGATCGTGATGGCCAGCCCCGCCATGAATGGCGCACGGCGAAGACGGACCCACTCCTCGTCTGTGTAATCAGCTTTCGAACTCATACGCGTCCTCCTTCCGCTCACGCCACGAGACACGACGCACGCGCCAAATCTACGCCGGTCTTCTTGCACATGCGTGCTAAGACGCCCGCCGTCGACCCGAGTGTCAGGTCCGTCGCGGCCGGTTATTCGCCACCTTTCATGGGCCGCTGGCGCCTTCGAGATGACGACGACGGTGCACCTGTACCGGCGTGGGCGGCGCTGAAGCGCACGTGCACGTGCGCTGGACGAGAAGTCAACGACGGACCGATGTCTGGAATTGACGGAGTTCGTGTACATCGACATTCGATCACCGGCCGCTACCCAACCCCAGCCCGCAGATCCTGCTCTCTCGTTTCTGCGGATGAAGGAGGGATTCGCGTTCTTCCTCGGTGCGCCCGGGCTCCTCGACGATAATGCGGCTCTTCGACGTGAGGCGGGAATCCAGCGTGGTTATCTGTCGGTTTATAGCTCTGGCGTGGAGCTATCGGGAAGGAGCCGCGGGATGAAGATAGGGATAGGTCTCCCCAATCCCGTACCGGGCACGGACGGAGCGACGCTCGTCTCGTGGGCGCGGAGAGGCGAGGATGCCGGCTTTTCCTCGCTCGCCACGATCGACCGAGTCGTGTACCCGAGTTACGACTCACTGATATCGCTCGCCGCGGCGGCGGCCGTCACGGAGCGCATCGGGCTGATGACGAATATCTTGATCGCCCCGTTGCGCGACGAGGTTCTGCTCGCGAAGGAGGCGGCCTCGGTTCACCGACTCTCGGGCGAGCGCCTGACGTTGGGCCTTGCCGTTGGGGGCCGGCGAGATGACTACGCGGCCGTCAAGGACGGTTTCGAAACGCGAGGCCGCCGGTTCGAACAGCAGATCGCGGTCATGAAACGGCTGTGGCGAGGCGAGCACCTCTCGGACACGGAACAACCTTCCGTCCCCCTTCCGGGGAGCGAGGTGCCGATCCTGATCGGTGGCTCAACCAACAGAGCGGTCGAGCGGACAGTACAGCACGGCATCGGATACACGGCCGGTGGTGGCGGGCCGGAGATGATGGCGCCGCTCGCCGAGCAAGTGCGGAAGTCGTGGAGTGAGTCGGGTCGAGAGGGCGACCCCCGACTGGTCGCGCTGAGCTACTTCGCATTGGGACCCGATGCAGACGAGGGAGCCGTGAGATACCTCAAGGACTACTACGCCTTCCTCGGGGAGTGGGCGAATCGTATCGCGGAGTCGGCTCCGACGAGCCCCGAAGCTCTCAAACAGCTCGCGAGACGCTTCGAGGATATCGGCCTAGATGAGCTCGTCCTCGATCCGACGATCGCAAGACTCGACCAGATCGATCGGTTAGCCGACGCCCTGCTCTGAGGCACGGCACGGGGTGATGAGGGCTCCTCGCCGACAGAGGCCCTAGAGGAGGGTGACCGTTCGACCCCCTTCGAGCGAAACGAGTGGCTTGACGTCGTCGCAATCGAGGACGACGAAATCCTCTGGGAGCACGCTGTCCAGTAGTCCAGCCTGCGTGAAAACCACGGTCGAATATTGGTCGAATGGGAAAGCCCCGGGACCGATGCGATCCCGGGGCTTCTTGCATTCCTGCAAATAGTAGGTGTGTCGGAGGGGGGATTTGAACCCCCACGGGCTATGCGCCCACTAGGCCCTCAACCTAGCGCGTCTACCTAATTCCGCCACTCCGACGTCGTGCGGCAAGGGATTCTACCAATGGCCCCCGGGGCAGCCCGGCATCACTCTCACCACTCTAGAGTCCGGCCGGCTTACCCCAGCTGTAAGAGAGCCAAAAGGTGGTGATTCCGAAGATGATCGCGGTGATGACCGTCAGGCGGTCGAGGCGCCGTTCGAGCGCGGTGCCGCCGGACAGGCTGCTCGTGCCTCCGAACATGTCGGAGAGCCCGCTCCCCTTCCCGGAGTGGAGCAGGATGAACACGATCAGGAACAGCGACGACAGGATGTTCAGCACGAGGGCGGCCACGTCGAGCATCGGAGCAGGATTCTACCCGGTGATGGTCGCATCCGCGACGGCGCGATCCTCGAGCGGGAAGTGGCAGGCCGCGACCTGCCCCGGGTGCTGCGGCATCAGCAGCGGCTCCTCCTCGTAGCACCGGGGGTGCGGCCCGTCGGGCCTGCCTTCGGCCCGTGCGACGGCCCGGCTCTGAGGGCAGCGCGGGTGGAATCGGCAGCCCGCCGGCGGATCGATCGGCGAGGGGACGTCACCCTCGAGGATGATCCGGTGCTTCTGCGACGCGATCTCTGGATCCGGGATCGGAACGGCAGAAAGCAGCGCGCCGGTGTATGGGTGCTTCGGGGTCCGGTAGAGGGTGTCGCCGCCGGCCATCTCGACGATCTTGCCGAGGTACATCACCGCGACTCGATCGGACACGTGCTTCACCACGGATAGGTCGTGCGCGATGAACAGGTAGGTGAGGTTGAACTCCTCCTGCAGGTCCTCGAGCAGGTTGAGGATCTGGGCCTGGATCGACACGTCGAGGGCCGAGACGGGCTCGTCGCACACGATGAGCTTCGGACGGAGCGCGAGGGACCGCGCCACACCGATGCGCTGACGCTGACCGCCGGAGAATTCGTGCGGATATCGGTTGTAGTGCTCGGGGTTCAGGCCGACGAGCTCCATCACCTGCTGGACCTCGTCCTTGATCCGCTCCCTGGGCACGGTCTTGTGGAGGCGGTACGGGTCACCGATGATCGACCCCACCGTCTTGCGCGGGTTCAGCGACGCGAACGGATCCTGGAAGATCATCTGCATGTTGCGACGCAGTTCGCGTAGCTCGCGGCCCTTGAGCCTGGTGACATCCCGCCCGTCGAACTCGATGGTGCCGGCCGTGGCGTCGTACAGGCGCATGATGACGCGCGCGAGGGTCGACTTGCCGCACCCGGTTTCGCCGACCAGGCCGACCGTCTCACCCGGGTAGATCTCCAGGTCCACGCCGTCGACGGCGTGAACGTCGCCGACGTGGTGCTGGAAGATGATGCCCTGCGTAATGGGGAAGTACTTCTTGACGTCCGTGATCCGAACGAGCGGCCGGCGCTCGGTCTGCGGTTGCGGCTCCGCCCGCTCGGTGACCTCGACGCTCATGTACGCACCATCACTTCCTCGTGGAAGATGCGTTCCTTGTCGGCGAGGGACAGGTGGCAGGCCGACGCGTGGTGTCCGTCGGCGGCCAACAGCGCGGGTACCTCGACCCGGCATCGGTCGAATACATACGGACACCGCGGGTGGAACGGGCACCCCGGCGGCACGAAGATCAACGACGGCGGAAGCCCCTTGATCGGCACCAGCCGTTCCTGGCTCGATGCGTCGAGCCGCGCGATCGAACGGAGAAGCCCCCACGTGTACGGGTGGTGGGCATCGTAGTAGATGTCGCGGCGGTCGCCGAACTCGACCGCCCGCCCCGCGTACATCACCTGGATGTTGTCGCAGTGCTCGGCTACCACGCCGAGGTCGTGGGTAATGATCACGACGGCGGCGTTGAACTCCTCGCGCAGCCGGTCGATGAGGTCCAAGATCTGGGCCTGAACGGTGACGTCGAGCGCCGTGGTGGGCTCGTCGGCGATCAGCAGGTCGGGGTTGAGCGACAACGCCATCGCGATCATCGCCCGCTGCCGCATGCCGCCGGAGAATTCATGCGGGTACTGCTTGGCCCGCTCCTCGGGGCGCGGGATCCCCACCCGCTTGAGCATCTCGACGGCCTGGTCGTTCGCCTCCTTCTTCGAGATCTTCTGGTGCGTGCGGATGGCCTCGCCGATCTGGTAGCCGACCTTGTAGAAGGGATGCAGCGACGTCATCGGGTCCTGAAAGATCATCGAGATCTTTGCCCCGCGGATGGTGCGCATCTCCTCCTTCGGCAGCGTGAGGAGGTCCTGCCCCTGAAAGATGACCTCCCCCTCGATGATCGCGCCCGAGGACGAGACGAGCCCCATCACGGTCAGGAACGTCACCGACTTGCCGGAGCCCGACTCCCCGACCACGCCGAGCGTCTCCCCCGGCTGCAGGCTGAAGGACACGCCGTCGACCGCCTTGACCACGCCGTCCTCGGTTGGGAACTGGACCTTGAGGTTGCGGACCTCGAGAAGCGGTTCAGCCACGCGTGGCGCTCCAGGGAAGAAGACCGGCCATCCGCATCAAGAGTACCGCACGCGGGGGTCCAGGAAGGCGTACACGATGTCGACGATCAGGTTCGCGAACGTGATGAAGAACGCAGCGATCAGTGTCACGTCCAGGATCGCGTACAGATCGCCCGAGAAGACCGACCGGATCGCGTAGTTGCCGAGCCCAGGGAGGTTGAACACGGTTTCCGTGATGAACGCACCTCCGAGCAGCGCCCCGAGGTCCAGACCGAACATCGTGACGAGCGGCGTCAGGCCGGCACGAAGACCGTGCCTCAGCACGACCCGCCGCTCGGACAGCCCCTTCGCGCGGGCGGTGCGGATGAAGTCCTGTCCCATCGTCTCGATGAGGTTGGCACGTGTCATCCTGGCGTAGAACGCGGCGTACAGGAGAGCGAGGACGATCCACGGCATGATGAAATGCTGGAACCACGGGACCACCCCGTACTGGCTGATTGAGTAGTATCCCGAGCCCGGCGCAACGCCGAGCTTGAACCAGAAGATGTAGAGGAACACGGGCCCCAGGAAGAACACCGGCGCCGAAACGCCGATGAGCGCGAAACCCATCGCCATCCGATCGAAGACCGACCGAGGCCGCAGGGCGGACAGGATCCCGATCGGGATGCCGAGCAGCAGCCACATGACGGCGGCGCCGAGGGCGAGTTGAACAGTGACCGACAGACGGCTCACGATGATCGGCTTCAGAGCCGATCGCGTGTTGAACGAGAAGCCGAGCCCCGGCCAGCCGTACTCGTCGCCCAAGAACACCCGCTTTACAAACAGCCCCATCTGGATCAACAGCGGCTTGTCCATGCCGAACTGTCGCCGTACCTCGGCCACGAGCTCGGGCGTGGGTTGCTTCCCCGCGAAGATCACGGCGGGATCGGTCGCCGGCATGATGAAGAAGATGACATAGCTGAGGAGCACGATCACGAGCAAGACGAAGGCGACCCACAGCAGCCTCCGCACGATGTATCGGCCCACGTTCGCCTTACCCGATCCCTAGCGGATGGGGGCCGGTCGGTCGACCGGCCCCCAGCCCACTCCTTCTCCTCGTCACCCGACCGGAACCTCGTTCGGATCGATGCCGTTGTTAACCGCGATGTGAGAGTACGAGATCGCGCCCGAGAACTGATCGAACTCGAACTTGGTCACGGTGTCCGTCGTAGTGGTGGTGAACGATGCCCAGATGTACGGCACCCACGGGACGACATTCTCCATCAGATCCTTGTCGAATTCCGCCCAGCACTCGTCCCTGGCCTCATCGGTCTGAGCGGAGCACTTGGAGAACTGGTCGTCGACGCTGGGCAACTCGTTCTTACCGTTGTCGGTGGCGGCGTTCCACGCGTCGAGAACGTCGCACTCGCTCGCTTGATCCTTCGTCATGCCGACCTCGGCGTAGTTGACCTGGCCGGTGCACGAGATGCCGCTGCTGTCGAACAGGACGGCGAAGGTCCCCGGATCCGCGAAGTCCTTGCCCCACCCAGCGTTCGCCGCGATCGGGATGAGATTCTTGACCGTCTGAATCGTTGTGTACGCCGGGCCGGGGTTCATCTCGCGCATTGTGATGTTGATGCCGATCTGCGCCAGGTTGTCAACCAGGATGGGGCTCATGTCGGTCCAGGGCGCGTAGTTACGGTTGACCATGAGGACGTCGTTGCAGACGTCGGCATCGCACTTTCCGTCGCCGTTGGAGTCGTACTTGGACTGCTTCATCTCGTCCATGGCGGCCTGGACATCGCCCTCGTGGTTCGGCGTGGCGTACGGGTCGTAGCCCTCGGTCGCGCCGAGCACGGTTGGCGGCTCGATCGTCGTCGCGACTTCGCCGCCCACCTCCGGTCCGCCCCATGCCTTCTGCAGCGCGGCCTTATCGAGGACGTAGTTGACGGCCTTGCGCACGTGAATGTCGTCGAAGGGCGGGACGAGCAGATTCATGGTCACGTACCACGTTCGATCGCCCGAATTCACGTGAAGGTTGTCCTTCAGGTCCGGGTCCGTGAGGTACTCCCGCAAGAGCGGGCCCGGTGGGTTCAGTGTCGCGTACCCGGTCCCGTCCAGCTCTCCGGCCTGGATCTTTTGAAAGATGTCGTTCAGGTTCGTATCGATCGTGATGACGACGCCGTCCACGTTGTTGGCCCGTGTTGCGGGATCGTCCGTGCTCGCGTCGTAATTGGGGTTGCGCACGAACACCATGAACTTGTCGGGGTCAAACCCGCTGATCGGCTTGAGGGTGTCGCAGGACGAAATGTCGAGCTGGTCCTCGCCCTTCAGCATGTACGGCCCCGTGGAGATGACGTACCGGCCGTACCCGCCGGCCTCGTTGAAGCATCCGGCGACCTCCTCTGGCATCGCGGCCGCCGCAGGCATGGCGACGCGATACAGGAAGTCGCCCGTGGGCTCCGTGAGGTGAAAGACGATCGTCGAGTCGTCCGGCGTGTCGATGCCGGAGATGTCCGCCGGCTTCTTCGCCTCACCGTCGAGGCCCTCGATCACCCCCGTGTAGTAGAAGCCGTATTGGGCGACGAGGGGCTTGGTGTTGATTCGCTCGAACGCGTACTCGATGTCCTGAGACGTGACCTCTCGGTCGACGGGCGGCCCGAACTTGATCCCGCTCTTCAGGTGAAACGTCCACGTCAGGCCGTCAGCGGATTGCTCCCACGACTCAGCGATGTCCGGCACGATCTCGTCGCCGGGCAGGCCAGCGATGTGCGGGTAGGTCACGAGGGTTCGCAGGAGCATGTCCGAGTACAACCCGAAGGCCGAGCCCAGGTACTCGCCCGTCGGATCGAACGCTCCGGTGAAGCCGAAGTCCGTCGTCGCCGTGCGATAGGTGCCACCCTTGCTGGCGCCGCCGGTCGCCGCCGGAGTCGGGCTCGCCGCTTCCTCGCCACCGCCGCATGCGGTCAGAACCAGCGCGAACGCCGCGAGGGCTGCGATCGTTGCCCCTCTGGCTCGTTTGGTCACGGTCCTTTCCCCCTCTCTGCGTACTTCCGTCCGTAACTAGGTGTACGAGATTTAGGGCTGTCGGAGCTCACCTGGCTACGCCCCGAGTCCCATCCGCGGATCGAGCGCATCTCGAAGGCCGTCGCCCACGAGGTTGAACGCCAGCGTGGTCAAAACGAGGGCGACGCCCGGGAACAAGAGCATCCACCAGGCGGCCGTGTATAGC
>JBKOWM010000043.1:0-8469 GCA_046724395.1 Actinomycetota bacterium
CAAGACTCGAACGCCCGGACGTGCCGACCGGGATCCCGCCGACGGCCGACGACTCGACTCTCGAACCGCGTACCATCCGCCCGTGACTGACCCGTTCGAGCGCCCGGACGATGTCACAGACGCCCTTCAACTCGTCGTCGAGGAGGCCACCCGATACCTGCGCGAGCTCGACGACTCGGTCGTTCGGCTCCCCGGCGCCGACGAGGCGGCCGTGCGGTTCGCGGGACGACTGCCCGACGAGGGCTCGGGTGCGTCGGCGGCGCTCCGCGAGCTGATCGAAAACGGCCTTCCGGCCGCGGTGCGGTCGTCCGGCCCGCGAATGTTCCACTTCGTCACCGGCGGCGTCACTCCGGCTGCAGTCGGCGCGGACTGGCTGACCTCGGCAATCGACCAGAACGCGTTCAGCTGGGTTGGGACGCCGCTCGGCTCTCGGCTCGAGGCCGTCAGCGTGGGCTGGCTCAAGGAGCTATTCGGCCTGCCGGAGTCGTGGGCCGGGGTGCTGACCACGGGTGCGACCATGGCGAATCTCACGGCGCTCGCGGCCGCCCGCCGATGGTTCGGAGCGCGGCTGGGCGTCGATGTCGAGGAGCGTGGGATGTCGGGCCTTCCTCCCCCGCTCGTACTCTCGAGCGGCTACATCCATGCCAGCGCCGTCAAGGCGCTTGCCATGTTGGGGATCGGGCGCTCGAGCGTTCGACGGTTCTCGCGCGACGGGGCCGGACGCCTGGATCTCGGCGCGCTGGAGGATGCCCTCGAAGCGCTCGGCCGCGCGCCCTCGATCCTGGTCGCGAACGCGGGCGATGTGAACACCGGCGACTTCGATCCGATCGACGCGATGGCAGACCTGGCCGAGCGCCACAACGCGTGGCTCCACGTCGACGGCGCCTTCGGTCTCTTCGCCCGAGTCAGCCCCCGGACCGCCGCGTTGGCCGCGGGGATCGAACGAGCCCACTCGGTCATCGCGGACGGGCACAAGTGGCTCAACGTCCCCTACGACTCGGGATTCGCCTTCGTCCGGGACCCGATGGCGCTGCCCGGATCGTTCGCCGCAAGCGCCGACTACCTGCCGTCGCCCGATGACCCGCACCCGAATTTCGGCTACTTCGGCCCCGAGATGTCCCGGCGGGCGCGCGGGCTGACGGTGTGGGCGAGCCTGCGCGCGTACGGCCGCACGGGGTATCGCGCGATGGTCGAGCGCCACCTCGATCTCGCGCGACGGCTGGCCGCGCGCGTCGATCAAGAGCGCGACCTCGAGCGCCTGGCCGACGTGCCGCTCAACATCGTGTGCTTTCGCTTCCGGCCGCCCGGCTTGGACGATGCTGTCGTCGACGAGCTCAACCGGCGACTCGCACAGGCGATCGTCGCGGACGGTCGTGTGTACGCCGGCACCACGACGTACGCTGGCCGCGTCGCCCTTCGGCCCGCCATCGTGAACTGGCGGACGACGGAGCCAGACGTCCATGCCCTCGTCGACGTCGTGCTCGACCTCGGCGCTCGCCTGGCGCGCGACATCTGATCACAGCGTCTTGCGGCCGCTCGAGCCGGCGAGCAAGATGCGGCCGTGAACGAGGAACGGGCGCTCACCGAGCTCGCCACCAGACTCGGGGCTGGCGAGACGCTCTACCGCCAGCTCATCGAGCAGCTGCCGGCGGTCGTCTACATCGAGACCAACGACGAGCACCCCCGCTTGCTTTACATCGGCCCGCAGGTCGGGGACCTGTTAGGCCGCCCGGCCGAGGATTGGCTCGCAAATCCGACGCTCTGGGACGAGAGCATCCACCCCGAGGACAGATGGCGCGTCCACGAGAGATGGTTCGCCGCCGTCCGGGCCGGAACGAGCTTCGTAGAGGACTACCGCGTCGTGCGGCACGACGGCAGGCTCGTGTGGATCCACGACAGCTGCGTCCCGATCCACGACGAGAGCGGCACCACGATCTACTGGCACGGCATGGCGCTCGATGTCACGGCGTCGAAGACCACCGAGGAGACCCTCCGGGCCTCCGAGGCGCGGTACCGGGCCCTCATCGAGAACGTCCCGGCCGTCGTGTACATCGTCGCGCCGGACGATGATCGCAAGACGCTCTACGTGAGCCCACAGGTCGAGGTCGCCCTCGGCTACTCACGGCAGGAGTGGCTCGAGCAGCCTGACATCTGGATGGAGCTGCTGCACCCCGACGACCGCGAGGAGACGCTGGCCGCGCACGACCTCCACAACGAGACCGGGCGTCCGTGGAGCCGAGAATACCGGCTCATCGCGAGCGACGGCCGGCCAGTCTGGTTCCGTGACGTCGCTACGCTCGTCCGCGATGCAAACGGGCAGGCGATGCACTGGCAGGGCGTGCAGCTGGACATCACCGAGCGGAAGCTGGCGGAGGAGCGACTCCAGGCGGCGCACGACGAGCTCGAGTTCCGGGTCCTTGAGCGAACGCACGAGCTCGAGGTGGCGAACGAGCTCATGCAGCTGGAGATCGAGGAGCGCCGCCGCGTCGAGCGGGAGCTCCGTGAGGCGCAGGATCGGTACCGCCTCCTGACGGAGCACCTGCCGGGCGCCGCGTACGTGTGGAGCATCGGGCGCGACCAGTCCATCTACGTGAGCCCGCAGGTCGAGTCGATTCTCGGGTTCACGAGCGACGAGTGGCGGCCACCAGACTTCTGGGTCACGAGGATCCATCCGGACGACCGGCAGTCCGTACTCGCCGCCACGCTTCGCTCGTCCATCACGGGCGAGCCGTTCGCGATGGAGTACCGGTATCTGGCGAAGGACGGACACGTCGTCTGGGTGCTCGACCAGGCGATCCTGCACGAACGGGACGAGCGTGGACAGCCGGCGATCTTCCACGGCCTGATGCTCGACATCACGGACCGCAAGGAGGCCGAGGCGAGGTCCTTCGATAACGAGCTCCGTTATCGGACCCTCGCCGGTCAAATCCCCGCCATCACCTACCTGTGGACACCGACGACGACGACGGTGCACGGAGGGAACACCAGGTACATCAGTGAGCAGGCCCAAACGGTGCTGGGCTTCTCGCCATCCGAGTGGATGGCGAAGCCCGACTTTTGGATCGGAAGGCTGCACCCCGAGGACCGAGAGCGGGTCCTCGAGAGCGCCAGCCGCGTCCTGCCGACGGGCGAGCCGTTCAGCCTGCAGTACCGCATGATCGCCGCCGACGGCTCGACGGTATGGGTGCGTGACGAGGGGCGTGCGGTCGCGTTCGATGAGCGGGGACGACCGACGGAATGGCAGGGCATCATGCTCGACGTCAGTGAGCACGAGCGAGCGCGGCAGGCGCAGCGAACGGCAGAGCTTCGGTTCCGCGCGCTCGTCGAGCACATTCCCGCGATCGTATTCATTGAACTCCCCGGGCTTCCTGCCGGCGAGTCGAAGTTCTTGTATCTGAGCCCACAGATCGAAGCGGTTGTCGGCTACACAGCCGAGGAGCTGATGGCCGATCCCGCGCATTTCGAGCGGATGCTGCACCCGGACGACCGTGACCGCATCGTTGCGGCCAACGAGCGCTCTGAGAAAACGGGGCTGCCGTTCGACGAGGAATATCGCGTCATCGCCAAGGACGGTCGAGTCGTCTGGTTCCACAGTCGCTCGTCGCTCGTTCAGGACGACTCCGCAGAGCCCGTCTGGCAGGGCGTCGCGTTCGACGTCACGGACCAACACCGAGATTCCGACGGCCTCGGCGCGAGCTCGGACAGCGGCGCGGCGCCGACCGATCGTGCGACCGTGTGACCGTGCGGTCAGCCACCCAGAAATAGGTGGAACGGCCGATCGGCCGGGATGGCGAGATCTACCGAAAACCAAGGTGGAGGCCCGATCTCGGCAACCGGCCTCGCACGATTCTCACCGTGAGGGTCATGCGCAGCGACGCCGGTGCCTTCGTCCGTCCGATGACGGGGCCGGTTCCGGGATCTGTTTCCGTGACCGCGTGAGCGAGGCTGCGCCGGACCTCCGCTGCGCGGCGCGTAACCCCCGCCTGCTATTCGGGCTCGGCGGGCCGGAGCTCGCGAAGGCTCTCCGGCAGGTACGCGTGGAGTCCCCTCGGAAGGTCGACGGAGCCGTCCGCTCGCTGGTGGTTCTCCATGATCGCGATGAGGGTCCGGCTCATGGCTGTAGCCGTGCCGTTCAAGGTATGGACGGGCTCGATCCGCCCGTTCGCCCGGCGCAGGCGAGTCTGGAGCCTGCGCGCCTGGTAGTCGGTGCAGTTCGAGCACGACGTCAGCTCGCGGTATCGGCCCTGTCCGGGCAGCCATCCCTCGAGGTCGTATTTCTTGGCGGCCGACGCACCCAGATCGCCTGCGGCGATGTTCATGACGCGGTATGGCAGCTCGAGATTGGCGAGGATCTCCTCCTCGATCGCGACCAGGAACTCGTGTTCGTCCCACGAGTCATCCGGCCGGGTGAAGGAGAACATCTCGACCTTGTCGAACTGGTGCACGCGGAACATCCCGCCGAGGTCCTTGCCGTACGACCCGGCCTCTCTACGAAAACACGTCGAATACCCCGCGTACCGCAGCGGAAGGTCGTTCTCGTCGACGATCTCGCCCATGCGAAAGGCCGCGAGCGGGACCTCGGACGTGCCGACCAGATACAGCTCGTCCTCGCGCGTGATGTAGAGGTTGGCGGCATCGGTCGGCAGGAAGCCCGTCCCGTACATCGCGTCCTCGCGGACAAGCACCGGCGGGATGACCGGAAGGAAGCCGCGGGCGATCAGGATGTCGAACGCGTGCCGCACGAGCGCGAACTGCAGCAGGACGAGATCGCCGAGCAGGTACACGAACCGAGAACCGCTGGTCCTGGCGCCACGATCGGTGTCGAGAACGCCGAGGATCTCGCCGAGGGCGACGTGATCGCGGGGCTCGAAGTCAAACGACCGCAACTCGCCGTGCCGGCGGACCTCGACGGCGTCCTCCTCCGCCATGCCGTCCGCGGCGGTCTCGTGTGGGACATTCGGGGTCCGCGCGAGCACCGCCGTCAGGTTGGCCTCCACCGTCTCGAGCTCGGGCTCGATCTTCTTGAGACGAGACGAGATGTTGGCCACCTCGTCGATGAGCGTCTGCCGCTCGTCGCCTCGTGCCTGGCCGATCAGCCTCGACGCGCGGTTCTGTTCCGCGCGCACCGACTCGACTTCCGCAGTGAGAGACCGCCGACGCTCGTCCAGCGCGAGGATCTCGTCGATCGCCCCGGCGGCTCCCCGGCGGGCGAGCGCCTTCCGGAACGCTTCGGGCTCGTCCCGGATCGCGCGGACGTCGAGCATCAGACCTTCGCGCGCTGACCCGGCTCGGTGTCCGGGACCCTCGTCGGCTGCTGCTGGCCCTGCGCCGCGTCAGCCCCCTGAGCCTGCGCCGCCTGCTGGTCCATCACGCTCTGGCCCTGGAAGATCGCGCCCTCCTCGATCACGAGGCTCTTCGAGGTGATGTCGCCGTCGACTCGGCCGCCGCGGGCGATCTCGGCCCGCCCCTTCACGATGATGTTGCCCTTGAAGCGCCCAGCGACCGAAACGTTCTGCGCACGGATCTCGGCCTCGACCTGGCTCTGAGCGCTGAGCGAGCAGTCGCCGTCGGCGTTGATCTGCCCCCTTACCTGTCCGTCGATGCGCAACGAGCCAGCCGACACGACCGTTCCCTCGAGCTTGGCCGCCTGACCGATCACGGTGACCTCGTTGCCGTCTGCCATGCGTCTGCCCCCCATCCGCTCGTCGTGCCGCGACTCACGCCTTCGTTCCTGCCGCTGGTCGAAATCGTCGTCGTGCGACTCGGCGTCCTCGCGCCGCCAGATCATGTGGCCGTCACCGCCTCCCGGGGTCCTGCGAGCGCCTGGCGAATGGCTTCCTCCTCCTCCACGGACAGGTTGTACGCACTGCGCGACTCGTTGACCGGCTTGGCGTAGACGCGAGTGTCCTGCCGCCCGTTGATCGACGTCACCACTACTCCGTTCGCGCGATCGTCGAGCAGCGCGCACGAGAACGACAAGCGGCCCCCAACGTCCTCGAAGGCGTCATACCGCACCAGCCCGACGTGCCGGACCGCGCCCTCGACCAGCACCTGCTGCCGGCGGTCGGTGGCGTCGAGCGTCCGAACGGCCTGCTCGAGCTTCTGGATCCGTCGCGTCTGGCTCTCGAGGAGGCCACGTAGCACGTCGTCCATCTGGATGGGGCCGCTCGGCTCTTTCGACCTTCGGCCGCTGCCCAACGCGGAGAACAAAAGCGCCAGGCCGCCGAGCCCCAACGCAATCAGGACCAGCAAACTGAGGGTCTTGTCGGTGAAGACCATGACATCCACGGTGGGTCGCGATCCGAAACGTCGGCGGACGTCGAAACGCCGCTCTACCTGGGCTTACGAGGGCGGCATGATATACGATGCTCGCCCCCGTGGACGAACGCGCGCTGGCCGAGCTCCTGGGTCGCGTCGCCGCCGGCGAGGTCCCCGTGGATCGTGCCCTCGATGATCTGCGGTTTCTGCCGTACGAGGCCATCGCCGACGCCAACGTCGACCACCATCGAGAGCTGAGAACGGGCCATGCCGAGGCCGTCTACGCACCTGGGAAGACGCCACGGCAGGTCCGGGACGCCGTTCACGCTCTCGTCGAGCGGAGCGGCGGGGCCGTGTTCGCGACGAAGGCTGCTCCCGAGCAGTTCCACGCCGTCCTCGAGCGCGTCCCGGCGGCCACGTACCAGCCGCGATCGCGGCTGATCGTCGCCAAGCGCGCCGACCCAGGGACCATCACAGGAACCGCCGCGGTCGTGTGCGCGGGGACGACCGACCTCCCGGTTGCCGAGGAGGCGTCGGAGAGCGCCGACGCGCTGGGGTTGTCCGTGCGGGCGGTGGCCGACGTCGGCGTAGCTGGCATTTACCGGGTTCTCGACCGCGTCGCCGAGATCGACGCGTGCGACGTCGTCATTGTGGTGGCCGGGATGGAGGGGGCTCTCCCGTCGGTCGTCGCCGGGCTCACACGTCACCCCGTCGTCGCGGTCCCCACGAGCGTCGGGTATGGGGCGTCGTTCGAGGGTCTGGCGGCGCTGCTGTCGATGCTGAACAGCTGCGCCCCCGGCGTCAGCGTCGTCAACATCGACAACGGGTTCGGGGCTGCCCTCGTCGCGCACCGCATCGTCCGGGTGCGCGCATGACGCTGGCCTATCTCGATTGCATCGCCGGGATCTCGGGCGACATGGCCCTCGGCGCGCTCGTCGATGCCGGCGCGGACTTCGATGCAATCCGCGAGGAGCTCGCAAAGCTTCCCCTCGAGCCATTCGACGTCGACGTGCTCGATGTCGAAACCGCCGGGTTCCATGGCCGCCGCGTGGCGGTGCGGCCCGCCTCCGGCTCGGTCATCCGTACGTACGCAAGCATCCGGACGCTCCTGGACGACGCCGGCATGCCGCCGCCCGCGACGGACCTCGCGCAGCGAATCTTCCGGCGACTTGCGGAGGCGGAGGCGACGGTTCACCGCAAGGAGGTAGACCTCGTTACGTTTCACGAGATCGGCGCTGTCGACTCGATCGTCGACATCGCGGGGACCTCGGTTGCGCTCACGATGCTCCGCGTGGACCGCGTGTTCGCGTCGCCTGTGCCGACGGGCATGGGAATGACGCGGACCGAACACGGCGCCATGCCGATCCCGGCACCCGCGGTGGTCGAGCTGTTGCGCGGGGTGCCGCTCTTCTCCCGCGGCGTCCCGGCCGAGCTCGTCACGCCGACGGGCGCGGCGATCCTCGCCGCCGTCGTCGAGGGGTACGGCGAGATCCCGAGGATGCGCGTCCGCAGTGTCGGCTACGGCGCCGGGACGCACGAGCTCGGCTTCCCCAACCTGCTCCGCGTGTTGATCGGGGAGGAGGCCGCGACGGATAGCGCCTCGGCGTCGACGGAGGACGGCTCCGGGACGGCGGAGGTGGTGCTCGAGACGAACGTCGACGACATCACGCCGGAGCTCACGGGCTTCGTAGTCGAGCAGCTGCTCGACGCCGGCGCCCAGGACGCGTGGATCGTCCCGATCGTGATGAAGAAGGGGCGCCCGGCCGTCACGATCTCCGCCCTGTGTCCGGCGGATCGCAGCGACGTACTGCGCAGCATCCTGTTCCGCGAGACCGGAACGCTGGGCGTCCGAGCGACGACGGTGTTGAAGACGGCCCTCGCGCGAACCACGACGAAGGTCGAGACACGCTACGGCGCCGTGGTCGTCAAAGTCGGGCGGCTCGAAGGTCGCGTCGTCTCGGCGAGGCCCGAGTACGAGGACTGCGCCCGCATCGCGCGGGAGGCCGGCGTCCCGCTGCGTGAGGTGTACGAGGAGGCGACGCGCCTGGTGAGCGCCGAGCATCCGGCGGATCCGTCGGGGCCGGATGCCTCGACGGGCCGGGACCGTTAGCCCGGTACCGTTAGCCCGGTAGCATCCAAGGCCTCGGTGTGTCATAAGTCGCGAGGTGAGCGTGGAAGCGAACACCGAGCTACGAGACACCGCCGCTCAAG
>JBKOWM010000031.1:0-8657 GCA_046724395.1 Actinomycetota bacterium
CTCGACCGTCACGCAACAACTCGTCAAGAACGTCTACGCCGGCCGCTACGTCGAGGGCGAGAACGGGGTAACGGAGTACGTGACGCCGCCGCGGACGATCGGGCAAAAAGTGCGAGAGGTGTTGCTCGCCGTCAAGCTGAATCAGCGGTACTCGAAGGACGAGATCCTCGGCAAGTACCTGAACACGATCTATTTCGGCCACGGCGCCTACGGCGTCGAGGCGGCCTCCGAGACGTACTTCGGACACCCGGCCGAGGACCTGACCGTGCTCGAATCCGCGCTCCTCGCCGGCATGATTCAAAACCCCACGCATTACGACCCGGCCGACTCCGAGGAGCATGACCTCCTCATCGGGAGGCGGAACTACGTCCTCGACCGGATGGTGGATCAGGGCTATCTGAGCGCCGAGCGTGCGGACAAGATACGGACCAAGCCCATCAAGGTGCCCGAGCTTGCGAGCGCGGACGAGACCAGCTCGTTCGATCCGAAGCTCGGGTATTTCCTCGATTACGTTCGGCGCGAGCTGTTGCGCAAGTACACGGGCGATCAGGTCTTCGGTGGCGGGCTGCGGGTGGAAACGAGCCTCGACCGCGAGATGCAGGCGCAGGCGGAGGCGGCCGTGGCGGCCGTCCTGAACACGCCGGGCGATCCGCAGGCGGCGGTCGTCGCGATCGATCCCCGGACGGGTGCCGTGAAGGCGATGTACGGGGGCAGCAACTTCCAGCGGTCGCAGGTCAACCTCGCGTTGTCGGGTGCGAAGGGATTCGGCGGAACGGGCCGGCAGGCCGGCTCGGCGTTCAAGCCGTTCACGCTCGTCGCGGCGCTTGAGGACGGCATCTCGCCGAACTCCTACTGGCGCGGCTACAGCACCATGACCATTCCGGATCCACGGTGCTACACGAAGGGCGAACCCTGGACCGTCTCCAACGCCAGCGACGAGGAGAGCGGCACGTTCTCCCTGTGGAACGCCACCGCCTACTCCGTCAACACCGTCTTCGCGCAGATCGTCGCGCAGGTCGGCCCGGAGAAGGTCGCCGACGTCGCGCATCGGATGGGCATCCGCTCGCCGCTTCACGCGCCGGGGCAGCCCGTGCCCTGCGCCATCACGCTGGGGTCGCAGGCCGTGAACCCGCTGGAGATGACGAACGCCTACGCGACGCTCGCCGCGAGGGGGTGGTATCGGCGCGCGTCCCCGATCGACAGCATCCGCAGTGGATCCGTCGACTTCGAGCGCAAGACGAGGGGCCAGCAGGTCATCGACCGCAACATCGCGGCGATCGCCACGCACGCGCTCGAGGGAGTGGTCTCGTTCGGGACGGGGACGGCGGCGCGGATCCCCGACGGGCGGCCCCAGGCAGGCAAGACCGGCACCGCTCAGGATTACGTCGATGCGTGGTTCTGCGGTTACGTTCCGCAACTTGCGACATGTGTTTGGATCGGCTATCCGAAGGGCGAAATCCCCATGGAGAACGTCGAGGGGTACCCGGCCGTGTACGGAGGCACCCTCCCCGCGCTGATCTGGAACCGATTCATGGCGCCGGCCACGCAGGGCCTCGACGTTCGCGACTTCCCGTCGTACGACCTCGGCGGTTTCACCGGTCAGGCGGAGACGCCTGCCGCCTCTCCGACGCCACCGCCGCCGCCGGCGACCGCCACCGCTGAGCCGAGCCCGACGCGGACCACTGAGCCGACGCCAACCCAATCGCCCAAGGAGACCGGCTCGCCGACCGCTATTCCGGAGTCCCCTACGCCGCCTGCGACGCCGACGTAGCGACGGCGGCGACGTCTCGTTTGGGCGCTACGACGCCTCGTTGACCGCGAACTCGCGGGGTGCCGGGACCGGCTCGAGGGGAAGCGTTGCGAGAACCGTCGTTCCTCGTCCCGGGTTCGAGTGCACCATGAACGTTCCGTTTGCCAGCTCGACGCGTTCGCGCATCGACGCAAGGCCGACGCGTCCCATCTGCAGGTATTCGCGCGTCTTCGCCGAATCGAAGCCCACGCCGTCGTCCGTGACCTCGATCCGCAGCTGACCGGCGAGCGCCTCCACGGTCACCGTGATCAGTGTTGCGCGCGCGTGCTTGTTGGCGTTCGACAGCGCCTCCTGCACGACACGGTACGCGAGCGTCTCAAGATCCTGCGGGACGTCGGTCACGTTCTGCGCGGAAAAGTCCGTGTCGATGTCGTTGTCGCGTCCGAACTTGTCGAGCGTCTCGCGTAGCGCCGGGACGAGTCCCCGCTCCTCGAGGAGCGGCGGACGCAGTCCGGACATGAGGCGCCGAAGGTTGTCGGCCTCCTCGGCGAGCTCCTTCCGGACCTTCGTAAGGATTTCGATGCCCTCCGTCAGCTCGCCTGCGCGCAGCATCAGCAGCACCGCCTCGAGTGAGAGCGACGCCGCGGAGACCCCTTGCACGGGTCCGTCGTGCAGATCGCGGGCGATCCGGTTCCGCTCACTTTCGATCGCTGCGTTCGTTCGTCGCATGATGCGTGTGCGGTCCTCGTCGCGATCCTGCAGAAACTTGAACAGGGATCGGATCGTCTGGTCGGCGACGCGTTGCGCCGTGACGTCGCGGACGAGCAGGAGCCGACGAGGTGGATCGCCGGGGATCAACGACGTCCGGGCCTCGAGATAGATGGCGTTCCCCTCGCGCGTAAGCGTTCCTTGCCCGGTCGAGGGAAGCGCCGCGAACGTCTCGTCGGCCTCGATCTCCGCGGCGAGCGAGGCCCATGTCTGCCCCTCCACCATCGACTGTGGCTGGTCGAGCATCTGCGAGAAGGCTTCGTTCGCGCGGACGATGACGTCGTTGTTGTCGAGCTCGACGATCCCGTCCACCGCCGCCTCGAAGACGAGGCGCAGCCGCTCCTCGGACTCGCGAAGCGTCTCGTTCGCGCGCTGAAGCCGTGCGAGCGCCTTGTCCGTCTCGCGGAGCGCGCCGTCCTTCTGATCGAGCGCGTCGCGGACGGCGCGCGTCGCGTGCGAGCTCCGGACCTGGTTGACGAGGATGCGGACGGCGATTGCGAGCGCCAGCACGCCGATCAGCGCCTGTCCCTGGACCATCTCCATCTGCCCGTTCTGCTCGAGCGTCGTCACGAGGCCGAGCGCCCCGCACGCCGTCGCGACGGCGACCGTGGTCAGGATCGGCCGGCCGAGTCGCATCGGCGGCGCCGCCGATCCGGTATGAGCCTGACTGGGCAGAACGTAGACGAGGAAGGCGAGCGCGAGCGCTCCGAGGGCGAACGGCATGTGAATGGGCCGCGAGGCGGGATCGTACGAACCGAGGACCCAGCGCTCGCCGAAGGCGAGCACGGACAGGGCGAAGGTGCCGACGATCACGAACTGCCCCACATGAGCGAGCGACGGAATCCACAGGGCAAGCGCGCCGTAGGCCGAGATGCCTCCCGCCGCCACCAGCGCGAATACGGCGACCGAGATCGAGACGCTCGCGTCCGGGTCGTCGGGCCGCAGGCCGAGATACAGGATCGTTCCGAGCGCCACCGTGATGAGGGCCACGTCGGCGGAGATCTCCCGCCGGTCCTCCCGGGTCAGGTGATCCGCAAACTCGACCACGATCGGGGCGAGAAACACGAGGGCAACGAGCACGAACGCGACTTCGTACCCGCTCGGGATGATGCCGGCACCGCCGCCGACGTCCCGGACCGCGAAGAGTCCGGCCACGAGTCCGATAGCGAGTGTGCCGTACGCAAGCAATCTGGCGCTCCGCCAATGTTCGCCGGCCCTCGGGCGTCGCGCGATCACCACGGTCGCAACCAGACACGGGACGGCGACGAGCGCGCCCGAGAGCCCACGCGTCGTCTCGACGGCGCGAGGCGCGATGATGTAGGCGCCGGCGACGACGGCCATCATGAGCAGCAGCACGGCGGGCGTGACCCAAGACCGCTTTCGGGCTGTTTCGATCCTCATGGATGCTTCATCATGCCGCGCTCGTTTCGGAGACTCCATCACCCGAATGGGGATCCGGTCCCCGGTCGGCGTACATCATCCGCAGGAGGATCGTCATCGCGGTTCGCACCCGTCGCTTGCGCGGCGACGCGGCGAACGCGAGGGCGGTGCCCACCGCGGCCGCTACTCGATCAGGCGGCGGCGAAGCGCCTCGGCCACGGCGGCGGTTCGGTCCGAGGCCCCGAGCTTCTCGAAGATGTGCTCGAGATGCGTCTTGACGGTGTCCGGCGAGATGTACAGACGCTCGGCGATGTCGCGGTTGGTGTGGCCAAAGGCGAGCAGTTGCAAGACCTCGATCTCGCGCGCCGTCAGCGTCTCGGCACGCCGGTCGCGCTCCTTGGCCTGTGACAGCTCCTCGGCGAGCGCGACGACGAGCTGGGGATCGATCACCATGTTTCCCCCGGCAACCAGCCGCACGGTCTGAATGAGGTGCTCGGCATCGCGCGCCTTGAGCACGTACCCGCGCGCACCAGAACGCACCGCTTCGACGACGAACTGACGATCGTCATACGCGGTCAACATGATGACGCCGACCTTCGGGAATTGGTCCCGGATGTGCCTGGCGGCCTCGAGGCCGTCCATCTCGGGCATCCGAATGTCGACCAACGCGATGTCTGGCGATTCTTTCTCGACAAGGCCGATCAGCTCTTGCCCGTTGGCCGCCTCGCCGACGACCTCGATCCCGTCGGCCATGTCGAGATAGCGGCGCAGACCTTGACGGACCAGCGAGTGATCGTCGGCAATGGCGACGCGTATCGTCACAGGCTCGCTCCTAACCGTTCGGGCCTCGGACCGGCTCATCCTATATGTCGGCCGTCCGGGTCAGAAGATGTAGTACTAATCCCGAAATGACAAACTAGCTGGGCATTCGCGCGTCCCGCTAACCGGCTGCTAACCGGGGGACCGCGACAGCAGCCGCTCGAGGCGCTCGGCGACATCCCGGTCGGTCTGCTCTATCAGATGGGTGTAGGTCTGCAGGGTGTCGTTGCGCTGGCGTGGCCGACGCGACCTCGCACCGTCCTGACGTTGGCCCTGCTGGCCAGCATCAGCTACGCGGCGGTGTGGCGGAGCGAGTGGTACGTGATCCGTAGACCGTTTGCCCGAGCACGGGCCGCGTTTCGGAGAGCCCGGTGTACGTTCCGACGAACCCGACGTGATCGCTGTCCGAACCCATTTGCAGCAACGATCCGCTGAGTAGGCACCCGAAACATGAACCCAAGCAGGAACGCTCACGGTTATCGATCGTCGCGCAGATGGGCATCTAAGCTCCTAATACCGCGCTTGCGTCGGCGCCCGCTTGCCGCCGGTGACGAATCGTCAAGAAATGCGCTCACCGGTGCCAGTCGGCGTGCGTTGTCAGCCACAACCCGTTAGCTCTCCCAGCGGGCAACGATCCGACCGGCGATCTCAGGCAGCGGGAGGGACACCGCCTCCGCCTCGACCGCTTCGCGGGCGGCGGTTGAGAGGCGGCGCCACGGTCCGAGCGCGACGTTGACGTCGTTCCGCCGCCAAGTGCCCACGACCTCGCCGTCGACAAGGATGGCACCCGGCCACACCCGCGATGTCCAAAGAGCGCTTCGCTGGCGTGAATCCGACACGAGGAGTTCGCGGTCGTCGGCGTACAGGAGGAAGTAGGCATCGCCGCTCGGGAGCAGGCGCGCGGCGGCCGGAAATGTCGCGTCGGCCCGAAACCTCGCCTCGTCGCCCGCGAGGATCCACGCGTTGCCGACGGGCGTCTGCACCGGAATCAGCGACCCCCGGAGCATCTCAAAGGCCGCGGCGGCCTCTCGTCGGGCGATCCCCGCCCATCGCGCGAACGCGCCGGGCAACGACGGACCGAAGACGTGAAGGTACCGCCGCGCGAGCTCGACGCGGGCGTCGCGCGGGTCGACCTGCGGTCGGGGCACAGTCCAGACAATCGGGAGTCTCGCGCCTTCCCAGCGGATGAGGACGGTGCCGGTCGTCGCCGCGTACCGAAGAGAGTTGGGATGGACGCCGAGGGCGCGTCCCGCCTCGTCGTACCTGATCCCGGTTCCACCGAGGAGCGCGTGCAGCCGCTCGGCGAGGTCCTCCGCCCTTCGCCGGCCTCTGGTCTCCTCCGGGAGCCTGCCGAGCGAGAAGACGGCGAGATCGCGCGCTGGCACGACGTACGCGGTGTAGCGCGGTCCCCACAGCTGCACGAGCGCCGGGTCCTGCGACGTGGACGCCTCGACTCGCCGGACGCGGGCGTGGATCGACAGGAGCGCCGATCGGGGCACGCTGTCCTGCAGTCCGGCCCAGGCGGCGCGTCGGAGCGAGCGCCGGCCCGTGGGGAGCCGTTCGTCGAGCGCCCCAACGCGTTGCCGAAACGAGAGGATCTGCCCGCGAGTCACGTCCAGCGCTGTCATGTCGGAACGGGCCGATCGGTACGTGGGGCTTCTTGGATCCTTCGCATCGGCGGCGACAACACGCTCAGGTAGCAAGAGCGTACGGTGCTTCGCCTCGAGTCGGCCACAAGTCGCCGGGAAGCGCAAGTGCAGGTAAGCAGCCCTGCTCGATCTCCGCATCCTGACCGTACCCGGCGTCGCGCAAGGCATCGTCGCCGTGGCGCCGGTCATAAGAACGACCTCACCGCTCATAACGTCGCGGCAGCGCGCGACGTGAGATCCGCCGAGGCACAGGGGACGTTCGCCGATGCGCGAGCCTCGTCGTTGCGGTTTGGCGACGTGTGAACTCTGACATCGCCGAATCGTGGTCGGTCTCGCGTAACGCCAAAAGCGTGCACGTACACCGTCTACCCCGCAAGCGGATGCAGGAGGATACCCGCGATTCCGGCTAGCAGCACGAGAATGGGTTCCTTGTTCTTGAACTGAAGTACGAAGGCGAGCGCCATCACAGCGATCACCGCAGTCGGCCAATCGACCACCGCGCCTCGGGTCAGCACGATCGTCGCACCCATGATCGCACCGGCAGCAGACGCGGTAGCGCCCTTGACGAACCCTCTTAGGAGCGGATGGCCCTGATGTCTGATGAACCAGCGACCGGGGACGACGACGCCGAGGTAGATCGGCAGGAAGATGGCAATGGTCGCAATCGCCGCTCCGAAGAGACCGCCCACTAAGTAACCGATGAACGCGGCCGTAATCACGACCGGTCCCGGCGTGATGAGTCCCATCGCAACCGCATCGAGGAACTGACGTTCGGTGAGCCAGTGGTACTGCTCGACCACGCCCTCTCGAAGAAACGGGACGATCGCAAGGCCGCTCCCGAAGATGAACGCCCCGGCCTTGAAGAAGAACCAACCGAGCACGAAGAGTGTCTCCGACGAGGCCGTCCCCGTCGCGATTGTGAAGGCGACGACGGGTAAGGGCGCGACGACGGCCACGTCCGATCCGCGACGTCGCAGCCACCGCGGAGGTGCTTCCCACAGCGCCATGACGACCCCGGCTGCGATGAACAGCAGCGCGATCTCCGCTCCGGTCGCCGCCGTTGCGACGAGTGTGACCGCCGAGATGACCCACAGCCGCGCATCTCGGCCGTTCGTGAGACGCGCAAGCTTGACGGCGGCGACCGCGATCACGGCCATTACCGCGGGCGCGATCCCGTAGAACAGCGCCTGGACGACTTCCAACCCCTGGAAGTGCACGTACAGGATGGCGACGACGAGGACGAGGACGTAGGACGGCAGGATGAACGGCAGCGCCGTCGTCAGGGCACCGATCGCGCCTCGCTGTAGATATCCGACCCACATCACGACCTGTGCTGCGAGCGGACCAGGCATCGTCTGCCCGAGCGCAACGCCGTTGAGGAAGTCCTGACGATCGACCCAGTTGCGTTTCTCCACTAGGTCGCGCTGCATGTATCCGACGGTCGCGATGGGGCCTCCGAAGCCCCACGTACCGAGGCCGAGGAAGTACCGAACGAAGTCACTCAGCGACGGCTGCTGTTGGTTGGTAACCGGGGAGGCCATCGGTCGCAGAGCGTAGCGCCCGACGGCCGCGCGGGTCGGCGAGAACCGGTCCGTGGGCCCGCTCGTAGTGTCTGTGAGGTGTGTCGGCTCTGACGCGAGGCGACGTGGGGAGGTGATGCGCAGGTCGCCCTCGCGAGGTACCAGCAACCGTATTGCCCACGAGGGAGGGGAGCACATGCGCAGGCGTATCATCGTCGCCACGGCCGCCATCGGGCTTGCCATCGTCACCGTCACCGGCCTTCAGGCTGCCGCGGCGGGTGACGAGGCGTCCTTGTCCGCGCGGCTGAACGGCTTCAGGGAGATCCCGACGCTGTCGGTGCGAGGTTCGGGCCAGTTCTCCGCTGAAATCGCCGCCGACGGAGACTCGATCTCCTACACGCTGACGTACAGGAACCTCACCGGCCCAGCGTTGTTCGCGCACGTCCACCTCGGCAAGCCCTGGGTGGCCGCTGGCGTTATCGCCTTCCTGTGCGGAGGTGGCGGCCAGGACCCGTGTCCGGGCGCATCCGGCACGGTGACGGGCACGATCACGGCCGACGACGTCGTCGGGCCCGAGGATCAGGGGATCGCGCCCGGTGAGTTCGACGAGCTCGTCCGGGCCATGCGAGCCGGCGCGACGTACGTGAACGTCCACACCGACGCGTACCCGACGGGGGAGATTCGCGGGCAGATCGGGTGACGACGCCGCAACGCTGACGGCTGCCGGTGCGTCGGGTCCCGCGCCGTCGGACTCGACGCCCGGCTCCGGAC
>JBKOWM010000077.1:0-20804 GCA_046724395.1 Actinomycetota bacterium
CGTCACCGTTCTCGAACCGCACCTCGGATGCGTCGACGAGGTTGTCGAGCGTTCCGTCAGACAAGTCGTCCAGCCCGACGACCTCGTGACCCTCAGCGGCGAACCCCCGACAGAGGTGGCAGCCGATGAAGCCGGCAGCACCGGTGACGAGCACGCGCATAAGCAGGAGCGTACCGAGGCTTGAGCGTGGCGGGTGCCACGTGGAAGTGTCAGACGTGCAGCACGCGGCGGGAGCAAGCAGGAGGGAGGATCGTAAGCGCGGGCCGGGCGCTGCGGCGGCCTCTGTACGACACGCCGTACTGCTACGCGTGACACGTGTCTCGGCCACGATCGAGCACGTGCCCCCCGACCCTGACGAAGGCCCACGCGTACCCACGATCGTCCAGCCTCAGCCGCAGAACCCCGTAGGAGTGCATCCGGACGACGGAGCCGGTGATCGGATCGCCGAACGGGTACAGGTCCGCACCACCCGTGCCGACGACGAACTCCCGGATGCCCGTCCGCGGCGCGACCCGACCGCCCGGCGTCAACGGGGCGAACCGCTCGTAGTTGTGTTCGTGCCCGTTCAGCACGACGTCGACGCCGGCCTTGAACAGGACCGTCCACAGAGCGGCCAGCCCGTCGTCGGACCCGTGCACCGTGCCGGATGACCAGCGGGGATGATGCCAGTACGCGAGCTCACAGCGGTCGTGATTGTGACGCAGGTCGCGCCTGATCCATCGGAGTTGATCGGTCGACGGGGGTGCCGCTCCGGTATTGACGGCGACCAGATGCCATCCTCCGATGTCGAAGCTGTAGAAGCCACCGGCGGCACGATGCGCGCGCTTGCCGAAATAGTCGAAGTACCCGGCTGCGTTGGCGGTGTGGTACTCGTGATTGCCCGGGACCGGGCGGGTGATCGAATAGAACCTGCCCCACGTCGGATCGTACGACGACTCGTAATCGCCGAGCGCGCCGTCCGGATACTGGTTGTCGCCGAGCGTCAGCGCCGCGACCGGATCGATCCGAGTGACGAGTCTTGCGGTCCGCCGCTGCGGCCGATCTGGCACGTTGTCGTTCGCGATATCGCCGGCGGCCGTGATGACGGGGTCGGCCGACGCGGGTGTGCCGTCGAGTACGTGAATCGACCCGAGCATCGCGACCATCGCGAGCGGAACGAGGGCGGGCGTCCTCGCGAGCAGGCGCCACCGCATCGGCTCACCCTATCGCGACCAGCGACCTGTGCCATTGCACAAGAAGGGTCGGCGCCGTCCGGCGCCGACCCTTGCCGCGTCTTCCAGTTGTCGGATGCTCAGTGCATGTGACCGCCGCCGGCGCCGGCCGCCGCGGGCTCCTCCTCCTCGGGCTTCTCGACGATGGCGCTCTCGGTCGTCAGCACCAGCGCCGCGATCGAGGCGGCGTTCTGCAACGCTGACCTCGTCACCTTGGCCGGGTCGACGATTCCAGCCTTCATCATGTCGACCCACTCGCCGCTGGCGGCATTGAACCCTCGGTTGTCGCTCTCGCTGCGGAGCCTTTCCACGACGACGGCCCCCTCGAAGCCGGCGTTCTGCGCGATCAGCCGCGACGGCTCCGACAGAGCGTCGAGCACGATCCGGCCTCCCGTCGCCTCGTCGCCGGTGAGATCGAGCTTGGAAAGGGCGGCCTCGGACCGGATCAGGGCCACGCCGCCGCCGGGCACGATGCCCTCCTCGATAGCGGCACGCGTCGCCGACAGCGCGTCCTCGATCCGATGCTTCTTCTCCTTGAGCTCGACCTCGGTGGCGGCCCCGACCTTCACGATCGCGACGCCGCCGGCGAGCTTGGCCAGGCGCTCCTGGAGCTTCTCGCGGTCCCAGTCCGAGTCCGTCTTCTCGATCTCGGCCTTGATCTGGTTGATCCGCCCCTTCACCTGCTCGGTGTCGCCCGCGCCCTCGACGATCGTGGTGTCGTCCTTGGTGACGACGATGCGGCGCGCCTTGCCGAGCACGTCGAGTCCGACGTTTTCGAGCTTCAGGCCGAGCTCCTCGGAGATGACCTGGCCACCCGTGAGGATCGAGATGTCCTGGAGCATGGCCTTGCGACGATCGCCGAACCCCGGCGCCTTGACGGCGACGGCGTTGAACGTCCCCCGGATCTTGTTCACGACCAGCGTTGCGAGCGCCTCTCCCTCGACGTCCTCGGCCACGATGAGCAGCGGCTTTCCACCCTGCAGCACCTTCTCGAGGAGCGGGAGCAGCTCCTGCACGTTCCCGATCTTCTTGTTCACGATCCCGATGTACGGCTCCTCGAGGACGGCCTCCATCCGCTCCTGGTCCGTCACGAAGTAGGGCGAGATGTAGCCCTTGTCGAACTGCATGCCCTCGACGAACTCGAGCTCCATGCCGAAGGTGTTCGACTCCTCGACGGTCACCACGCCGTCCTTGCCGACCTTGTCCAGAGCCTCGGCGAGCACGTCGCCGATCGCCGCGTCACCGGCCGAGATGGACGCGACCTGGGCGATCTCCTCCCTGGACTCCACATCCTTGGCCTGGTTCTTGATCTGCTCGACCGCCGAGACGACCGCTTTCTGGATACCGCGCTGCAGCGCCATCGGGTTGGCGCCGGCCGCCACGTTGCGCATTCCGCGGCGGACCATCGCGCGAGCTAGAACCGTCGCCGTGGTCGTGCCGTCGCCGGCGACGTCGTTGGTCTTCGTGGCGACTTCCTTTGCGAGCTGCGCGCCCATGTTCTCCCACGGGTCCTCGAGCTCGACCTCCTTGGCGATGGTCACACCGTCGTTGGTGATCGTCGGCGCGCCCCACTTCTTGTCGAGGACGACGTTGTGTCCCTTGGGACCGAGGGTCAATGCGACCGTGTCGGCCAACTTGTTGACTCCGGTCTCGAGCGAGCGGCGCGCGTCCTCGCTGAACTTCAGCAGCTTCGATGCCATCCACTTCCCCCTTCGCGCGGTCGAGGGGCCGGCGCTGTCGCGTCCGACCCCCCGCAGCGATCCCGATGGTTACTTGACGACGACGGCGAGCACGTCGCGGGCCGACAGCACGAGGTACTCGTCGCCCTCGACCTTGACCTCGGTGCCGCCGTACTTGGAGTAGATGACCTTGTCCCCGACCTTGACGTCGAGCGGGACGCGGTTGCCCTCCTCGAACCGCCCCGGGCCGACCGCGACGACCTGGCCCTCCTGGGGCTTCTCCTTGGCGGTGTCCGGGATGACGATCCCCGAGACGGTCGTCTGCTCCTCTTCGCCTGGCTTGACGACGATCCGGTCCTCGAGCGGCTTCAGGTTGAACTCCTTGGCCATCCGTCCCTCCTTCTCTTTCTGGCCTTCTTTCTGGCCTTCTCTTTCTGGCTCTTTCTGGCCTTCTCTTTCTGGCTCTTTCTGGCCTTCTCGTTCTTGCTTGTGGCTCCGCGCTACGCGGTGTTAGCACTCAGCCGTCGTGAGTGCTAACAGGATACGCAGCCGAGTGCCAGGGGGTCAACCGGCGGGGGATCGGCTGGCCGCGAGGCGAAGTCGCTCAACTTTGACGCTGCCTTCTAGCCGTTACGGTACGCGCGGATCGCTCAGTATGCCGCGTGGCCGCGGAGGACGATCGGGACGGTCCTGACCATGATCTTGGCGTCCATCCAGACGCTCCAGCTGACGGCGTACTGAAACTCACGCTCGACCCGCTCTTCGTACGTCAGATCGCTGCGACCACTCACGGCCCACAGGCCCGTGAGTCCGGGTCGGACGCTCAAGATCCGGTCCGCTCGTTCGGCGAAATGGTTGAGGACCTCCTCGCGCGTGACGGGCCGCGGTCCGACCAGGCTCATGTCCCCGACGAGCACGTTGAGCAGCTGGGGAAGCTCGTCGATGCTGAATCGCCGGAGGAAGCGACCGACGCGCGTGACACGCGGGTCTGCGCGCAGCTTGCGTGACGTCTTCCATTCGGCGAGCTGCTCCTCTTCCGCGATGTATCGCGCCAAGGCGTGCTCGGCGTCGCGCACCATCGTTCGGAACTTCAGAAGCGGGAATGAGATGCCGTCGCGGCCGACCCTGTGGTGGACGAAGAACACGGGCCCCCGCGAATCCAGCGCGATACACATCATGACGACGAGCGCCAGGGGCAGCGTCAGGAGGAGAAGCACCGTACCGACGACGACATCGAACGTTCGTTTGATCGCTCGCTCGACCCGCCGATTCCGGACAGGCGGGGCGGCATGGGTCCGCAGCAAGACCTCGTCGAGCGCCCGCCAGGACGACGCGTCGTCGACCTCGCGAACGTGCCCATTGTTCCGGGCGACACGCTCGAGCGTCGCCTCGAGCATCGAGGCGGCCGTCAGGAAGAAGTGGTCGCCGGCGGCCGCCGCATCGACGAGCGCGACGGACTCCCCGACGGTGCGCCAATCGGTGGCGCCGCCGGTCACCAGGGAGAGGGTCGAGGACAATTGCGACAGCACTTCGGCGCTCCGCCGCCGCGCGAACGGCACGGCCCGTAGCTTCGTCCCGAGGTCGGCGGCCCGACGCGCCTCCAGACCGCCGACGGCCGCCAGCGACCAGTCCGCGGCCTCCGGACTTGGGCGGACGATCGCGACCGGGACGTCGAGATGCGCAGACGCCACCTCTACGAACGCCCGGCTCGCCTCGACCGCGCCGGTCGCGGCATTCAACCGACCCGCGAGCGCGAGCAGCCGCTCCATCGCCAGAACGCCTCGCTGCGCCACGCGGTCGTCGGAGGGCTTGAAGAGCGCACCCGATTGCCGAACGAGGGCGACGATCGTGTCGCGGCGTTCGTCCACCCTGCGCGCCGGCGCAACGAGTTCGAGGACGCCCACCGTCTCGTCGCGGACCGCTAGCGGAAGCACCGCGACGGTGCGGCCGCCACTCGATGCGACGGCGACGCCGCGTCCCGTCTCGAAGACGCGCCGCCGGCGTCGGCCCATCCGGTGGATCGGTGTGCGTGACGGACCGGCGGCCGCGATCACACGCAGTCTCCCGCCGTCGTCTGGGAGCGCAACCCTTACGGAAGCATCCTCGGCGCCGAGAGCCGCATGGACCGCCCCGGCCACTTCGGTTGCGGCGTGGAGTATCGGCGTCCGTTCCCCGATCCGTTTCGCCTTGACGGATACGGGCACGTCTAAACAACCTCCTCGGAGACGGCTCTCGTCCCCCCGAACGGCGTAGGAGCGACACGCCGGGGAACATCCCCCGCGACGTATCGAAAGTCCTAAAACGCGGAGTGCGTTTCCGTCAATCCGAACTAGGACAAACGACCAAAAGGATCCGTAGAACGCGGTACCCAACCGACTCGATCGCTAAGCGGGCGGAGGCCGGAAGCGCCGCGAGCCGATGGGCTACTCGTACCCGAGGCGGCCCAGCACCGGCTGGCAGGCCTGCCTGACGGCCTCCTGAACGGGAACGGGCCAGGATCGATACCGCCCGCTGTTCGGCACGATCCGGCGACGGCGCTTGACGTCTGGATCCTCGAGCCCGGCATGGTGGCGGAACTCGTTGTAGGCGAGGACGTCCGGTTCCCAGGCCTCCCCGAGGAACTCGAAGACCCGACGCACCGTCGGCTCGGGATCGACGGTGACGTCCTCGTACCGGATCAGGTGCGAGGCGTCGGGGTGATCCCGCATGAATGCCTCGATCTTCTCGTTCTGGTCGGCCCAGAACCGCGCCGCACCGATGGCGACGTCCCCTCCCGCCCGGGCGACCTGGCCGTCGATCGCGGGATAGTGTCGATGTGGGTCCGACAGGGAGTACGCCACGTCCATTCCGTGGCGAATGATGACGACGAACCGGGCTTCGGGCCCGAACAACTCCCACAGCTCGGGAAGGCATTCGACGTAGTCGGGCGTCTTGTCCGCCCAACGGGGCTTCCCCGCAGCGGCGGCGTACTCGTCGAAGAAGCCCCTCACGAAGTCGGCGAGCGCCGCCGCGACGTCGGCGCGGTCGAATCCCATCGAAACGAGGCCGCGGATCGCGTGCCGGTCTCGAAGGATCCTGGCCACCGGGAGAACGAACTTCGACTCGGGCGGACACGCGATCCGCGAATGCGAGTCGAGGATTCGCCGAATCATCGACGTGCCGCTCCGAAAGCAGCCGACGACGAAGATGGGCGGTTCTCGCTCGCGATCGTGGTCGCCGAGCGACAGCCGGGGCGCAGGGGCGTCCCTGATCTCGCGCAGGCGGCCGATGACCCTGGACGGCGTCCGACGGCCAAACAGCCTCTTCACCGACAGCTCCCCGCCCGGTTCGATCCGGCCGGAGGATGGAAACACTCAGACCGTATGAATTCCTGCTTCACTGACGTCCCCATGGCCAGATCTTCTCGCCTGCATACCCCTCATGTCTGAAGCACCCGGCTCTCCTCCCACCGCGACCGGGCAGGTGGGGCACCTCGCCCGACAGTCGGGGATCCTGGTCTTCTCCGGCCTAATCGGGTACGTCGCGGCGCTCGCCCTCAGCGTCATGGTGGCCCGAAAGCTCGGGGCGGAGGAATTCGGGGCGTGGGTCGTCGCGTACTCCGTCGCCCAGACGCTGGCCGCCCTCGGGCTCCTGGGCGCCGACTGGATCGTTCTCAGGCAGGGCTCCTACTACCACAGCGTCGGAGACCGAGCCCGGCTTCGCGGGACGATCCACCTGGCCCTTCTCTTGACCTCGACGGTGTCCGTCCTGCTCGGGGCGGCCACGGTCGCCCTCGCACCCGTCATCGCACGGGTCTTCTTCAACTCGCCGTCGATGGTCCCGCTCCTGCGAGTGGCCGGGCTCATGGTCCCGGTGATGGCCCTCGGCCAGGTGATGCTCTTCGGCACCCAGGCCTTCAAGCAGATGCGAGACGTCGCGGTGCTTCGGAACATCCTCGCCCCGCTTGCGCGACTGGCATTCATCGCCGTCGCCCTCGTGGTGGTCGGCTCCACGATCGCGGCGTTCGCGGCGCTGCTCCTCGCGGAGCTGGCGCTCTCGGTCGCGGCGACCGTCGCGCTGCACCGGCGGATCTCGCTCGTGGGCCCCACGGAACCGATCGAGCGCCGGGGCCTCATCCGGTTCGCGCTTCCCGTGTGGGGCAACCGGCTCAGCGAGGTATCGAGGACCCAGGTGTTCCCGTTGTTCCTCGGCTCCATGGCGTCGCTGGAGGCCTCGGGCGTGTTCGTCGCGGCAAGACGGATCGCTCAGATCCCGGGAGCAATCATCAACTCGATGAACCAGGTCTACGCGCCGATGGCCAGCGCCCTGTACCTGCAGGGGAACCGAGAGCAGCTGCGAACGCTGTTCCGAAGCCTTGCCAAGTGGAGTTTCATGCTCGGCGTCCCGATCTTCCTCCTCCTGACGATCTTCCCCGCCGAGATCCTCTCGTTGTTCGGCCCGGAATTCCGTTCGGGGGCGCCCGCTCTGGTGGTGCTCGCCGTGGGGATCCTCTTCCAGTTCGGCACCGGCCCGGTCACGGTGACCCTCGTGGTGATCGGGCGTCCGCGTCTTGCGCTCATCGACTACCTGGCCGTGATCGCCACCGAGATCGGGCTCGCCCTCGTGCTGATCCCGCCGTACGGCGTCGTCGGCGCGGCCATCGCCTCCACGGTCGGGAAGGCACTGAACAACGTGCTGCCGATGATCCAGGTGTATCGGGCCGAGGGGGTGCAGCCGTACGAGCGCAGCTGGTGGAAGCCCATCTGCGCCGGTCTCGCGGCGGCTCTGCTCGCCAGGATCGTGGCCAGCGTGACGACGTTCGGCGGCGTGCTCGAGCCGCTGATCGCCACGGCCGTGATCGCGGTCGTGTACGTGGGTTTACTGCTCCTGTTCGGCGTCAGCGAGGAGGATCGCGCCGCGATCCAGGCGCTCGTGCAACGCCGGGCTCGGCGGGCGCCGCTTCCGGAGGCGAGCGGCACGCAACACGCCGATGAGGAGACCGCGGGCGAACCGAGCCCCGAGGAGACCGCGGGCGAATCGAGCCAGGAGGAGACCGCAGGCGAACCGAGCCCGGAGGAGACGGCGGGCGAACCGAGCCCGCGTGGCTAGGCAAGCCGCCGACGTGCGGGACCGCGTGGACTTCGACCTTCACGGGCTCGTCGGCATCAGGGTCGAGACCCTCTCTCCGCCCGACGTCGCGGCGGTGGAGCGTCAGCTCGGTCTCCCGCGAACCACCCTCGCCCGCGAGCCGGACATCGTGATCCGTTTCGTTGCGCGCGCGCCGACGCGAGGGCGCCTCCGCTTCCTCGGGATGCCGGACGCCGCGTTCGACGACGACGGATTCGTCGTTCTGCAGCCAGAGCGGGGAGGCGTGAGGCGGATCCGGATCCCGTTCGACGCGATCGGCGACCGCTTCGAGATCGAGTGCGAGTCCGGGGTCTCCCGCGTGCCTCTGCTGGTATCAATCCTGAACCTGACGGCGCTGAAGCACGGGATTCTCCCCCTGCACGCCGGAGCCTTCGTCCATCGCGGAGTCGGGGTCGTGGTGACGGGCTGGGCGAAGGGCGGGAAGACCGAGACGCTGCTCGGCTTCATGGAGCGAGGAGCGGACTACATCGGCGACGAGTGGGTGTACATGGAGCCGTCGTCGGGGCGGGTATACGGGCTCCCGGAGCCCATCCGAATATGGGACTGGCATCTCACGGATCTGCCGCAGTACCGAGCCGTGATCCCCGTCAAGGTGCGGGCACGATGGGCGGCGATGCGCGCCACGCTTCGGGCCTCCGGCCTCGTGTCGAGCCGAAGTTCCGCATCCGCCGGTTCGAAGCTCGTCTCTCAGCTCGAGCGGAGTCTGTTCGTGCGCCTTTCCCCCAGTCGGCTGTTTGGGCCGGAGCGGTGCATCGGCACCGGGTCCCTCGACAGGCTCGTCTTCGTGGTCTCGCGGGACGCCGCGGAGGTGGCCGTCGAGCAAGCAGACGGCCGGGAGATCGCCCGCCGCATGATTCAGTCGTTGCAGTACGAACGGCTACGGTTCCTTGCGTCGTACCTGAAGTTCCGGTTTGCCTTCCCCGATCGCGCGAGCGAGCTGATGGCGCGCGCCGAGGAGCTCGAAGAGCAACTGCTGCTGCAGGCGTTCTCGGCGACGCCCGCCGTCACGCTCTACCACCCGTTTCCCGCACCGATCCCGGCGATGGTGGACGCGCTCGCAACCGCCCTGGAATGACGGACCGAGTCGCCTCGTCTATTCGATGTACCCGAGGTCCCTCAGGTGTTCGGCGATGGCCTCCTGCTGGTCCTCGCTCACCTCGGCCCGCTCGGCGGCCTCCGCGGGTTCCACCGATGCTGCCGTGACGCGGGCAGGGGTCAAGGGGTCGATCTGTCTGCCGTCGAAGCTGTCGTACGACACGCCGAGCAGGGCGAGGATCGTGGGCGCGAGGTCGGCGATGTCCCGTTCCGGGAGCGAGCCCGAAGCGATGCCGGGACCGGAGGCCGCGATGATTCCGGCCCGCCGGTGGGCCCCGCTCGGCCACTCCGTCGAGCCGGTGAGCGCACCGGTGTGGGCGAACGTCCAAAGGTCTGTGGGCAACACGATGAGGTCGGGTGCGCGATCTGCCTGCTGACCGTGGTAGATCTCGCGCGCGAACAGGACCTCTCCGACGGGCCGATCGCCCGTCTCGGGATCGCGAAACGCGAGCAGTGCCTCTCGCGCATCCATACGCACCCTCTCGTAGTCGCCCGGATCCACGACGCCGTACGCCTCGCGGCCCTTGAGATTGATCGAGAGTTGTCCGGCCGAGCCGGACTGGTAGACCAGCGTGTGCGACCAGTCGAACGCCCCTGGCCGCGGGACGCCGCCCCTGATCGCTCGGCCGATCCGTGTCTTGACGAACCTTCGCAAGCTATCCGTCCGGCGAAGCGCTCGAGCCATCTGGCCCGTCCGGGTCGGCGCGGACAGCCCCAACGACGCGAGGATGCGGTCGAGGTTGGCCGCACGGTCGATCGGGCGGAATCCATGGTCGGAGAGCAGGATCACAGTCGCATCGGGTCCCGCGACCTGGCCGAGACGCCCCAGCTGCCGATCGAGCAGCCGGAACACGCCCCGCAGTGCCTCCGCCAGCTCCGTCTCGTGCAGGCCGACATGCTTCGGGTGGGACGGCAGCAGATAGGCGCCGAGCGGATGTTGGAGTCGGTCAGGGGCGACGAAGACGCACACGGCAGCGCTCCAGTCTCCGTCCAGCAGCGCCTCGAACGACTCGCTTCGCTGCGCCACGATCCGCGCGGCCTCGTCGACGAGTTCGCGGGGGTCCTGGCGGAATCTCGTCCACTCCATGCCGTTCGTCGGAAACGGGGCGAGCCGTGAGAGCTCGGCCGCCCAGGCTTTCGGATAGATGAAGTCGGCGCCGGGGGGGATGGCCACCCCCGCGATCATCCGGCCGCGAACGGGGATAGGCGGGAACGTCACGGGAATGTTCGCGGCCCGGACCTCGTGCCCGGCCTGAGACAGGAGCTCCAGGAACGTCGGAGCCTTGATCGAGCTAGAGGAGACCGGAACCCGATCACCCGGCCTGGCGACGTCGCGCTCCACGAAGTCGAACACGCCGTGGCGTCCTGGGTGGACCCCCGTCAGGAACGTTGACCATGCCGCCCAGGAGTTGATCGGCACCGTCGATTGAAGAACTCCCCTCGTCCCCGAGGCAATCAGGTTGGCGAGGTTGGGCATCTCGCCCCGCTCGAGCATCGGGTCGAGGACGTCCCAATCCGCACCATCCCATCCGATGATGAGAACCCGCGCCGTCATCGGCCTCCCCAGACGTCGTCGTCCAACGCAGCACGTTCGGCGGTGCTGGCGGGCCACCAGCCCGCTCATCGTTCCCCGCGCCGGTTCGGACGAACCTCGCAGGCGCGTCGAGATCCGTAAGAGCGGCGGGGGCCGATCCTACCCTCGGATCTTTGCGATGATCATCGTCCTCACGGTGCCGGCATGCGTCCTCGGCGGTATCCGCGGGAACTGTCATGAGACGTGACCCGAGACAGGGGAGGACGAATGCCAGTGACGTCGACGACAGCAGTCGGACGCGGCGTCGCTCGCGAGGGCGGGCGGGGGTCTCCACGCGGGATCACCGTCGCGTTGCTCGGTGCCGACGGGGCGGGAAAGTCCTCGCTGCTTCGAGACCTTCCACGCATGCTGCCCATGAGCACGTCCACGCTCTATATGGGCGTGAACCTCGAGGCCAGCGCCGTGATGCTCCCGACCACTCGACTCGTTCTCGCCCTCAAGAGGATGCGCGGGCGTCGTCCGCGAATGCACGCCGGCCCGCCGACCGAGTCTTCGGCCACCCCGGAGGGGCCAGCAAAGCGGACGGCCGACGCATTGAAGTCGGGCCTTCGGATCACGAACTGGATCGCCGAGGAGTGGTTCCGGCAGGCCATTGTGTGGTGGCGGCAGCGGCGCTACGACGTCGTGCTGTTGGATCGGCACTTCATCGCCGACTACTACGCCTACGACGTGCTCGCCCCCGGCAGCAGCGTCGGCCGTCGCCTTCACGGCTACCTCCTCCGCCGCTTCTACCCTCGGCCGACCCTCGCGATCTGCCTCGATGCGCCGCCCGAGGTCCTGCGCGAACGGGCGGGCGAGGGATCGCTCGAGTACCTGACGAAGAGACGTGGCGAGTATCTCCAGCTGGGTGACGTCTTCCCGCACTTCCACGTGGTCGATACCGTCCGCCCTCGAGAAGAGGTTCGCTCGGAGGTGGCCGGCTTGATCACGGATTTCCACCGCAGGCACCCGGGTAACAGGACGTGACCATGAACGTGCTGCTCGCAAGCCGGATCGACTCCGATGCAATCGAGGAACTGAGCCGCCGCCACCGCGTGGACCGCGCCTTCTCCGCCGAGCCGGAGGAGCTCCGGGCGCTTTTGCCGGACGCCGAGGTGGTCGTGTTCCGCAGCGGGATCGGCCTGTCGCCGCCCGTCCTCGACGTGGCCTCCAAGATGCGGCTCGCGGTGCGTGCAGGCTCGGGCCTGGACAACGTCGACATGGATCTCCTCCGGAAGCGGGAGATCCGACTCGTGCGGATTCCCGGCCCGGGGGCTCGCGCCGTCGCCGAGCTGACGTTCGCCCTCCTGCTCAGCGTGACGCGTAACGTTTCGCTCGCCGATCGGCTCCTGAGGGACGGCCGGTGGTCGAAGCACGAGCTGGCCGGCCCGCTGTTGAAGGGCAAGACGCTCGGGGTCATCGGGCTCGGCAACATCGGTACTCAGGTCGGTCTCCTCGGCGTGGCGTGGGGGATGCGCGTGTGCGGGTGCGTGGAGCACCCGACATCGGATCGAGCGGGGCGGTTCGAGGAGGTTGGCATCTCGCTGCTCGATTGCGACGCCGTCCTCGGCGAGGCCGACTTCGTCACGATCCACGTCCCCCTCAAGGAGTCCACGCGGCACATGATCGATGCGGGCGCGCTCGCCCGAATGAAGCCCGGCGCGTTCCTCCTGAACGCCGCCCGTGGTGGTGTCGTCGAGGAGGGTTCCCTCTACGCCGCGCTGACCGACGGCCGGGTCGAGGGTGCCGCTCTCGACGTCCACGAGAAGGAGGGCGAGGGAACGCCGCCGCTGGCCGAACTTCCCAACGTCGTCCTCACGCCGCACATCGGGGCCATGGCGCGCGACGCCCAGCGTGAGATCGGGCGGCGGGTCGTCGCCCTCATCGATGCGTTCGGCGAGGGCCGGCTGGAACGGGAGGCGGGGCGGGACGAGCTCGTGGTGTGAGGGGAAGGGGGCGCGATGAACTCCGCCGAGGCGAAGCGGGTCGGGCTTCGTGAGGGTCTGAAGGCATCGACGCCGGTCATCGCCGTTGGAGCGCACGATGCCTTGTCGGCACGGTTGATCGAGCTCGCAGGTTTCGACGCGGTCTGGGTAAGCGGCTTCGGCGTTTCATCGATGGCGTACTGCATGCCGGACCTCAACCTGCTGACGATGAGCGAGGTGCTCGCCGCGGCGGTTCGCATCGACGCGGCGACGAAGCTCCCGGTCGTGGTGGACTGCGACAACGGGTACGGCGGGCTGCCGAACGTCGTCCGGACGGTCCGGGAGTTCGAGCGCGCCGGTATCGCCGCGATCTGCGTCGAGGACAACACGTTTCCTAAGCGCAACAGCCTGTATGCGGGAAGAACCAGGCGCGAGCTGATCCCGCCGTCGGAGCAGGCGCGGCGGATCCGCGCAGCCAAGCGGGCGCAGGAGACGGAGGACTTCTTCTTCATCGCTCGGATCGAGGCGCTGGTGGCCGGCTACGGGGTCGACGACGCGCGCGCCCGTGCGGAGGCGTATGTCGAGGCCGGCGCCGACGCGCTCCTCATCCATTCCCGGGACAAGACGCTCTCCGACGTCGAGGCCTTCCTCGAGTCCTGGGAGGGCGTGCGCGAGGTCCCGCTCGTCGCGGTCCCCACGCTGTTTCCGACGTTCACCGCCGAAGAGCTGTACGACAAGGGCTTCCGGATGACGATCTTCGCCAACCACCCGATGCGCGCCGCGATCTCGGGGATGGAGCAGGCCCTCGAGGTTCTCCGAGCGTCGCGTCGGGCCGACTCGGTGGAGCCGATGATCGTCTCCGTCGATCACGTCTTTGGCCTCGTCGAGACGCGGGAAGCCATCGAGCTCGACGAGAGCACCTGAGCAAACGTGAGCAGCCGAGCTCACGGGCTGGCGGGAGTGGACGGCGACCGGCCGCCCGTCATCATCGTCGGGCTCGATTGCATCGCCGGACTGCAGACGGCCCGGATCTTCGCCCGCCGACGCGTTCCCGTCATCGGCGTCGTCGAGAATCGCCGTCACTTCTGCTCTCGTACGCGCGTGTGCGACCGGGTCGTCGAAACGGATCTCAGGACGCACGCGCTGGTCGAAACCCTCGTCGAGCTCGGCCGGACCCTGCCCGAGCGAGCCGTCCTCGTTCCGTGCACCGACGTGCCGGTACTGCTGATCTCGTCGAACCGGGAGGCCCTGACGCCCTACTACCACGTGGTCCTGCCTCCCCCGAGCGTTGTCGAGACGCTCGTCGACAAGACGCGCTTCTACCGGTTCGCGCTGGCGAACGGGCTTCCGATCCCCCCGACGCTGTTTCTCGAGTCGCGTCGGGACGCCGAGGAGGCGGCCCGATCGCTCTCGTTCCCCGCCATCGTCAAGCCGCCCGTCAGGAGCGCCGCGTGGCACGCGAGCGGACTGCGCAAGGTGCTGCGCGTCGACGGTCCACGCGAGTTGATGGCCGTCTACGAGCGGGCCGCGCGGTGGGCAGACCAGCTCATCGTCCAGCAGTGGATCGAGGGGGACGAGAAAGAGCTGTACTCATGCAACTGCTATCTCGGGCGAGACGGCCGGCCCCTGGCCTCCTTCGTCGCGAGGAAGATCCGGCAGTGGCCGCCGAGGACGGGTACGAGCTCGCTCGGGGAGGAGGTTCGCAACGACGTCGTCCTGGAAGAGACGATCCGACTGTTCACGATGGTCCCGTACTTCGGGCTCGGATACGTCGAGATGAAGAGGGACGCTCGAACCGGACAGCACTTCCTCATCGAGCCGAACATCGGGCGGCCCACCGGCCGGTCGGCGATCGCAGAACTGGGCGGCGTGGAATTGCTGGGGACGATGTACGCGGACGTGATCGGGGCTCCGCTCCCCGAACGACGGCGTCAGCGGTATCGAGGCGCGAAATGGATCTATCTTCGCCACGACGTGCAGTCCGCGCTGTGGTCGTGGCGCCGGGGCGAGCTCAGCGCGGCGGACTGGGCGCGATCATGGCGGGGTGTACGCAGGGATGCCGTGTTCTCGCTGACGGATCCGCTGCCCTTCTGGATCGATGTGTCACATACCGCCGGCGACATGCTTCGCCGACCGGGGCCGCCGCGTCGAGGAACGGGCCGCCGGGACATGACGCCGGAACGGCAGCCAAAGGATGTTGGCTCGCACCCTCATCTGACGTAGGCAAGATACGTCGCCGCACGCTGCCCGGCGGTGCTTGAGCTCCCCTACCGTGGTGAGGAGATCCTGCGACGAGCCCGGGCGCACGCTAGGAGAACACGCGCGATGGTGATCCAGACCGAGCGGCACGACGTCGTGCCCGCCGTTTCTCCCGCGCCCCTGCCGGCATTGGTCGCGTTCTTCCGCGAGCTCGCGGCGGATGGCATCGGCCATTGCTCGTGGAAGAGCAACGAACACCTCGTCGCGGGGCTGACGGGCAACAGCGATATCGATCTGCTCGTCGCACGCGACGACGCGACGCGGTTCCGCGAGATCGCGGCCCGCCACGACCTCAAGCCGATCGTTCCGCCGCCGGACGCGACCCACGTCGCAATGGAGCATCTCCTGGGCCACGACCCGCGGTCGGGACGAACGTTCCACATCCACGTCCATTGGCAGCTCGTCCTCGGGGAACGGCACGTCAAGAATCACCGGATCCCACTGGAACGAGCGTTCCTGGAGCCCACTCAGCTCCTGGACGGGGTTCCGGTTCCCCGCCCCGAGATGGAGCTCGTCGTACTGGTGATCAGGACGCTGCTGAAGTACCGGGCCAGGGACGTGGTGAAGGATGTCCTCGGCATCCGTACGCCGGGTCTACCGGGCGAGACGAGGCGAGAGATCGCCTGGCTTCTTGATCGAACGACCGTGACCGACGTGAAGGCCGTCCTTCGCGCGGATGGCGGCGAGCTCCTGGCTCCGGACCTCGCCGCGCGTTTCCTGGACATCGCCACGCACGATTCCCGGTCCGGGTACGCCCTGTTCACGCTGCGTCGGCGGGTGCGCCGATCGCTCGGTCATCTGCGCCGGACGGGACGCGTCCGCGCGAGCGCGCGGTACTTCCTCGCGCTGTTCCGGCGGCGCCAGTCGCGTCGGCGGCCCGCCGACACGGGGATGACCCTCCCGGGCGGCGGACTCACCATCGCGCTCGTCGGTTCGGACGGGTCGGGCAAGTCGACGATCGCCGCGGCCCTCGAGGAATGGCTCGGGTGGAAGCTCAGCGTTCGGACCTTCTATCTCGGAAGCAAGGCGCCATCGCGGTCGAGCGACTGGACGTACGTCGCCTTCCGCGCGCTGCGCCGCGGGCACCGCACGGTGACTGCGAGAACGCGACGGCCGCGCGCCGCCGAGCCGATCGCGCGGACGCGCGACGTCATGCTCGCACTGCACCATCTTGCGGTCGCTCGCGACCGGATCCGTCGTCATCGGCGCGGGTGCGGCGATGCGCAGACCGGGCGCGTCGTGATCTTCGATCGCCTGCCCCTCGAGAGGATCAGCATCCGCCCCGAGCACCGCCTGCTCGACGGACCGCAGATCCGGACGGTCCTGGATGCGAGGCGGCGCGGGACGATCCGTCGTCTCGCCGGCGTCGAGGATCGGATGTACCGGCGCATCGGGCTCCCGGACCACCTCGTCGTGCTGGACGTGAATCCGGATGTCTCGTTCGGCCGCAAACCGGATCATGAACCGGCCGTCCTCGCCGCGAAGAGCCGCGCCGCGGCGGAGCTCGCGTCGCTGGCGGAGGCGACCCGGTCGGTGAACGTGATCCGTATCGACGCGAACCGGGACCTCGACATCGTCCTTCGAGACCTCAAGGCGCGGCTCTGGAATGTCCTGTAGCCAGCGCGACCGGGGGCGGGCGCCGCGTCCGGTGCTCGTCGAGTTCATCGGCACTCCCGGATCGGGGAAGACGACGCTTTCCCTCCGCCTCATCGAAGAGCTCAGGCGCGAGGGGGCGACCGCGGGGTCGGTCGTGGGAACCGCCCGCGACCACGCCGCACGGACCCGCCTGGGCCGGCTCGTGCGGCTCGCGCCGATGCCGCTGCGGCGACCGATGCTGTGGTGGACCTTCTACCTCCTTGCGACGTGGCACGCTCTGGTCTTCGCGCTTGAGCACCGCACGCTCGTTCGCGATGTCATTCGGATGCAGTATCACCGGGCGATTCCCGGCGCGACCAAACGCCACATCGTGTACTGGTTCGTTCAGCTGGGCGGGCGGTACCGGTTCCTGCGAACGACGTCGCGGCCCGGTGAGGTCATCGTCTTCGACGACGGGTTCCTCCACCGCGCCGTCCACCTCCACGCTTCGTACGCCGAGTCGCCGGACGTCGGTCAACTGGCGGCGTATCTCGAGCGGATCCCACGTCCGGACGTCGTCGTGCATGCGAGCGCCGCGTGCGACGTCTGCGAGCAGCGGGTGGTGGCCCGAGGCGTGTGGGCGCATTCGCGCTCGCTGACACAGGAGCAGCTCGGCCGGTACCTGGTCGCAGCGGACGCGGTGACCCGCCGGGCGGCACGTCACGCGAGAGAGCGCGCGTGGACGGTTGTCGACGTGGCGACCGACGGGGAACCCGGCGACGTCGAGGAGGCGTTGGCTGAGGCCGTTGCGACGGTCGCGCGCACCGCTCGGATCGGCGAGGGGGTGTGCGCCGCGTGAAGCACGGGATGTGGATCCCGCACGTCCCTCGGCCGTCCCTCGTCTCGGCTTCCGTCGCGGCTCGCCTGGCCCCACCCGCCCTCGACGACTCTGTCGTCCGGACGGTCTTGGAGCGTTACGGCCTGCGCCGCGGCGGTCGGTCGCGCAGCCTCCCGCTCGCCCGACGCAGCCGCAACGTCGTCGTACGGACGGATCGAGGCGAGAAGGTGCTCAGGCAGTACCGGCGGAAATGGTCCGAAGAGACCGTCCGGTACGTCCACTCGATCCTGCTGCGTCTGCGGGACGTCGGCTTCATCGCGCCCGCTCCGGACACGGCCGCCGACGGCTTGACCTGGACGAGGATCGGCGACGAACTCTTCGGCGTCTTCGGGGTGCTCCCGGGCAAGAACTACTCCGTCAACTACCTCCTGGGCCGCGACCGCCTGCGGCTGACAACGATCGCCGGGCAAACGCTTGCGAGGATGCATCTGCTCCTGGACGGCTTCGTTCCCGACGGTGGTCATCACGTCGGCCTCGTCTCCCCGGACGGGTCGAGGCGGCGGGACCTCGCCTGGTATGCCGCGAAGCTGGATGAGCTGCGGGACCGGTCGTCGGCCCTCACCGACGACGAGAGCAGGGCGCTGTCGAATCGCCTGATCCGATCCGCGCCGGCGGTGCTCGCGGAGATCGCGCTCGTGGAGGCGTCGCTCACCGACGTTGCACTACCCCGACTCGTGATCCACGGCGACTACGGCATCCACAACCTGCTCTTCCAGCGGGACGGCACGGCCGTGCCCGTGGACTTCGAGCTGTCGCGGCTGGACCTGCGGCTGAACGACCTCGTCTCCGCGCTCGTCAGGTACCAGCGCACGGGCAGTGCCGCCGACCGCATCCTGATGCAGACGTTCGTCGGCGCCTACAGCGACGTCTTTCCGCTGTCGCCCGACGAGCTCGCGGTGTTCGCGGACGCGTGGCGCTCGTACACCCTCGACGCCGCCGTGCAGTATTGGAACTCGTACTTCGAGACGAGCCGGTCCGTCCACAGGCTCCGGTCGGCCCTCTCTTCGATCGAACGAGCGCAATGGGTGGCGTCGCACCGGGAGGTCGTCGGGGGTCTCGTTCGCGCCGCCGAGGTCCGAGCCGCTCCATCCAACACTCCCCCCGCGTCGTTCGGCGTTCCCGTCGATCCGGGTGCGCGGCCATGAGTACGGACGGTCCGGTGATCATGCTCGTCACGCCGAACCTCGACGTGGGCGGCGCCCAGGAGACGGTACGCCAGCTCGCCAGGTACCTGCCGCGCGCCGGCGCACGGACGGTCGTCTGCAGCTTCGGCGACGGCCCGCTGCGCGCGGAAATCGAGGCCGACGGCACACCCGTCGAGATGCTCCCGGCGCGCCGCCACAGTGTCATCGCGGTGCCGTCGTTCCTCGCCGAGATGATCGCGAGGCGCCGCGACGTCGTGCGACTCGTTCAGGCGCACGGCGTCGACGTCGTGCTGACGCAGGGGTTGGGGACGCTCGACTTCCTGATCATGTCGCTGCGGTGGCGCTCGCGAACGGCTGTGTGGTGGACCATCCAGAACGCCCAGTTCACCCTGCGGCGCGAGCATCTGAACAGCCACACGTGGCTGTTCGGGCCCAAACGCGTCGTTCACCGCTGGCTCTATCGGTTGGGCTCGGCGATCGTGGACGGCGTCATCGCCGTGTCGGATGAGACGGCGCGGTCGTTCGCCGCCGAGACGGGGACGCCGACCGATCGAATCCACGTCGTCTGCAACGCGGTCGACACCGAGGCGTTCGACGGGGTACGCGATCGGGCGAAGATCCGGGCCCAACTCGGGTTCGGTGCCGACGAGCATGTGATGACCGCCGTGGCGACGTTCAAGCGCCAGAAGGGGCACCGGTTCCTGATCGAGGCGATCGCGTCGCTCGCGCCGCGGTTCCCCCGGCTACGTCTGCTCCTGATCGGCGACGGCGAGCTCGCCGACGACATTCGGGCGGACGTCGACTCCCGAGGGCTTTCGGGTGCGGTGCAGCTGCTCGGGACTCGTCGGGACATCCCCGACCTGCTGGCGAGCAGCGACTCGTTCGTGCTGCCGTCGCTGTGGGAAGGGCTTCCCGTTGCCCTGATCGAGGCGATGGCGAGCGGACTCCCGGTCGTCGCGACGCGTGTGAGCGGCACGGAACAAGTGGTCGAGGACGGCTCGACGGGCTGGCTCGTGCCCCCCGGGGATCCGTCCGCCCTCGCCAAGGCGATCGCCGAGCTGCTGTCCGACCCGGTCCGTGCGACGGCCGTCGCGGCGGCGGGCCGGGTCCGCGTCAACGAGGAGTTCGGCGCCGCTGCTCAGGCGGAACGGCTCCTCCGCCTGTTCGAGGGGCGCGCACCGGTCGCGGCCGACGCGGCGCTTGGATCCCCTCGCCCGGTCGCGGAGGATGCCCGGTGACGGCGCCGCTCGAACTCGTCCATCCGAGCGCCATCGTCGAGGACGGCGCGTCGGTCGGTGCCGGGACCCGGATCTGGCATACGAGCCACATCCGGTCGGGCAGCGCGATCGGCGCCGACTGCACGATCGGGTTCTCCGTCTACGTTGATACCGAGGTCGTCGTCGGCGACCGCTGCAAGATTCAGAACCACGTCTCGCTGTACCGTGGCGTCGTCCTCGCCGACGATGTCTTCGTCGGTCCGTCCGCGACGTTCACGAACGATCTCTACCCCCGCGCCGCCTCGCAGACGTGGCAGGTCGTCCCGACGCGCGTCGGATCCGGGGCCAGCATCGGCGCCAACGCGACGATCGTGTGTGGCGTCGAGATCGGGGCCTGGTCGATGGTCGGCGCCGGCAGCGTCGTCACGCGGGACGTGCGGCCGCACGCACTCGTGTCCGGAGCCCCGGCGCGGCTTCGCGGGTGGGTCTGCACCTGCGGGCACCGGCTGGCCCGAGCGGACGAGTCGATTCCGCCGGGATGCGACTCCTGCGGTCGATCGACCCGGGGGATGGTGTCGACGTGATCGCCATCAGTGAGCCGTTGCTCGGCGAGCTCGAGGAGAAGCTCGTGCTCGAGGCGCTCCGGTCCGGACGCCTCGCACAGGGGCCGATGGTCGAGCGCTTCGAGGACGAGATGCGCGGCGCCGTCGGCGTGCGGCATGCCGTCGCCGTCAACAACGGGACGAGCGCGCTGATCGCGGCGCTGATGGCACACCGTGTCGGCCCCGGCGACGAGGTCATCACCTCTCCGTTCACCTTCGTGGCGACGCTCAACGCGATCCTGCACGTGGGCGCCCTCCCGCGGTTCGTCGACATCGGCGACGACTTCAACCTCGACGGCGACCTCCTCTGCGAAGCGATCGGACCCGCGACCCGAGCGATCCTCCCCGTCCACCTGTACGGACTGCCGGCGGACATGGCTCGGATCGCGGACGCTGCCGGCCGCCGCGAACTCGCGATCGTCGAGGACGCTGCGCAGGCGCTTGGGGCGCGGGCAGGTGGGCGGTCGGTCGGCTCGTTCGGTACGGGCTGCTTCTCGT
>JBKOWM010000087.1:0-6467 GCA_046724395.1 Actinomycetota bacterium
CGACGACGAGGCCGTGCGAAGCGCTGTCGCGGCGGCCGCGGACGAGATCGGGCCGGCGACGATCGTTGTGGCGAGCGCCGGTGTCAACGGCTGGGGCGACATCGGGGAGCAGACGCCCGACCTGGTTCGAAACGCATTGCAGGTGAACATCGAGGGCGTTGCGAACGTCGTCCGGGCCACGGTGCCGCCGATGCGCGAACGTGGCTTCGGAAAGATCCTCGTCGTCTCCTCGGACAACGGCCGACGTTCGGAGGCGGGCGGCAGCGCGTACGTCGCGTCGAAGTTCGGCGCCGTCGGACTGTCCCTCTCGATGGCGCAAGAGTTGTACCGCGACGGGATCGGCGTACACGTCATCGAGCCGGGGTGCGTCGACACCGACTGGTACGCCGCGGACGAGGAGGCGCCGCGCGACCGCATGCTCTCCGCCGACGACGTCGCCTACGTGGCCCTGTTCCTAGCGACGCTGCCCGGCACGATCGTGCTGGAGGAGGTGCTGATGGTGCCGCGGGGCTTGCTGACCGCGCCGTGGTGACCTTCGCCGTCGTCGGCAACGTCAACGTGGATCTCGTGGCATGGCCAGCCGCGGATTTGCCGCCGCCGGGCACGGAGCGGCCGATCGAGCGAATCGACGTTCGCGTTGGGGGCGCGGCGGCCATCACGGGAGCCGCTCTCGCGCGACTGGGTGGAAATCCCGTGGTCGTCGGGTGTGTGGGAGACGATCCCCTCGGTCGCGTTGTGCTCGAGGACCTGCGCCGGTACGGGGTCGACACGCGACACGTGCGCAAAATTCCGGGCGCGCCGACCGGCGCGTCGATCGCGTTCGAGGCGCTCGGTCGGGATCGGTCATTCCTGATCGCCCTCGGCACCCTCGCCGCCTTCGATCCGTCGATGATTCCCGACGACGCATTTGCGGCGAACAACGTCCTCCTGTGCGGTTACTTCAACCTCCCGGCCATGCGCGGACGGCCGGCGCGCGAGGCGTTAACGGAGATCCGAGCGCGCGGGGGGACGACCCTGCTCGACACCGGGTGGGACCACGAGGGCTGGTCGGTTCGCACGCGCGAGGAGGTCAACCGACTGCTCCCGCTGGTCGACGTCTTCTTGCCGAACGAGGCCGAGGCGGAGCGCTTGTCCGGCGAAGCGGATCCCGCGGCCGGGGCGGCCGCGCTCGCGAGGCGGTCGGGCGCGTGGACGGTCGTGAAGCTCGGCGCCGGCGGCGCCGTCGCGGTGTCGGGCAATGGGCGGTCACGTCGCGTCAGCGCCCCGAGCGTCGACGTCGTCGATACGACCGGCGCTGGCGACGCGTTCAACGCGGGTTTGATGACGGCGCTGGGTGCCGGGCTCGACCCGGCCGACGCGCTGGAGGACGCAGTGCGCGTCGGCTCGACGGTCGTCTCGCGTCGATCGGACGACCGATATCCGACCGTCGACGAGCTTCTCCGGACGTCGGCCTGTTAGCGAGGGTGTGTGGCGAGCTCGACGGGGCCACCCGAGCGCGCGGCGCTGTAGATCGCGTGAACGATTCGGCTGGCCCGGACGCCGTGGCGTCCGGGAACGGGCGGGTCGTCGCCAGCGAGCACCGCGGTCGCGAAGCGTTCGAACGCCCGGGCGCGCGCATCGCCACGCCGGACGTCGGGCGGCACCTCGATCCATGCCCCGTCGGCGCGTCGGAATAGCGCGAGGCCATCCGTAACCCATGGTGACGGCAGGAGGATCTGACCGTCCGTCCCGTGGATGCGGTTGATCCATCGAATGCCCGGCCCCTCACCACCGGGCAACGCGGCGAGCCCCTCGATGCTGCCGAGTTCGCCGCCGGGACACTCGAGGATCGCGAGGACGACGTCCTCCACCTCGGCGGGCCCGGCGGTCGTGGCGATCGAGCCGTGAACGCGTTCGATCTCGAGGCCGGTGATCCACAGAACAGCGTCGAGGTCGTGGATCGCGTTCATGATCAAGACCCCGCCCCCGGCGGTCGACCAGTGCATCCGCCAGTCGCCAGCGGCGCGTCCCGACCACCCTCCGGTCCAATACGACGCCGGTTTGTCGCTTCGGTACGTGATATGAAAGCCCGTGGCGTCGCCGATCGCGCCGGATGCGACGAGGTCACGCGCCGCCGAGTACGCGGCCGCTTCGCGAGCGACGAAGGGGACGCCGCAGGCAACGCCGAACGCCTCGCATGCGTTGACGATCGTTTGTGCATCGGCGACGGTAACGCCCATCGGCTTCTCGACGAAGACGTGCTTGCCAGCCGTGGCCGCGCGGACCGCGGTCTCCCGATGCAGATGGTGCGGGAGGCATACATAGACGACGTCGACGGCGGGATCGGCGAGGAGGTCGTCGAGGGACGCGGTCACGCGCCCGCCGAACCGGTCGGCAAGGTCGGTTGCGAGGCCGTGGTCGACGTCGAAGACGGCGACCAGCGACGCGGACCGGGCGTCGCGAACGGCGGCGGCCGACTCGACCCCAACCTCGCCGGCGCCGACGAATCCGAATCGCAGCGTCCCGCCCACTCGTCCCTTCCGGGCCACTGGCGAGGACGTTAGCAGTGGCTGCGATTACCCTCACTCGGTGCGGCTGGCCTTCTCGACCCTTGCGTGCCCCGACTGGACACTGGATCGCGTCGTGCGCGCGGTGGCGGCGTACGGCTACGACGGCGTCGAACTGCGGGTGCTCGACGGCGAGCTGCTGTCCCCGTCGCTGCCGGCGGATGCTCGCCGCGCCGTCCGCTCGACGCTGGACCGTGCCAGCGTTGCAGTGTGTTGCTTGGACACGTCGTTCGAGATTGCGAACCCCGACGCCGATCCCGGGGAGGCGCTCGGGAGCGTCGAACTCGCATCCGATCTGGGAGCGCCAATGATTCGGCTGTTCGCCGGCGCGCCGCCGGGCGAGAGCCGGCAGGCGACGGCGCGCCGCACAGTAGACCGTCTCACGGCGCTCGTCGAACGCGGACGCGCGCTCGGCGTGACGGTCGCCGTCGAGACGCACGACAGCTTTGCCTCCGGCGAGGTGATCGCGGCGATGCTGTCGAACGCTCCAATGGACGTGGGTGTCATCTGGGACACGCTCAACGCGCTCGTCGCCGGCGAGGGGCCCGAGACCACCTTCGGCTTCGTCGCGGACCGACTCGTGCACGTCCACGTCAAGGACGGCGGATCGCAACCCGATCCCGAACGCAACCAGCTCTTCGGCGAGGGATGCGTCCCGATGGCATCCATCCTGCGGATGCTGAAGTCGAGTGGGTACGGCGGCTGGCTCTCCGTCGAGTGGGAGAAGATGTGGCAGCCGTCGATCCCAGAGCCAGATGTCGCGCTTCCCGTATACGCGCAGGGTTTGCGCTCCGTCCTTTCCCATCTGACCTGATCCGCGCGCGGCCTCACGAACCCAGCCCGAGCGGCAACGCATGGCCTTTTTTGCGCATTCAGGCGCCGTATGGAACAATTTCGCTCAGGCCTAGCGGTGGGCAAAGCGTGCTGCGGCGCCGGGCGTATGTCAGGGGGTACCGCGTGGTGAGGGTGACGGTCATCGGGGCCGGGAGCGTCGAATTCACGCGCAACGTCGTCGCCGATCTCTGCTCGTACGAGGAGCTGCACGGAACGGTCACGTTCGCGCTCCACGACATCGATGACGCGCGGCTGGCCTACGCGCTCCGAGCGGCGGAGTCGATCGTCCGCCGCACGAATGCCGGTTACGCGATCGAGGCGCATCGGGACCGTCGCCCGGCGCTCGACGGCGCCGATTACGCGATCAACGAGATTCAGGTCGGCGGCTACGCCGCGACCGTCACAGATTTCGAGATCCCGAAGAAGTACGGTCTGCGCCAAACGATCGGCGACACACTCGGCATCGGCGGGATCATGCGCGGACTCCGCACGATCCCGGTCGCCGCCGCGATCGGCGAGGACATGGACGAGCTCTGTCCGCACGCGCTCCTCCTCAACTACACGAACCCCATGGCGATGGTCCCGTGGGGCGTCTACGCGGGCTCCCCGTTCGATCGCGTCGTCGGCGTCTGCCACTCCGTCCGCGACACGCACGCCTTCCTCGCAGAGACCGTCGGCGTGGCGGAGAGCGACATCGCATTCAAGACGGCCGGCTTCAATCACCAGGCGTTCGTCTACGAGTTTCGACAGCGCTCGACAGGGCGCGACTTGTACCCGCAGCTTCGCGAGATCGTCGATGCCGATCCCGACGGGCTCGGACGCCGCGTCCGGGTGGAGGTCTTCAAGCGGTTCGGCTACTTCCCCACCGAGTCGAGCGAGCACTCGAGCGAATACGTGCCGTGGTTCCTGAGGCACGACGACATCGTCGACCGCTACCGGATCCTCGTGGACGACTACGTCTTCCGAAGCGACGAGAACCTCGCGGAATGGGAGGAAACGAAGGCGGCTCTCGACCGCGGAGAGGAACTCGACATCGAGCCATCATCGGAGCTCGCCTCGGAGATCATCCGCTCGCTCGAGACCGGACAACCCCGCGAGGTGTACGGCAACGTCCGCAACGGAGGCCTCATCGAAGGGCTCCCGCAAGACGCGTGCGTCGAGGTCCCGTGCCTCGTGGACAAGAACGGCGTTCAACCCACGCGGATCGGAAGAATCCCGGCGCAAACGCTCGCGCTCAACCGCATGTTCGTCAACGTCGTCGAGCTCACGGTGCGGGCCGCGCTCGAGCAGCGTCGCGACCTCGTCTACCAGGCGGCACTCGTGGATCCGAACGCCGGCGCGACGCTCACGACGGCGCAGATCGTCGAGATGTGCGACGAGCTGATCGAGGCGCACGGCGACCTCATTCCAGGGGGCATCCGCGGGGCATGATCGTCGGTTCGTGACATGCCGCCGAAGATCGTCCTGAACGGCGCCGGCAGCGTCGAGTTCACCAAGGAGCTCCTCGCCGACATCCTGGGGTTCGAGGAGCTGGCCGACGCGACGATCGCGCTGCACGACGTCAACCCAGAGCGGCTCGCGACGGCCGAGGCGATCGGCCGGTGGACGGCGGAAACGATGAGCGTCCCCGCCCGGATCGAGCCGTTCCTCAACCGCAGGGCCGCCCTCGATGGGGCGGACCACGTGATCAGCATGATTCGGGTGGGCGGACACGAGGGGCTACGTCTGGACTTCGAGCTGCCGGCCCGCCGCGGCGTCCGCCAGACGATGGCCGACACGATGGGGATCGGGAGCATCTTCCGGGCGCTTTGCACGATCCCTTCGCTCCTCGAACTCGGGGCCGACATGGCGGAACTGTGTCCGCAGGCTTGGCTCTGCACGTACACGAACCCCATGGCGGCGCTCGTGTGGTCGATCTACGCGGGCACGCGGCACGCTCGCGTCGTTGGGGTGTGTATGTCGGCGCAGAACACGGCGGAGCAGCTTGCCGAGCTCGTCGGGATCCCGTTCGAGGACGTGACGTGGCTCGCGGCGGGGATGAATCACCAGGCGTGGCTCCTCCGCTTCGAGCGGGACGGACAGGATCTCTATCCGCTCCTTGACGCGGCGATCGAGCGCGATCTCGAAGGACTGGGGCGCCGGGTCCGGGTCGAGATCTACCGGCGGTTCGGACGCTTTCCCTCGGAGTCCAGCGAGCACAACGCCGACCTCGTGCCATGGTTCCTTCGGCATCCGGACCAGATCCAGCGGTTCAGGATCCCCGTCGGCGAGTATCTGCGACGCAGCGAACGGAACCTCGCGGCCTACGAGGACGTCCGGCGCAAGCTCGACGCAGGCGAGCCCCTCGGCATCGAGCGCGGGCCCGAGTATGCGCCGCAGATCATCCACTCGATCGAGACGGACGTTGCGAGGACGGTGTACGGGAACGTCCGCAACGGCGGCAGCATCGAGAATCTGCCGCCCGACGCTTGCGTCGAGGTCCCGTGCCTCGTGGACCGCGCCGGGGTTCGCGCGGCGGCCGTCGGGCCCCTCCCGCCGGGACCGCTCGCACTGAACCGCCTCTACGTGAATGTCTGCGAGCTCACCGTCCGTGCCGCGCTCGAGGGGTCTCGGACGCTCGTCTACCAGGCAGCGCTGTTGGATCCGGCCACCGCCGCCGCGCTCCCGATCGATGACGTCGTTGCCCTTTGCGACGAACTGATCGAGGCGCACGCGGAGTACCTACCCGAGTCGATCGTCCGCGCATGAGACAACCGTCGCGTTCGTGGCTCACACGAGGCCCGGGATGAGTCGCCGCGCGTTCGCCGCGTAAACGCGTTCCAGGACGGCGTCGGGCAAGCCGAGCCCCGAGATCGCCCACCTGCCCTGCGGGGGTATCTCATCGATGGCGTACGGGAAGTACTCGTCCTCGGTCTCGAGGAAGCGGAAGTGGATCGAGTACGTGGACGGATCCGGCGGAAACGCGTCCGTCCCGAACAGAACGCGGTCTGCATACGAGCGAAGCACCGCGGCCGCGGCGCGGGGCTGACGACCGAGCTCGGAGATCCGGGCCGCGATGTCGATGTTGTAGTTCGGATGGGTTCGGAG
>JBKOWM010000028.1:0-4887 GCA_046724395.1 Actinomycetota bacterium
GCCAGCCGAGTGTCGATCCGCTGGATGGGCTTGATCACCGACCAGGCGAGGACGAAACCGAGCAACATCGCCAGCACAATCGCCCCAACGGCGACGCCGATGAAGAGGTTCCGTGAGCTCTGGAAGGAGCTCGCGTTCCGGGCGATGAGGTCGTCGATCTGGGCGCTCGTTCGATTGGCGAGCTCGGCGGCGCCCTGATAGAGGTCGTTCGCGAGCCGTTCCACGTGTTGGCGGTGGGTCAGCCATCGTCGGGTGCCCGGCGGCTCCTGGTCGTCGACCTGTGCGAGCTGATCGACGATCCTCCTGTCGAGGTTGACCATCGTCACCATCAGCGCCGAAAGACGTTCCGCCTGCGAGCGGATCGTTCCAAGAGCGATCGCGTCCTCCGGGGGAGGAACGAAGCCGAGCCGATCGGCGTTGGTGGCCGCCCCGAGCCGGACGGCAACGTCACGGGTCGCCGTGTCCACCGCGACGGTGTCCGCGGCGTCGCCGGGATCGCCTCCCGGCCATACGGCGTAGAAATCCGCCCCCGGGTACTGAGCCAGGGAGGCCCGAACGTGCCAGGCGTCGCGTTGGAGTTGGCCGTAGGCAAAGGCACGTTCCTGGAGGACCCCCAGACTCCCGACCCGGTCGTTCGACTGACCCAGCACGCGCTGCCCGAGCAGTCCGACCGCCAGGAGCAGCACGGACGTGCCCAGGAACGCGATGAGCAGCTTCGTCGAGACCTTGGCCGGCAGGCGGCCGACGGCTCGGACCAGCGGATCGGAACCTCGGCTCAGCGGCCGCCGTCTCTGGGCGACGCCTGCTCCTACTCCTTCATCCGGTATGTCGAACAAGGACTCAGGGGGTCAGCGTGGTGGTTGCCGCGATCATGTTCGTGATCAGCCACCGTCCGTCGATCCGCGCGACGTCCTGGTCGGCGACCGTGACGAACTCCACCTTCTTGGTGTCGTAATTGACGTAGTGGCACTCGAAGTGCAGCGTACCCCGGTCCCCGTTGACCGTGATCTCGACCTTGTACGCCGGGTGGTCCGAGACCCAATGCGTTGAGGACATGAAGGCGGTCGACTGTCCGAGCCAGAATCCTCTGATCTGACTCAGTCCGGCTGCGGTCTGCCCGGGACCAATCGTTAGCGTCGCGTTCGGCGCCCACAGGCTCATCATCTGGTCGATGTCCTTCTTCGTTGTCGCCTCGTGGAAGTTCTTCTCGATCTGGTCGATCTGGTACAGATCGGCCTGCCGTTGCAGGGCCTGCGCTGTCTCGGTGCTCGCGCTCGAGCTCGTGCAGGCCACGAGGCAGAGGACGATGACCCCGAGCGCGCAGCCGATCATGAGTCTTCGCATATGAGCCTCCCTCCGCTCAGGCTCCCCTGGGCTAGTCGGTCCGAGGATGCTTCCACCGCCGCTCGCATCCGTCTAGAGGCAGACGCTAGGGAGAGCCCGTGCCCGTGCCTACCGTGGTGGCACGGCATCCCGAGGCGGCTCGGTTACGTTCCGGCGCAATAGAAACGCACCTGATCCGGGAACGTGCCTACGCGGATCGGCTTGGCGAGCCACCCCGCGAAGCCGGCGGCCTCGAGCCATTCGCCGCTTTCCTCCAGCGGCATCGCGCTCATCGCGACCACCGGGATCCGAGAGGTTCGCTTGTGCTCACCGAGACGCCGCGCCGCCTGCGCGCCGTCCATGTCCGGCAGGCGGAGATCCATCAGGATGACATCGGGTACGTGCTCGATCGCGAGCGCGATCCCCTCGGCGCCCGTTGCCGCCTCGACGGTCTCGAATCCGTCCGCGCGAAGGACCACCCGAGCGAGCTTCCGGTTGGCATCGCTATCGTCGATGATCAGGACGACGGGCACCGGCGTATCCTCCGAGCATGGCGATCCGGGTCGTCCTCGCCGAGGATCACCTGATCGTCCGCGAGGGCGTTCGACGGCTGCTCGAGACGCAGCATGACGTCGAGGTCGCGGCGGCGTGCGGCGACCTGGACTCCCTGCTTGCCGCGGTGGATACCGAGGAACCGGACGTGGTCGTCACGGACATCCGCATGCCGCCGGGAAACACCGACGAGGGGATCCAGGCGGCGAAGCGGTTGCGCGAGACGCATCCCGACGTGGGCGTCGTCGTGCTCAGTCAGTACACCACCCCCAGCTTCGCCCTTGCCCTGCTCGACGGCGGCAGCGCCGGTCGCTCCTATCTGCTGAAGGAGCGCGTCCATGACGTCGAGCAGCTCGTGTCGGCCATCCGGACCGTCGCGGAGGGCGGCTCGGTGATCGACCCGAAGGTCGTCGAGGCGTTGGTCGCCGAGAACGCCCGCGGCGCGGAGTCGCGGCTCGACCAGCTGACGCCGCGCGAGCGAGACGTCCTGCGTGAGATGGCGGCGGGGAAGAGCAACGCCGCGATCGGGGAATCCCTCTTCCTCGCCGAACGATCGGTCGAGGGGGTGATCCACTCGATCTTCCTCAAACTCGGCCTGTCCTGGGAGACATCGGTCCACAAGCGCGTCAAGGCCGTGATCCTGTACCTCGGGGAGAGCGACTAGCGTCATCCCGAGAGCGGCAGCGAGCCGATCACCCGGGTCGGGTGACCGATCTCCGACTCGATCGCGCATCGGCCTCCGAGAGCCTCGATGCGATCGCCGAGCAGGGTGCGGTCCGCGTGCAGGTCGCCGTCCACGGCGATGTCGAACGCGAGCGCTCCCCCATCGCTCTGTGCCGTGATCGTCACCGTCGCGCCAGTCGAAACGTTCTCGAGAAGGTCGCGGCAGCAGAAGTACATCGCCCCCGCGACCTCGGGCGGATAGGTCTGGTCGCGGGCGATCTCGATCCGCGCACGGACGTTCGCATCCGCCGCCGCCGAACGCAGCGCCGCAACCAGGCCCCCCACCTCGAGCTGGGGGGGATAGATCCGGTCCGCAAGCGTGCGCGTCTGATCCATCGCATCCTGGATGTCTCGGGCCATCTCCGCGAGCAGCTCCTTCGCGGCCACAGGGTTCGCGTCCACCGAACCCGCCGCGAGTTCGAGGTTGGCGGCGAGCCCCACCAGTTGCTGTTGCACACCGTCGTGCAACGCACGCTCGAGGCCGCGGCGCTCGGCGTCCGCGGCCAGGGCGAGTCGCTTGCGGGAGGCGCGCAGGTCGTCAGACTCGACACGCAACCCATCGAGTGCTCGCATTCCGTCGGCTTGCCGGTTCCCCTGACCCATCGCCCCCTCCGCATCGATCCGGCAGTTGACCGTTATCGCCCGCTCGCGTCAAGCGGATGCACCGTGGTGGCACGGGGGGGAACGCCTCGCGCGGTCGCCTGGGCGCCACCGTGGTTCCGACGCAACGCCCCTCCTAGCCTCGCCGGTGACGACCGTCGCTCATCGAGGGCGGCGAGAAGGGAGGAACCATGCAGCGCACGTACGTGTTTCGCTGGACGATCGCGCCGGCGGCGGTGCTGATCGTTTGCCTCTTGGTGGCGACGTTGCTCGTCGTGGCGGGGCCCTCGCCCTCCGCGCGGGGACAGACCACCGAGAACGAGGCGATCCATTGGAACGCGATCGCCTCCACCGCGATCCTCGCGGCGGCCCCGGCGGGCGCCGGCCAGGCCCCTCAGGCCGGCGTCCTCAGCCTGGCGATGGTCCAGGGCGCGGTCTACGACGCCGTGAACGCGATCGACGGCGGCTACCAGCCGTACCTCGTCGCGCCGCCGGCGGATCCCGGCGACTCGAAGGAGGCGGCGGCGGCGACTGCCGCGTTCCGCGTGCTCGTCGGCTTCCCCGCCAACACGCCCCCGCTGATGGGGCTGGTGCCCGGGCAGCTGTCGACGCTCCAGCCGCTCTACGACGCCTCGCTGGCGCAGGTGCCGGACGGGTCCGCTGAGGATGGCGGGATCGAGGTCGGCGAGGCAGCCGCGGCCGCCATGCTCACGAATCGTCAGAACGACGGCCGTTTCGGCTCCTTCAAGTTCGTGCCCGGCACCGATCCCGGCGACTGGCGGCTCGCTCCGCCGGCGGGTCCGAACGGGATCGTCGCTCAGGACCCGGCCCCCTGGGTCGGCTTCGTCCGGCCGTTCCTGGTCCCGAACGTCGACATGCTGCGGACCGACGGCCCCAAGGCCCTCACGAGCGCCGAGTACGCGGTGGACTTCAACGAGGTCAAGAAGGTCGGGTCCCTGACCAGCGCGACGCGCACCGCGGATCAGACGGCGGCGGCGATCTTCTGGCAGGACAACGGGATCGCGATCTGGAACCGCGTCTACCGGAGCCTCGCTCTCGGACGGGATCTCAACATCGTCGACAGCGCTCGCCTCTTCGCGATGACCAACCTGGCCGGGGCCGACGCGTCTATCGGTTGCTGGAACGACAAGGCCTTCCACAGCTTCTGGAGGCCGATCACGGCGATCCGGGAGGCGGCCGAGGACGGGAACCCGGCGACCGCGGCCGATCCCTCATGGGTGCCGCTCTTCGACCCCACCGTCGCGGTCTCGGGCGCCCCCCTGGTCACGCCCGGGTTCCCCGAACACCCGTCGGGCCACACCTGCATCAGCAGCGCGGTGGTGAACACGCTGAAGGAGTTCTTCGGCACCGACAAGGTCTCCTTCACGGCGATCAGCAACAAGTGTTCTCCCGCACCGTGTCCGAACAGGACCTTCGAGCGACTCTCGCTCGCGCTCAAGGAGGTCATCGACGCCCGGGTGTGGAGCGGCATCCACTTCCGCACCGCGGACGTCCAGGGAGCCGCGCTCGGGAAGAAGGTCGAGAGCTACATGGAGAAGCACTTCTTCGAGCCGGTGAGCTGAACGTTCGCGCTTCGAGGCGAGGGCCTCGCGCGGACGCGCGAGGCCCTCGCCAGCGGCTGGTCTCGCCGTCGGGCCGCGCGGCCACGCACTTCCTCACCGCTGTCTC
>JBKOWM010000172.1:0-34948 GCA_046724395.1 Actinomycetota bacterium
CCGCCGGCGCCTCGGCTTACACGGACCCTCGGGTCACAGGGCCAAGTGCGATCTTGCGGTCACATCACGTCGAGCGTCTCGTACACAGTGACGCTCGATCCGCCCTGGAGCGCCGGAGAGCCCTTGGCGATGGTGACGGCGTCGTCCAGGGAGTCGGCGGTAACGATCGAATACCCGGTCGCCGTCGTTCCGGCCGCCCCGTTCCGCACCGACCCGTCGCTCGCGATCGTCTTGGCCGCCGGGGCAAACGGGTTGCCGCCGTCCTTCAGTTCGCCGCCGATCGACTCGAACCAATCGGTCCAGGCCTTCATGACCCGCGCCTGCTCCTGCTCGGTCTCGGGCATGCCGCCGCCCGAGTACAGCAACACGTAGTCGGTCACGTCGCCTCCCTCCTTCCGGTCGCACGGCCGGACCGCCGGCCGCGGGGCTGCTCACATGGACGACGAACGAGCAGCCGGGATTCGACGCCCCCGAACGAAGATCGGCGGTCGGGTGCGCAGCCCGAAGGGTCAGTAGCCGCTGCCCCGGGAGCCGGAGCCGTCCGAGCCGGACCCTCCCGTGTTTTGGAGGGGAGATCCCTTTGGGGAGACGACGAACCAAACGTCGCCAATGCCCTGCCCCTTGGTGTCGCCGGCGCCGCTGTCCCCAGCGAACAGGTAGAGCGGATGGCCGTCAAACGTCACCTGTGTCGAACCGTCCGTCCGCGTCGTCGTTCCGAGCATCGACGCGTTGATGCCATCGCCCGCCGTCGGCGTGCCTGTCGACTCGAGGGCCGGCCAACTGGACGCGCAGTCGTCGTAGCACGTGCTCTTGCCTCCGTCGTCGGCGAGGAACACGTACAGCGTCCGACCGTTCGCGTCGACGAGCATCGGGCCGAGGTCGCCCGTCGCGACCGCGACCTTCGCGCCGCTGCCCGCCGTCGACTCGCCGGCGCTCGGCTGCCCGCCGCTCGCCGCCTCTCCGCCGTTGCTGTTCGAGCAGGCGGCGAGCGCGAAAACCACCGCGCCAACCGCCGCCGCCGTGCGAATACGCAACATCTCGACTCCTCACCATCCTCTTCGGCCATCCTCTTCGGCCATCCTCTTCGGCCATCCTCTTCGGTGGGTGTACGGGCGGCGGGGGCGGACGGTTCATCGTGATCAGACCGAGCGCTGGTACGCCCGAAACGCCGCGAGCGCCAGCCACGAACACGCAAACGCGAAGCCTGCGAGGGCGCCGGTGCGCGCCAGGATCGAGGGCCAGTCGGGCGTGCTCGTGAGCGCGTCCCTGGCGGCTTCGACCGCCCAGTTGACGGGGTTGTATCGCGCGACGCTGCTGACCCAGCCGGCCGCGTTCTGCAGTGCCATCAGGATCGACGAGAGGAACGTGAGCGGCAGGACGACGAAGTTCACGGCAGCGATGACGGTCTCCTCCTTGCGCACGAGCATCGCGAGCGCGTTCGAGAGCGCGCCGAAGGCCGCCCCGAGGAGCACGGCGGACACGACGAGAAGCACGAGTCCGGCCGGGTTCTCGAATCGGGCGCCACGAAGGTACCCGACGCCGACGAGGATGCCCGACTGAATGACCGCGATCATCGCTCCCTGGACGAGCCGGCCGGCCACGATGGCCACCCGGCTCACCGGCGCGACGAGGAACCGGTCGACGACCCCGCGATCGATGTCCTCGAGCATGCCGAACCCGCTCCATCCGCCGGAAAACAGCGTGGTCATCACGACGATGCCCGGTGTGAGGAAGACGAGGTAATCGTTCGTTCCGAAGTTCCCGAGCCGCGTGAGGTCCTGGAACAGCGCGCCGTACAGCAGGATCCACACGATCGGCTGGACGAGCGTGATCGCGACCCACGCTGGCTGACGGAAAAGCGCTCGGAGCAGCCGAACGGTCATGTACCACGAGTGCCTGAGCGTCGTCATGCGGACACCTCCTGCGTGGTCTTGGTCTGTGCCGTCTGCGTCGAACCACCCTCGCGGTCCGCGTCGTTGAAGCGCCGCCCCGTATACCGCAGATAGACGTCGTCGAGCGAGGGACGCGCGACGGTAACCGAAGCCGCCCGTATCCCGTGGCTGTCGAGGGTCTGCAGAAGAACCGGCACGGCGCGCGCCCCGTCGTCCGTCCGGGCGCGCAGCGTTCTGCCATCGATCGCGACGTCGCGCACGTCGCCGAGCCCCTGCAGTGCGCCAGCTATGCGCCGGTCCGACTCGCCGTCGGCGAGCTCGACGTGCACCGCGTCGCCCCGAAGCTCGCCCTTCAGCTGTTGCGGCGTGCCCTCGGCGACCACGCGGCCACGGTCGACGATCACAAGACGCTCCGCCAGGTGGTCGGCCTCCTCCAGGTAGTGCGTTGTGAGCAGGATCGAGATGCTCTGCTCGCGGGCGAGCCGCGTGATCTCCTCCCACATCCCGGCCCGGACCTCCGGGTCGAGGCCGGTGGTCGGCTCGTCGAGGAACAGGATCTTCGGCTCGTTGACGAGCCCGAGTGCGATGTCGAGGCGTCGCTGCATGCCGCCGGAGTACGTCTTGGCTATCCGGTCGGCCGCCTCCACGAGGCCGAACCGCTCGAGCAGGTCCCCCACGCGCAGCTCCAACGCGCGGCCGCCCATCCCGAAGAGCTGGCCCTGCAAACGAAGGTTCTCTCGGCCGGTCGCCTCCCGGTCGACGCCGGAACGTTGTCCGACGACGCCGATCACGCGGCGAACCCGATCGGGCTGCCGAAGCACGTCGATCCCGAGAACGCGTGCGTCTCCCTCGTTCGGACGCGACAGCGTCGTAAGGATCTTCACGGTCGTGGACTTGCCGGCGCCGTTCGGGCCGAGCAGCCCGAACACCGTCCCGGCTCCCACCTCGAAGCTCACGCCGTCCAAGGCGCGGACGCCACCGCGGTACGTCTTGACGAGGCCGTCGGCCTCGATGGCGTTTGTCATGTCGCTACCTCCCTTTCCCCGTCCCGTGTTATAGTCTCGTGCGGCAAGAATCTTAGCTATCAAGAGATCGGCACGTCAAGATATGCAAGGGGTTGAGATATCGGCCCCAGTCCGAACGAGGGGGCAGGAGTGTCGAGCGAAACTTCAAAACCCGGTGAGGACCTGCCGAGGTCGCGCGCCGAGCTGATCGAGTTGCTCGGTCGCGAGGTGCGGCTCCAGCAGAACGCCACCGACGCCGTCGACGAGCTCTTCAGCCTGTATATCGGCGTCAACCGGACGGATGCTCGGTGCATGGACCTGCTCGACCTTCACGGACCGATGACTGCCGGAGAGCTCGCCGATCGAGCGGGCGTCACGACCGGCGCCGTCACGGCGATCCTGGATCGAATGGAACGCGCCGGCTACGTCCGCCGCGTCCGGGGCGATGAGGATCGCCGAAAGGTGCACGTCGAGCTTACCGAGGAGGCGCGACGCGTAGCGACCGAGTTCTACGCCCCGATCGCGGAGCGCGGCTCCCGGCTGCTCGCGCGGTTCTCGATGGAGGAACTGCGGGTGATCCTCGAGGCCGTCCGGCTGGGGCGCGAGGTGAACGAGCGGTTCGCCGCAGAGGTTCGCGAGCGCGTCCCGCGCCGCGGGCTCGCCGATGCGGTGAGATCGCTGAAGGAAGAGGCCAAGGCGATGAAGACCGAGTGGGCAGAGGAGAGCCGGGCGCTGAAGCGCGAGCTCAAGGAACACACGAAAGCCATCAAGCGCGACGCGAAGGACCTCGGGCGCCGGACGATCGGCCGCTGAGGCGGCCCGTCAGTCCGAGATCGCCTCGGTCTCGATCATCGTCAGCCCCACCACCGCAAACGCTACCGTTCCGAGCCGTCCGCGCTACGGCGGTGCGCCCGGAGCATGGCATCCTGGCTGGGAGAGTGGTGGGCCCGCGGGCGCGCGTCGTTCGGACCGGCCAGGTACCGCTCGGCGTGATCCGAGCAGACCATCAACGCCGATCCAGTGGCCGTGTCCTCCCAAGCCGATTCGACGACGGCGATGTCGGTCGCCCGCCGGCCGCAGCCGGGGTGCGAACACCGCGCCTCGTGGCTCATCCTCCGTACGTCCTCCGAAACCAATAGTTGTTCCCAGATCGGTTGGGATGCAACCCTACGACCAAACCCCACCCCGCTCCAGCCACTCGCGTCTCGATTTCGTTGAGGCTGGTTCAGACCGTCGGCGAGGGGTCGGTCCAGACACGGCCCGTGGCGTAGGCGTACGCCCAAACGTCGAGTTCGGGCGGCTCGAGGCCGACGGTCGTCAGGATCGTGCACACCTGTCCGCGGTGCTCACTGCCGTGATTGAGCACCTGCGCGACGTACACGCCCGCGCGGATGTGCTCGGGTGGGTCGACGCCGGGTCGGCTTCCGATGACGCGCTCCGGATCGAACGGGTCGGCGAGGATCGCCCCCCACCGCCGATCGACCTCCTCGGCACGGCGCCGGAGCTCGCCGACCTGCTCGGTCGTCTCGTCGCGCTCCTCCCACCCCAGGCGCTCGAGGCCGAGCCGGTGTTGATACCAGGCCGCCGCGTCCAGGTGATGCCTGATGGTGCCCGCGACGCTGCCGTAGGCGCCCGGCGTGCTCGCCTGGAGCTGCTCGGGCGTGAGCTCCTGGCAGAAGGCGATGAGCGCGAGATTGGCCCACGCCTCGTGCGCGAACGCGTCGCGGAGGAGGGCATCCACGTCGTGGATACTAGGCGGCCGTGACGACCTCCAGCCGCTCGTCTCGCGCGACGTCTCCTTCGCGGCCGGGCGATCACCGCGTCCTCGCGGCGGGGACGGCCCAGAACATCGTCGGGCTGGTGGTGTTCGTCCTCGGCACGTTCGCCGCCAACATCCTGATTTCGAGGGCGTTCGGCGGCGGCGCGGCCGGCGCGGAGGTCCTCGGCATCGTGACGCTCGGCACGCAGTTCGCCTTCATCGCGGCGGCCGGGACACGGTTCGGCATGGACATGGCCGCCGTCCGGTACGTGGCCATCGAGACCGGCGCCGGGCACGGCGGCCGGATCGGTGGCGTCGTCACGCGAGCCGTCGCCATCGCGGCGTCTGCGTCGGCGGTGCTCGCGCTGGCCACGTTCGCGCTCGCCCGGCCGCTCGGCGAGCTCCTCGGCGACGACCCGTCGTCTGTCGACGCGATGCGCGCCGCCGCGATCGCGCTGCCGTTCGTCGCGCTCACGTACGTCTACCTCGGCGCGAGCCGGGGCTTGAAGATCATGCGGCACACGCTGCAGGTGCAGTGGGTCGGCCAGCCCCTGCTGTGGATCGGCCTGATGCTCGCCTTCTGGCGGGTCGACAAGAGCGTCGGCGCGACCGTGCTCGCGTACGGGGCGTCGTGGCTGATCGCGACGACGGCTGCGTGGTGGTTGTGGGAGCGTGAGGCACACCGCTTCCCACCGGAGCGTGTCGAGCCCGACCTGACCGGCCGCCTCGTGCGTTACGGCGCGCCGCGCGCGCCTGCCGCGCTGCTGTCACAGGCGCTGTTCTGGGCGGACTACTTCGTCGCCTCGGCGTTCGTCTCGCGCGGAGCGGTCACGACCACCGAGCTCGGTGTGTACTCGGCAAGCGTCAGGGTCGCGCTCGCGCTGGTGCTGTTCCTCACCGCTGTGAGCTACGTGTTCAGCCCGTTCGTCGCCGATCTGCACGCCCGCGGCGAACGCGAGCGGCTCGACGAGCTGTTCAAGACGATCACACGGTGGACCATCGCGGGAACGCTCCCGATCCTGCTCCTGATGCTGGTCGTGCCCGGGCCGATCCTGCAGATCTTCGGCGGCGAGACGTTCGTCGGCGGCACGACCGAGCTGCGAACGCTGCTGATCGGACAGGGGGTGAACGTCTCCGTCGGGGCGGCGGGATTCGTCCTGATCATGGCGGGCTTCACCGGCTGGGACCTCGTAGTCTACGGCAGCTCGTTCGCGCTGGACGTCGTTCTCGCGCTCGCGCTGGTTCCGCACCTCGGCACGGAGGGCGCCGCGATCGCACAGACCGTAACGATCGCCGCGTCGAACGCGCTTCGCCTGTGGCTCGTGTGGCGGCTCGTTCACATCCATCCGTACGACCGGCGCTACGCACGCCTGCTGCTGCCGGCCGCGTTGACGGGCGCCGCGATGATCGGGGTGCACCTCGCGGTGGGCAGCGCAAGCTGGGCGGTCGACCTGCTCGCCACCGCGGTCGCCGGCGCCCTCGTGTACCTGCCGACCGTCGTCGTCTTCGGGCTGACGCCGGACGAGCGCGCGCAGGTTGCGACGTTCGTGCGTCGCCGTGCGTCGCGGCGGTAAACGGCGGTGCGTGTCCGGCCGCTCCGTCCTGACGATCGCGACTGGGTCCGTTCGATCGCCGTCGAGTTGTGGGGAGATGACATCGTCGTCGGTCACGGCGCCGTCTGGCGTCCCCACGAGCTCGACGGGTTCGTGGCCGTCGACGACGACGGAGACCGAGTCGGCCTGCTCACGTTGGAGGTCCGGAGCGACGCGGTCGAGGTCGTGACGCTCGACGCGCTGCGACCGCGCCGAGGGATCGGAACGGCCCTGATGCGCGCGGCGATCGAACGCGCGCGGACGGCCGGCCGCGACCGCGTGCTCGTGATGACGACGAACGATAACGGGCCCGCACAGCGGCTCTACGAGCGGCTCGGGTTTCGCGTCGTCGAGATCCGCGAGGGCGCCGTGGCCGAGTCGCGGAAGGTGAAGCGATCGATCCCGCTCGTGGGCGTCGACGGCACGCCGATCGCCGATGAGATCGTGTTCGAGCTGCGGCCGTAGCGTCGCCGCCCGTCAGTCGCGGGTCGCCAGGAACGGGAACGGGATGATCTGCGCGTCGCCCGCCCGCTCGAGCCGGCGGGTGAGTTCCCGGTTCGGCCGACCGTGTGTGCGGATCAGCGCACCCGCGGCAAGCGCCGCCGCAGGATCGCGCCTCTGATCCTCGGCCTCGATCGCGACGTCCAGAGCCGCGCGCCCCGTCTGAAGCTGCGCAATCTCCGCGCGCAGGTCCCGAGCCCGGATCTCCAGTTTGCCGACTTCGGCACGGAGTCTCGCCCGATACAGGGCCAACGCCTCGTGCTCTGCGGCGCGTCGTCGCCGGCGCTCGCGTCCGCGCGAAACGGCGGCAACACTCGCGACGCTCGCCGCCGACAGCGCGACGAGAGTGATGAGTGCCGGGATCGCTCCATCAGTCATCGAGTCCTCACTCTTCGCCCACCCCCTGGTTGCAGCGTCGGCGAACGGCCTCCCCCGGGTCAATCCGCCCTTCGGTCATCCGGGGGCGCGCCACCTGAGACTTTCGACGGAGGCGCGGAGCAAGGTCGCACGTCGGTGCACCGCGCTCCGCAGCGAGCGGCGACGTCAGGACGTGCGTTCGAGTGCCGCGGCGGCGAGAGCCGTCGACACGGCATCCTCCGGCGTGGACGCTTCGACGAACGCCTCGACGCGGCCGCCGCGCTTCGACAGCTCCCACGTCCCCAGGCCGACCACGGGCTTGCCCATCTTCAGTGCGAGCGCGATCTCCGAAAGCGTCCCGAACTCGCCTCCGATGGCGATGACCGCGTCTGCCGACCGCACGACGATCGCGTTTCTAGCCTCGCCCATCCCCGTCGCGACGGCCACCGTGAGGAAGGGGTTCGCTTCGGCGCGGTCCATCGTCGGCAGGATTCCCACGGAGGTACCGCCCTCTGCGGCGCAGCCGCCTGCGGCCGCCTCCATCAGCCCCCCGAGTCCGCCGCAGACAAGGACGGCGCCGTTGCGGGCGATTAGCCGGCCGACCTGCTCACCGAGGGCGTGCTCGGCCGGCGTCGCCGCAGACGGGCCGACGACGGCGACGTATACCGCTCGCGTCATCCCCAGGCCTCTCCGAGGATCGCCGCGAGGAGGGCCGCGGCGCCCGCCTTGTCGAGCGGCTCGTTCCCGTTGCCGCACTTGGGCGACTGGACGCACGACGGGCATCCCGTCGAGCACGCGCACCCGCGGACGGTCTCGAGCGTCGCGCGCAATAGGCGCGAGGACTGGCGAAAACCTCGCTCGGCGATTCCGGCGCCGCCCTGGTAGCCGTCGTAGATGAAGATCGCGCACGAGCCCGTGTCGGGGTGGAAAGCGGTCGAAACGCCGCCGACGTCCCATCGGTCGCACGTCGCGACGAGCGGCAGCAGGCCGATTGCGGCGTGCTCGGCGGCGTGTGCCGCACCTGGCAGATCGGCGGCGACGATCGCCGCGCGCGCGATCGTAGCGGTCGGCACGGCCCACCACACGGCCTTGGTCTGCAGCTCCTGGGTGGGCATCAGGAGAGGCACCACCTCGAGCGTCTCGCCGGTCGCGACGTGCTTGCGCACGAACCCCACGACCTGGTTCGTCACCCGGACGGTCCCGTAGAAGGTCGGGACGTCGCCGGTCCTCGATTCCTCGTCGGTGGAGACGACCTCGATGTCGGTCGTATCTCGGGATTGCGTGTAGTAGTCGGGGTCGACCCGTTCTACGAGCGCCACCCGGGTCGCGAGGTCGAGGTCTCGGACCTGGAACTGCTCGCCCTGGTGCAGGTACACCGCGCCCGGATGCACGTGATAGTAGGCGCGGGACTCGTCCACGGTCCCGAGCAGCTCGCCCGTCTCCTCGATGACGATCGAGAACAGGCGGCCGTTCGCGCTGCGGATGTCGACCGCACGATGAGGGCTCTGTCGGCCGACGTGGTGCCACGTCCCGCGCCGGCGTGCGAGCCGGCCCCGTCCCTCGAGCCGTTCGACGGCCTCGAGAGCCGGCGACCCGAAGAACGCGAGTTCCTCCTGCGACAGCGGGTGTTCGCGCGCCGCGCACTCGAGGTGCGGCTCCAGCACGAAGGGGTTCGAGGGATCGACGACCGCGGCCTCGGCCGGCTTGTCGAACAGGTCGGCCGGATGCTGAACGAGGTACTGGTCGAGCGGGTCGTCTTGCGCCACGAGGACCGCGACCGAAGCCGTCGCTCGTCGCCCGGCCCTGCCGGCCTGCTGCCACATGGACGCGCGCGTCCCCGGATAGCCCACGAGCACCGCGGCGTCGAGCGACCCGATGTCGATGCCGAGCTCGAGCGCGTTCGTCGCGGCAACGGCGACGAGCTCGTCGTTCGCGAGCCGTCGCTCGAGGTCGCGCCGCTCTTCCGCTAGGTACCCCGCCCGGTACGACTTGACCTTGCGCCGCAGCTCGCCCGGCAGTTCTCGTCGCGTGAACTCCGCCAGCAGCTCCGCCGCCCTCCGCGACCGCGCGAATCCGATCGCCTTCACCCCGCTTTCGACCAGGCGGCTCATGAGGATCGACGCGTCGGTGAGCGCGCTGCGCCGCGCCCCGGTCTCCTCGTCGATCACCGGCGGGTTCCACAAGGCGAAGACCTTTCCGCCGGCTGGCGCGGCGTCTTCGACGATCGCGTCGAAGGACAGCCCGACGAGCCGCTCCGCGAGCTCGGCGGGGTTGCCGACCGTCGCGCTGGCCAGGACGAACCGCGGCTCGCCCCCGTAGTGCGCGACGAGTCGTCTGAGGCGCCGGAGCACCATCGAGACATGCGAGCCGAAGACGCCACGCGCGACGTGTGCCTCGTCCACGACGACGAGCGACAGCCGCAGGAGGAAGTCGGCCCACCGAGCGTGATCGGGCAGGATGGCCGCGTGGAGCATGTCGGGATTCGTCATGACGAGGTTGGCGTTGCGGCGGATGAGCGGGCGTTCGGCCTGCGGCGTGTCGCCGTCGTACACGGCGGCCTTGAGGTGGGGAAGTCGAAGCTCTCGCACCTGGCGGAGCTGGTCGCGGGCGAGCGCCTTCGTCGGAAAGAGGTAGAGCGCTGTGCGCTTGGGATCGGCGAGAACCTCAGCTGCGAAAGCAGTGTTGTAGACGAGCGTCTTGCCGGACGCGGTACCGGTCGCGATGACCGTGTTCCGGCCGTCGCGAACCAGGTCGAGCGCCCGCGCCTGGTGCTCGTACAGACCCTCGACGCCGACGAGCCGGAACCGGTCCACGAGCAGGGAGGGGACGTCGGCTGGAAACGGCCGCGGCGACGGCGCCTGCGCGGGAAGCTCTCGCACGTGGACGAGCGACTCGTCCTGCGCGAGGGACGCCAGGAACGCTCGCGGATCGTCCACATGGACGATGCTACGCGCTGCTCCGAGGCAGGCCCTAGCCGAGTCGACGACGGTCCGGGAGTCAGCCCGCGCTCGAGCTCGCCGGTCGCCCGGTGTCGCCCGGATCGCGCTCGGAGACGGCGAGGTCGGCGTACCGCGTCCGGAACCCATCCCTCACGAGTGGACGGACGAGCGTGCGCTCGCGCGCGAAGGTCCACACGCCGAGCAACAGGTAGCCGACCCCCACGACGATGAGCTCGCGTCCTCCGAACGAGTCCGGGACGATCGCACCGATAACGAACTGGGCCCAGAAGAGGCCAAAGAGCAGCATCGCTTCGCGCGTCGTGATCGAGAGCGTCACCAGGACGGCCAGCGCGAAGAACGACTGGGCGGCGGTCAGGAACAGCTCCTCGCGCTGATGGGCGTCGATCGGCAGACCGTGGAGGCCGGCGGCGCCGATGGTGAACACGATCGGAAGCGTCCCGACGAGCAGCGTCCACTGATTCACCTTCGAGGAGACAAGCGTCCCGAGGCCGGCGTTGGTGTTCAGCCGCCATGCGTAGAGCGCGGCGACGAGCAGCTCGGGCGCCTCGGACGCCAGCGGTGCGAGCCACTGGACGAGCAGGAACTCGCTGATCCCGGCCTCCTCGCCGGTCGCGACGAGGGCTTCGGCGAACCGCTCCGCGCACAGCAGGATGATCGCGGCGGCGAAGACGAACATGCCGATGACCGCGGTGCGGCGGCCCGTCTTCGGGAAGCTCCCGACGTACCGAGCGGGCCCGACGAGGTGCGGTTCCTCGGCTGGGGCGCGTGAGACGCGCCACGTGTACGCGGAGAAGATCCCGATGAGGATCACGCCGTCCGCGATCGTGATCGACGACTTCAGCGGAAGCGTCAGCGAGTACAGCGTCGCGAGCCCGAGGAACGACACCTCGACCGAGTGCGACCGCTCCAGGCGAACGGATGTGAGCCGGGTCCCGCGCACGCGGCTTCGCCACCACGCGATGAAGACGACCATCGACCAGCCGATGCCGATGAGGAGCCGGTTCGCTCCCGTCATGTTCGCCAGCGCGAGTGAGCAGGCGCTGGCCCTGTCGGCTGCGGCATCGGCCGCGGACCGGCATGCCTCACCGTATTCCTGCACCGCCTGACCGCCCTTGAGCGCGAACACCATGTCGACGGCGTACTCGGGCAGGACGGCGATCAGAGCGAGCACGGCGATGGCCAGCCCGGCCGAGATGTCCAGCTGTGCGACCTCGGCCGCCCACGACAGCAAGAACGCCGCGCCGACGATCGCCAGGCCGAAGAGGAGCGCCGCGATCGGCTCGCTCACTTGACCGCCGGTCAATCGCAGGACGAGCGCGGGGACCGCGGCGAGGATCGCCAGAGCGAGCGCCGTACGTTGGCGTGAGGGACGCGCCTGCCCGATGTCCTCTCGAAGGGTCGTCACCGGTCGAAGCTCCTCCTCAGCCTGCATCAGGCCGAAGGTCTCGTCCTCGGCCGGCCAGGTCGCGCTCGGCGAGCCTCGCTGCGCGAGGGACGCGGGCGGGTCGCGTGTGCGGCCGTGATGACGCCCGGGTCCGCTTGGGACTACTCCCCTTCGTGCCCGGTCAGCGTAACAGGACGCGGACGGCACTCGGATCGGGGAGGCTCGTACGACAGGCGATCGACGCACGTGCGCCACGGCCTCCGCGTCCCGGCTCGCTCAACGAGCCCGAGCGGCGTCCGCCCGGGCGGTCACGTCGGGGGAATGCGAGGATACGCGGCCGATGGCGCTCGCGATCCTGGTGGTGTCGCTGTTCGTGATTCTCGCCGGCGCGGAGCTGTTCACGAACGGCGTCGAGTGGATCGGCGAGGCGTTCGGGCTCTCGGAAGGGGCCGTCGGGAGCGTGCTCGCCGCCGTGGGAACGGCGCTGCCCGAGACGCTCTTGCCGATCGTCGCCATCCTTTCCGGGCACGCGGCCGGCCAGGAGATCGGAGTGGGTGCGATCCTCGGCGCTCCTTTCATGCTCACGACGCTGGCGATGTTCGTTCTCGGTGTAGCGACGCTGATCTTCGCGCGCCGGCGCGGCCGCGCCACGGATCTCCACGGCGACCGCGCGGTTCTTCAGCAGGATCTCGGCTACTTCCTCGTGATGTACGCGCTCGCCGTCGCCGCGGGACTCGTCCAGCTGCGCCTGCTTCACTGGTTGCTCGCGCTCGTGCTGATGGTCGGCTATGTCTTCTACGTCAGGCGGCATCTCCGCGGGCCCGTCGCGTCCGAACTCGAGGATGAGGCCGCGACCGAGATCCAGCCGCTCCACGTCTGGCGGTGGCTTCGACGAATCGGCCTCTCGCTCGAGCCGTGGTCGAAGGCGGCCCCGGTTTGGCCGACCTTCGTCCAGGTCGTCCTGGCGCTGGCGGTAATCGTCGGCGGCGCGAGGCTGTTCGTCTCGGCCGTCAACACGCTCGGTGAGCGCCTCGGCATCTCGCACCTGGTGTTCGCACTTCTGCTCGCGCCGATCGCCACGGAGCTGCCCGAGAAGTTCAACAGCGTGATCTGGGTTCGCAGGAACAAGGACACGCTGGCGCTCGGCAACATGACCGGCGCGATGGTGTTCCAGTCGTCGTTCCCTGTGAGCGTCGGGCTCCTGCTCACGCCGTGGAGGCTCGCCGGTGCGGGGCTCGTCGCCGCGTGCATCGCTCTGACGGCGGGAACGGTCCTCTACACGACGGTGCGTTTCCGCGGACGGCTCGGCGCCCGGTTGCTGCTGGGACAGGGTCTGCTCTACGCGGCGTATGTCGCGTACGTGCTGGCTCGCTGACCGGGTGCGCGATTAGCCGCCGAGCAGCGACTGGTTGGGGCTGGGCGGGATGTTCTTCTTCGAAAGGACGCCGTCTTTGGCCAGGTCTTCGAAGATCGCGGATCCCGCGGACGAAATGTTCACGATCGACTGGTTGCCCGACATCGAGATCGAGCCGGGCACGACGACGTTGACGACGTGCTTCGGGTTGATCGTCGAGGCGGTGAACGCGAGCGACAGCAGCTGATCGATGGGGACATCCGTCTGGAGGTTGCGGAGTCCCGCGCCGATCCACGTGAGCAACCGGCTCGGGTCCTTGCGAAACTCCTTGCGGAACTGTGCGAGGGAGGCGGTCACCAGCCGTCCTTGGTTCTCGGACCGCCCGAAGTCTCCCTGGGGAAGGCTGTGGCGGTCGCGCGCGAACGCGAGGGCCTGTCCGCCGTCGAGCTCCTGCGCCCCCGGCTCGAAGTCCGCCCCCGAGAACGAGTCGTGCATCGAGAAGGGAACGTCGACGGTCAACCCCCCGATCCCGTTGATCATGCCCTGAAACCCCTGAAACGACGTGAGCGCCCAGTAGTCCAGCGTGATCCCGGTCAGCTCCTCGACCGTGCGAACGGCCAGGGCAGTCCCGCCGTAAAACATCGCGGTGTTGATCTTGTCGGTCCCGTGGTCGGGGATCGGCACGTACAGGTCCCGCGGGAAGCCGACGATTGTGGCGCGGTGCTTCGCGGGATTGATCGCCAGGATGTGGATCGAGTCCGTTCGCTCCCGGTCGACGGGCTCGCCCGGGCGGGCGTCGGAGCCGAGCAGCAGGACGAAGAGCGGCGTAGTGCCGTCGAGCGCGGGTACGTACCCCGCGTGCGCCCGGCCGATCTCGATCGTCGGCGACGCGCTCTGGGCGTTCGCGACGGTGCGGGTCGGGAGGCTTCCGACCAGCGTTCCCGCCGTCCAGGCGAAGAGCGCCAGCAGCGCGATCCGGCCGCGCCGCGTGATGGTCACGAGGACACCGCCGACGCGCCGCTCGCGGCGGAGGCCGACGGCTTCGGCTCACGCAGCTGATCCTTGCGGCGCACGCTGAACGAGTACACCTGCCACCCGTCGCCGGCGTGTTGCAGGAAATACTGCCCGGAGCTGTGGAAGAGCATCAGCCGTCCGTCCTTGCGCGTCCCGACCGCCGAGAACCGGACGATGGCGACGGCCGTGGCGACGGCGTTGTTGTCGTTCAGCAACACCTTGACCTGGATCCGGCCCTTCGGCTTGGCGATCGTCGCGAACGCGTCGCCGCCGGCGCCGGCCGTGAGCGTCGCGCCGTCCTGCTGAGCCGCCCCCGCCGCCGAGTCCGCGAACAGCGGCCACACCTCGTCGTAGGACCCCTCGCGCCAGTTCGCCGGGTCGAGGAACGCCTCCGTGTAGAGCGTGTCGAGCGTCGATGTGATGCCCGTCGCAGCGGTCTTCGCGCTCGTTGGGACCTGCTTCTTCTCCTCCGCTTTGACCGAAACGGCCGTGGTCCGGCCCTGCGAGAAGTCGAACGCGGGGATCGTTTCGTCCGGTCCCGAGCTCAGGATCCCGCCACCGCCACCGCCTCGGAACAACAGGAAGGCGCCCACGCCGAGAACGACGAGGGCTGCGGGGATCCACACCACGGGCGACAGGTTCCGAGCGGGAGCCGGTCGATGACGGCCTTCTGCCAAAGCGCGCAGAGGTTACCGACGGCCGCTTCGATTCACAACCTTCGTTTCTATTATCGGGGAAGCGGTTGCCGGGTTACGATGGCGTCGTTCGGCGATCACGGTGCGCCGGGAAGTCTGGTCGGCACGGAGGTCGTTTCGCGTGTCGAGCAGCGGGCCCAGCGACGCCGACGGCGGAATCACGCTGCCGTGGTCGCGGACGAACCGCCGCGTCCCCCGCCGCGTCGTTCAACCTCTCCAGGCGTTCCTGCAGCAGGAGACCTCGAGCGCCGCACTGCTCATCGGCGCGGCCATCATGGGGCTCATCTGGGCGAACTCGCCCTGGAGCGCCTCGTACGACCGGCTGTGGTCCACGCATCTGTCGATCGGCGTCGGCTCCGCCTCCATCGACCTCGAGCTGCGGCGATGGATCAACGACGGGTTGATGTCGTTGTTCTTTCTGGTCGTTGGGCTGGAGATCAAGCGCGAGTTCGTGACGGGAGAGCTTCGCCGTCCGCGCGAGCGGATCCTGCCCGTCGCCGCCGCCATAGGCGGCATGGTCGTCCCCGCCCTGCTGTATCTGGCGGTGGTGGGGGGCGAGGGCCGCGAGGGATGGGGTATCGCGATGCCGACCGATATCGCGCTCGCCCTAGGCGTGCTCGCGATCGCCGGGCGGCGGGCCCCACCTGGGATGAAGGCGTTCCTGCTCACCCTTGCGATCGTCGACGATCTCGGGAGCATCGTCGTCATCGCCGTGGCCTACACCGGCGAGGTCGACTGGCCGGCCCTTGGCATCGCCGTGCTCGTCGTCGTGCTGATCGCCCTGCTGCAACGAATCGAGGTCCGCGCCGCGTTCGCGTACGTAGCGCTCGGCCTCGTTTTGTGGGCGGCCCTCGAGCTCTCCGGTGTCTCGCCGACGCTGGCTGGAGTGGTCGTCGGCCTGCTGGTGCCGGCCGTCGCACCGCACCGGCCGAGGGCCGTGAGCGCCGAGGCACATCGCATCGCGGACGAGACGACGGACGATCCGAATCCGCCCGACGCCGACGCGCCGCAGTGGCTGCGCCTCGCGTGGCTGTCGCGCGAGGCGGTATCGCCGCTCGCACGTGCGGAGCGGCTGCTCCACCCCTGGACGAGCGCCGTCGTCCTGCCGCTGTTCGCGCTCGCGAACGCCGGCGTCGCCCTCGCACCCTCGGCGGTCGCGGCAGCGCTGTCGAGCAGCATCGCGCTCGGGATCGTCCTCGCCCGAATCGTCGGGAAACCCGCCGGCATCGTGATCGCGTCGGCGATCGCGGTTCGGCTCGGGGCGCGGATGCCGGTGGGTGTCCGGCTCCGCCACGTCGCGGCCGTGGGCGCCGCGGCCGGCGTGCCGTTCGCCGTCTCCCTGTACGTGGCACAACTCGCCCTGCCGCCCGTGCTCGTGTATCGCGCGACGATCGCGGTGTTGATCGCGGCTCTCGTCGCGGGTGTCGTCGGCGCTGGGATGATTCGGTGGGCGACGCGGTGACCCGTCGACCGGCCCGCGGACGGCGACCCCTCCGCACGGGCGCCGAGTACCTATAATCTCCCGGTTTCCGCCGCTCACGCGGCTCTTTCTCTTTGATCTCGACCGAGGAGGGTTCGATGTTCGGCGTCGTGGCGGCCGAGGGCGGGCCGATCGACGCGGTGTTCGGTGCGTTCGAGGAACGGGCCCTGTGGGTCGTCCTCGTCATCTCGCTCCTTGCGCTCGCGTTCGCCTATTACCTGGTCCGCGAGGTGCTTGCCGCTCCGGAAGGGACCGAGAAGATGCGCGACATCGCGCGGGCCATCCAGGTCGGCGCCAGCGCGTACCTGCAACGTCAGTTCCGGACGGTCGGCATCTTCCTCGGCCTGCTAACGGTGGTGCTGTTCTTCATCCTTCCCGTCCCCGACAACGCCGTTCACAGCGACCTGATAATCAGGTTCGGCCGCTCGGTCGCCTTCATCCTCGGCGCCGGGTTCTCGGCGCTCACCGGATTCACCGGGATGTGGCTCGCCGTTCGCGCGAACGTTCGAGTAGCCAACGCGGCTCGCGAGTCCGGCCTCCGGCGGGCGCTGCGCATCGCGTTCCGGGCCGGCGGTGTCGCGGGCATGTTCACGGTCGGCCTGGGACTCTTCGGCGCGACGATGATCCTGCTGATCTTCAAGCAGGACGCCACCAGCGTGCTGGTCGGGTTCGGCTTCGGCGGGGCGCTCCTGGCGATGTTCATGCGGGTCGGCGGCGGCATCTTCACGAAGGCGGCCGACGTGGGCGCCGATCTGGTGGGCAAGGTGGAGCAGGGCATTCCCGAGGACGACCCCCGCAACGCCGCGACGATCGCGGACAACGTGGGCGACAACGTCGGCGACTGCGCGGGGATGGCCGCCGACCTGTTCGAGTCCTACGAGGTGACGCTCGTCGCCGCGCTCATCCTCGGCGCGGCTGCGTTCTCCGGAACGCCGCAGGGCGCCATCGTCGGCGTCATGTTCCCGCTGTTCGTCCGCGCCGTCGGCGTCGTCACCTCGATCGTCGGCATCCTCGCGGTGTCGCCGCGCAGCGAGACGGAGCACGGCATGAGGGCGATCAACCGTGGCTTCTTCCTGTCGGCGGCGCTGTCGGCCATCGTGGTCTTCATCATCTCGGACGTGTACATGGACTCGCTGCGCCCCGGCTTCGCCGTGCTGTTCGGGCTGATCCTCGCGAGCGTGATCCAGGTGCTGACGCAGTACTTCACCGACACGAAGTACAAGCCGGTGCAGGAGATCGCCGAGTCCACACAGACAGGCCCGGCGACGACGATCCTGTCGGGGTTCTCGGTCGGTCTCGAGTCGACGGTGTGGTCGATCCTCGTCATCGGTGCGGCCGTCGTCGCGGCGTTCTATCTCGGCGACTCCACAGCCGAGCGGCTGTATTTCATTTCGCTCACCGGGATGGGAATGCTCACGACGGTCGGCGTGATCGTGTCAATGGACACGTACGGTCCGATCTCCGACAACGCGCAGGGTATCGCCGAGATGTCCGGCGAGTTCCAGGGGCGGCCGGCCGAGATCCTGGGCGGGCTCGACGCGATCGGCAACTCGACGAAGGCCATCACCAAGGGCATGGCCATCGCGACGGCCGTCCTGGCGGCGACGTCGCTCTTCGGCTCGTTCGCGGAGACCGTGCTGGGCGCGCTCGGCCGCGTAAACGCCAGCGAGTTTCCGATCCGCGTCGACCGGCCCGACGTCCTCGTCGGCCTGCTCATCGGCGGGTCGATCGCGTTCCTGTTCTCCTCGCTCGCCATCCGCGCCGTGGGGCGCGCGGCCGCGCAGGTCGTCGTCGAGGTGCGCAAGCAGTTCCGGGAGCACCCGGGCATCATGACGTTCAAGGAGAAGCCCGACTACGCGCGCGTCGTCGACATCTGCACGCGCACATCTCTCCGAGAGCTCATGACGCCGGGACTGCTCGCCGTGCTGTCTCCCGTCGTCGTCGGCTTCTTCCTGCAGGCGGAGGCGCTGGGCGCGTTCCTGGCCGGCGCCATCCTGACCGGTCAGCTCCTCGCCGTGATGCTGTCGAACTCCGGCGGTGCGTGGGACAACGCCAAGAAGTACATCGAGGAGGGGCACTACGGCGGGAAGCGGAGCGAGGCGCACAAGGCCGCGGTGATCGGCGACACCGTGGGCGACCCATTCAAGGACACCGCGGGTCCCGCCCTAAACCCGATGATCAAGGTCATGAACCTCGTCGCGCTGCTCATCGCGCCGCTCGTCGTCGACTACCGCAGCGACACGGGGATCCGCGTCGCGATCGCGGCCGCCGCCGCGCTCATTGTCGCGGGTGCCGTCTGGTACTCGAAGTCACGGCGCGCGGAGGCGATGGTCGAGCCCACCGAGGCCGGCGCGGAAGTGACCGAGGAGGCCGCGACCCTCTGAGCGCGCCCGCGCGGCGGCCCCGCCGGCGCGGCTGAGGGCGCGGGGCGACGATGGGATTCCTCGACGGGCTTCGACGCTCGCTCCGCCGGATGGCGGAAAGCGACGAGCAGCGTCTGGCGGAGGAGATCCGCCAGTGGGCCTCGACGATCCCCGGCACGACGCGGATTGGGGAGGCTCCGACGCGCTCCCGCGCAAAGGTCGCCGGCGTCGTGCGTCGCATCACCGTGCGGCCGGTCGAGGGGTCGGAGTCCCTCGAGGCGCTCCTTTCGGACGGTACGGGAGAGGTCGAGGTCGTGTGGATGGGGCGCCGCGCGATCCCCGGTCTCTCCCTCGGCACTCGCGTGGTCGTCGACGGCGTCGTCGGCGAGTCGCGCGGCCGCCGCCGGATCGTGAACCCGACGTTTGATTTCTCGCGGTAGGCGTCGCCGCGTGCGGCCGCCGCTAGACCTCGCCGACGCCGCTCATCGTCTCGGGCGTGCCGCCCGGCACGCCCTCGCCGACGATGGCGGTCCGCAGCGTGCCCTCGGACTCGGGGGACGCGAGGGCCAGGACCTCGTCGCCGCCCACGATCTGCGTCTCGGGCTGCGGGATCACCACGTGGCCGTCGCGGAGGACAGCGACGATGGCGGCGTCGGCGGGCAGACGGAGCTCGTAGATCGGGCGGCCGTCGTTCGGCGAACCGCCGGGAATCGTGACCTCCACAAGCGCGACGCGTCCGCCCTCCAGCCGCAGCAGCCGGACGAGATCGCCGACGGTCACTGCCTCCTCGACGAGCGCCGTGAGGATGTGCGGCACCGAGACCGCGACGTCCACGCCCCACTGCTCCGTGAACATCCATTCGTTCCTCGGGTGATTGACGCGGGAGAGCACACGAGGAACCGCAAACTCCTGCTTGGCGAGCAACGCGGTGACCAGGTTGTCCTCGTCATCGCCCGTCGCCGCGACCACCACGTCGGCGGCGTTAAGGTTCGCCTGGTCCAGCACCCACGGCTCGCACGCGTCTCCCAGGAGGAAGTCCACGTCCGGCGCCCATTCCTTCGCGGTCTCGAGGTGCGCCGGGTCCTGCTCGATCAGCGTGACGGCGTGACCGCGCGCGTGCAGGTCTCCCGCCAGATGCCGGCCGACCGCGCCGGCGCCGGCAATGACCACTCGCACCTCAGTGCTCCCCCATCGGCCTCAGCAGATCGTCGAGCATTTCGACCGCGTCCTTGTGCACGATCACCTGCAGCACGTCGCCGTGCTGAAAGCTGCTCGAGGGCGTCGGGATGAACCCGTGGCCGCCGCGGTCGACGCCGGTCACGATGATCTTGCCCTCGACGTTTAGCTGGTTCACCCGGGACCCGATGAGATGCGGCGGAACGTTCAGTCGCATCCGGAAGAGGTCGCCGCCGGCGAGGCTCTCCTTGATCTCCTCGCGGGTGTGGGTGAGCATCAGCATGATCTGCTTCACCCCCCAAGTCGTCGTTGCGACGGTCGGGATGTTCAGCCGCTCGTAGATCTCGGCACGACGCGGATCGTAGATGCGCGCGACAACGGTGGGCACGTGGTAGTACTCGCGCGCCACGCGGGCCGACACGATGTTCGAGTTGTCGCCGTTCGTAACGGCGACGAACGCGTCGGCATCCTTGATGCCGGCGTCCTCGAGGATGTCGCGGTCGAACCCGACTCCCACCACCGTTCGTCCTTTGAAGCCGGGCGGTAGCCGGTCGAACGCGGACGCGCGTTTGTCGATGATCGTGACGTCGTGGCCGGCGCGGCCGAGCTGGATCGTCAGCTCGGAGCCGACGCGTCCGCAACCGATCAGGATGACCCGCATGGTTTCCGTAGGTTAGCGCCTCGCAGAAGGGTGCTCACGCGCAGAGGGTGTCGCGTCGGCGCTGGTTCCCGCCGTCTCGGAGCTGCTCCAACGGTACCCCACGCCCGGTTCCGTCACGATCAGTCGGGGCATCGCCGGGTCGTCTCGCAGCTTCTGCCGCAGCTGTCGCACATAGACGTGCAGGTAGTGGTTCTCGGCGGCATACCCTCGTCCCCAGACCTTCCTCAGCAACCACTGATGAGTCAGAAGCTTGCCGGCGTTCGTCACCATGGCCTCGAGGAGTCCGTACTCGGTTGGCGTCAGGTGAACGACCTCGTCTTGCACCCGGACGAGCCGGCGAACCAGGTCCACTTCGACATCGCCGAAGGTGAGCACCTGCGCGCCGTGGTCGTCGGCCTTGGCGCGCCGCAGCGTCGCCCGCATTCTCGCCAGGACTTCCTCCACGTCGAAGGGCTTCGTCACGTAGTCGTCGGCTCCGGCATCGAGCGCTTCGATCTTGTCGCCCTGCCCCTCGCGAACCGACAGCACGATGACGGGGATGTCGGTCCACGTCCGAAGACGGTTGATCACCTCGGCCCCATCCAAATCGGGGAGGCCGAGGTCGAGCATGATCAGATCCGGCTGCTGAGCGGCAGCGGTGGCGAGGCCCTTCTCTCCATTCTCGGCGGCGAGGACCTCGTAATCACGCGCCTGCAGCGACGTTCGTAGCGCACGAACGATCTGCGGCTCGTCGTCGATCACGAGCACCTTCGTCACGGCGTCATCACGCCCTCTGGGTGGCGATCCCCAGTCATGCGGCCGGGCTCGATCCCGGCGGTCGGGAGCTCCATGACGATCACTGCGCCTCCACCCGGCGCACCCTCGACCCAGATCCTGCCGCGATGCGCCAGCGCGATGGCTCGCGCGATTGCGAGCCCGAGGCCTGTCCCGCCGCGACCGGGGCCGGCGTCCCTGCGATAGAACTCCTCGAAGACGCGGATCCGATCGCCCCGCTCGATGCCGGGCCCGTGGTCGGCCACGTGCAGGCGCACGGCGTTTTGCCAGCGCGCCGCCGAGATCTGGATCTCGCTCCCTCGCGGTGAAAACCGCACGGCGTTCTCGAGCACGTTCGACAGCATCTGCTCGACCTGGACGGGGTCGGCATCGACCGCGGGGAGGTTCGGCCGGATGTTGGTCCGAACCGGCGTTTCGTGGAGCGTCCGTCGCATCCTCCGAAGGACGGAGCCGATCACCTCTTCGACGAGGATCGGTTGCGTGGAGGGGGTGAGCGTCCCAGCACGCATTCGAGCGAGATCCAGGAGGTTACCGACAATCGAGTTGAGGTGATCCGTCTCCTCTAGGACGGTTCTGAGCATCTCGTCGCGCTGCTCGTCGCTGAAGTGTGCCCCCTCACCCAACAGGCCGGAGACGCTCGCCTTGATCGAGGACAGCGGCGTTCGGAGGTCGTGCGTGACCGAGGAGAACAGCGCCGCGCGAAGCGCGCTCGCCTCCGCGGCGAGGCTGGCTTCTCGAACCTCCTCGGCAAGGCTGGCGCGTTCGATCGCAAGCGCGGTCTGGCTCGCGACGGTCTTGAGCAGGTCGGCTTCGCTCATCGAGAAAGTCGGAACGTCGCCGGCTCGCACCGCCTGGAGCGATCCGAAAGACCTCGACGCCGTCGTCAGCGGGATCGTGATGGCGCTCTCGCCCGCTACTGGCGGGCGAGGTGCTGAGGCGGCCCCGGTTCCGTGAGGCGTGGAAATCTCGCACGAGCGGAGTCCGAAGAGGCCGACCAGCGCTCCTGCAAGCTCATCGAGGATTCGGTCGAACGGCTCCCCCGAGATCAGATTCGCGGTCGTGCGGCCGAGGAGCTGCGCCTCGGTCGCCCGTCGCTCCGCACGGGACCGCTCGTCGAGCGTCCGCGTAAACAGAGCGCCGACGATCAGGGCCGACAGGAGGAATGCGCAGAGCGCGATGACATCGCTCGGCTCTCGCACGATCAGCGTGTGGCGCGGCTCGGTGAAGAAGAAGTTCAATCCGAGAAACGAGACGACGGCGGCGACGATGCCGCTTCGCGACCCGCCGATGGCGGCCGCTCCCACGACCGCCAGAAGACACAGCGCCGTCGCGGTGGCGAGGTGCTCCGAGCCGAGCGCCACCGACAGACCGACGGCGGCGGCTGGCGGAAGCACCGCAGCCGCGAGGATCCGAGGCCACGACAGACGCCTGGACGCGAGGAGCTTCTTCATCCCGTGCTCGAGTGTCTCGCGCCCGGACGCGGCGCGAACTCACAACGCCTGACCTTGACGATTTCTTTAGGCGGCGGCGCGAGGGTTTGACAGGACGCTGACGACGTGGTGGCGACACTGCCGGACGTGAGCAGCCAGACGCGCACACCACATCGGGAGGCCGCGCCACCGGAGCGCCCCGTCCGTCCGGATACCGCCGCCCGGATCAAGCGGCTGCTGGTCGGACAGCCGCTTCCGACCGCGCGGCTCATCCACGAGCGGCTCGGGAAGCCAACCGCGCTGGCCGTTTTCGCCAGCGATAACCTCTCGTCCTCCGCCTACGCGACCGAGGAGATCCTTCGCATCCTGCTCCTCGGAGGCTTCGGTACGGCCGTCGGGCTCGGGTCGTCGGCCTTCTCGAAGGTCGTCCCGATCACGATCGCTCTGCTCACGGTTCTTGCGATCCTACTGTTCTCGTACCGGCAGACGATCAGGGCATACCCGCAGGCCGGCGGCGCGTACCTCGTTACCAGGGACAACTTCGGCCTGAAGCCCGCGCAGCTGGCCGGCGTCGCATTGCTGACCGACTACATCCTCACCGTCTCCGTCTCGGTCGCGGCCGGGACGGCGGCGCTCACGTCGATCTACGGGGGCCTCTACCCCTGGCGGGTGCCGATCTCGCTGATCTTCGTCGCCATGCTCGCCGCCGGAAACCTGCGTGGCGTGCGCGAGTCGGGGCGCATCTTCGCCGCGCCCACGTACTTCTTCCTCGCGATGATGTTCGTGCTCCTGAGCGTGTCGTTCTTCAAGCTCTTTGCCGGGACGCTACCGGAGCAAGCGTCGCAGTTCCCGCTTCCGCCCGTGAAGTCGTATGTCGGGATCGCGTACGTCTTCGTCGTCATGCGCGCCTTCGCCTCCGGGGGCGCTGCCGTTACCGGAGTCGAGGCCATCTCCAATGGCGTTCCCGCGTTCAAGCCCCCCGAGTGGAGGAATGCCAGGACGACCCTGATGTGGATGGGCACCCTCCTGGGCGCGATGTTCCTCGGTCTATCGATCCTCGCCGCCCACATGCACATCGTCCCCGACCCAGAGGAGAAGGTCACGGTCAACGCCCAGATCGCGAAGGCGGTCTTCGGGACGTCGGCCGCCGGCGGCACGCTCTTCGCGCTCGTGCAGGTCGCGACGATGCTGATCCTGGTGCTGGCCGCGAACACGAGCTTCGCGGACTTCCCCCGGCTCGCAAGCTTCCACGCGGCGGATCGGTTCCTGCCGCGACAGCTCACGCGCTACGGCGACCGACTGGTGTTCTCCAACGGAATCATCGTGCTGGCGCTGCTCGCCGCGCTGTTGTTGGTCCTGTTCTCGGCAAGCGTCACGAGACTGATCCCGCTCTATGCGATCGGCGTGTTCACGTCGTTCACCTTTTCGCAGGCCGGAATGGCCAAGCGCCATCGGAGGCTTCGCGAGGAGGGGTGGCGTCGAGGTCTTGCCATCAACGGACTCGGCGCGATCGTGACGGGGATCATGACGGTGATCATCGCCGTCACGAAGTTCAGCCAAGGGGCATACATCATCCTGATCGCCGTGCCGGTGATGCTGTACGGGCTGCTGAAGGTGAACCGTCACTACGAGGAGGCCGAGCGCGTCCTTCGCGATCCCGGGCGCCGGGGTCCAGTTCGCGACCTGCCGCGGCAGCGCGTCGTGATTCCCGTCCACAGGCCCGGTCCCGTCGACATGTTCGCGGTCGCGTACGCCCTTCGGGTCTTCCCGCAAGACGTGCGGCTCGTCCACTTCGCGGATGCGGGAGCCAGCGTCGAAGACCTGCTTCGTGCGTGGGGCGATCTCGGACAGATTCTCGAGCTTAGGCTGCACGAGCGGCCGATCCCGGATGAGGTCACGAACCTCGTGCGCGAGGTCCGCTCGGAGTCCGAAGAGGAAGACGTCATCAACGTGATCATCCCGGAGACCGTTCGAGAGGCTCGATGGCGCCACGTGCTCCACAACTGGCACGTGCAGCGGATCAAGGCGGCGGTGGCGGCCGAGGCCAACGTGGTCGTTACGAACGTCGCGCACCACGTGGGGTTCGAGGCGCTCGAGCCGGTTTTCCGTGAGGAAGGCGCTCGTCACGCGATGGAGGGATGGCGGCACGTCGCGGTCGTCCTCGTGTCGGGTGCCCACAACGCCACGGCTCGCAGCCTCAGGTACGCGGTCTCGCTACGTGCGGACGAGGTTCATTGCGTGCACGTCCAGGTCGACCAGAAGGCGACGGCGAACGTTCTCGAGGAGTGGGAGGAGGGAAGATTCGGGTGGCCGCTCGAGATCATCGACTCGCCGTTTCGTCAGATCGCCAAGCCGATCCACGCGTGGGTCCGCGCAGTCCTCGAGGAGCACCCCAAGACGTTCGTGACGATCGTGATCCCCGAATTCATCGTTCGGAAGCGCTGGCACCGGTTCTTGCACAACCAGACCGCCTTGACCCTCAAGGCGACCTTCCTGTTCGAGCCATCTGTGGTCGTATCCTCCGTCCCGTATCGGCTCTGACTCATTCGCTGGGCGGCTCGTTTCCACGCCACCGATAGCCGAGGCCCGGTTCGGTCACGATGAAGCGGGGCTTCGCCGCGTTGTCGCCTAGTTTTCGTCTCAGCTGGCGGACGAAGACGCGTAGGTAATGAGCCTCCGTCCCGTACGCGGGTCCCCAGATAGTCGAGAGCAACCATCGATGGGTCAGCAGCTTGCCGGGGTTACGAGCCAGTGCCTCGAGGAGCCGGTACTCCGTCGGCGTCAGGTGGACGACCGTGCCGTGCAAGTGAACCAGCTGCCGCGCCAGATCGATCTCCAGGTCGCCCGACCTGATGACGGGGTCTCCGCGATCCTCTGGCTCCGTGCGTCGTTGGACCGCTCGCATGCGAGCGAGGAGTTCCGGGATGCCGAACGGTTTGGTCACATAGTCGTCGGCGCCGGCGTCGAGCGCTCTTACCTTCTCGGCCTGATCCTCCCGTACGGAAATCACGATGATCGGGACGTCCGACCAACCGCGAATGCGCTCGATCACCTGCTGACCGTCGATACCCGGAAGGCCGAGGTCGAGCAGGACGAGATCGATACGTGACTCGCCCCGTGACAGGGCATCGAGGGCGGTCTCGCCGTTGGGCGCCGCCGTGACCTCGTACCCGCGCGCGTGGAGGCTCGTGCGAACCGCGCGAAGGATCTGGGGATCGTCGTCGATGACGAGCACGTGCGCCTCGGACGTCACGTCGCTCCCGGAAACTCCATGGAGACGATCGTGCCACCGCCGGGGTTGGAGCCGATTCGGATCCGGCCGCCGTGCGCCTCGACGATCGCCTTGGCGATCGCGAGCCCTAGTCCGCTCCCCGTGCTCGCCTCGCCTCGGACGAATGGTTCGAAGACGCGCTCGCGGTCGGCTTCCGGGATGCCGGGTCCCTGATCCCCGATCCGGACCTCGACGCCGTTGTGCCATCGCGAAGCCGCGATGCTGATTCGCTTGCCCGGTGGCGTCAGTCGGGCCGCGTTTTCGAGGACGTTCGTGACGGCTTGATCGATCTGCACGACGTCGAGTGGGATCTCCGGGACGTCGTCCCGCACGATCAGCACGACCTCATGGTCGCGGAGAATTGGCTCGAGCCGTCCGATGACCCCTTCCAAGACCTCGTCGACCGCAACCGGAACCTTCGCCGGCGTTAGTGCGCCGGCACGTATTCTGGAGACGTCGAGAAGGTTCCCGACAAGACGGTTCAGCCGCTCCGCCTCCTGCCTGATCGTCTCGAGGAGCTCGCGCTCATCGTCCTGGGACATCGTTTGGTCGTCATGCAGCAAACTCGTCACTGACGCCGTGATCGATGCGAGCGGCGTTCGAAGGTCGTGTGTCACCGAGGAGAACAGGGCCGCTCGAGCCCGGTTCGTCTCGGACTCCGTGCGTGCACGCTGCGCCTCCGACGCGAGCTGCATCCCGTCGAGTGCCAGCGCCGTCTGTGTCGCGACGGTCCTGATGACGCTCCGCTCGTCCGTACCCAGTGGATGGGCCGGGCCGGGGACGACGACGATCCGACCGAGCTCGCGGTCCCGTACGGTCATCGGTACGACATCCTCCAGACCGCCCCCGTCGTCGTCGGCCCGCTCCTCCACCTCGATCGTGTGCGGCCGAAGCTCGGCGACGATCCGGCAGCTTGCGAGGCCGAACAGCTGCGTCACCGACTGAGCGAGGCTCCGGAGGACCTCCTCTGTCGCCACGCCGGACAACAGCCGCGTTCCAACGTGCTGGAGCAGGCGTGCCTCGCGCTCGCGCTGTTCCGCCCTGGCGCGCTGGGCGAGCGCCCGCGACAGTAACGCTCCTACTGTCGCCGATACGGCGAAGAACACGGCGAGCGCCACGAGGTCTTGTGCCTTGTTGACCGCGAGCGTGTGAAAGGGCGGCGTGAAGAAGAAGTTCAGGGCGAGGAACGAGATCGCCGATGCGGTAAGGCCAGCCCATACGCCACCCGCCGCAGCGGCGACGACAACGGCGAGGACGTATGCAAGGGCGGCCGTCGCCGTGGAGGGGCGCTCCGGAAGCAGGGCGCCGAGGGTGACGAGACCGGGTGGGAAGACAGCCGCGGCTGCGTTCCGCATTGCGCTGGGTCGACGGAACGCGGACCTGAGCGTCATGCACGCACTCCTCGACCTCGGTCGCAGCGTAGCAGCGCCTGGTCCCCACGAGTCCCTTATCGTTCGTTTACGCGCGCCGCCGGCTTCCTTACGTCACCCTTACGGCTCGGGCGGCACCCTGTAGGCGAGATGCTCGTGATCCTCGCGTCAGCAGGCTCAGCTCGCACGGACGCCTTCGCGGTCGGTCTCATCGTCGGCATCCTTCTGGGCCTGTTGGCCGGCCCGGTCGTTCGTTCGTTGATCGCCCGCCGCGAGTGGCGGGATGCCGCGCGCGAGGCGGCTCTGACCGAGAACCTGATCGAGCTGATCGAGAGGGAGTCGAGGCCTCAGAGTGCCGACGGCGGCCTTCCCGCATCGAACGCCCAAGCTGAATCATGGCGTCGGTCGCGCTGAAGCGCGTCCTCGTCGGACGCGCACTCGCCACCGAGAAGGCTGAGCACCAACTCCTGCCCAAGATCCTGGCGCTGCCGGTCTTCTCGTCTGACCCGCTGTCGTCGAACGCCTACGCGACCGAGGAGATGATGCTCGTCTTGGCCACGGCGGGTGCGAGTGCGCTTCGCTATCGGGTCCCGATCGCGATCGCCATCGCGACGGTTCTCACGATCGTCGTCGTTTCGTACCGGCAGACCGTGCGTGCGTACCCACACGGCGGCGGCTCCTACATCGTCGCGGCCGAGAACCTTGGGACGGTCCCGGGCCTCGTCGCCGCCTCTGCACTGCTCAGCGATTACGTCTTGACGGTGTCCGTGTCGGTCGTCGCCGGTGTGATCGCAATCACATCCGCGGCTCCTTCCCTCGTCGAGCACAAGGTCGCGCTCTCGCTCGGATTCGTGGCCCTGCTCACATTGGCGAATCTTCGGGGCGTACGGGAGGCGGGCTCGCTGTTCGCGATCCCCACGTATGGATTCGTCACGATCGTGTACATCATGATTCTTACGGGGATCGTCCGGTGTCTCGGAACGTGCCCGCAGGCGCCCACGGCGCACCTGCCGCTCGAGGCGACGACCGCCGTCAGCGTCTTCTTGATTCTGCGCGCCTTCGCGTCGGGCGCAACGGCGCTAACGGGTGTCGAGGCGATCTCGAACGGAGTGCCCGCGTTCCGACGACCGCAGGCGCGCAACGCGGCCACGACGCTTGCCGTCATGGGAGTCGTCACCGTCACCATGTTCCTCGGAATCACCTTCCTGTCCGTCCTGCTGCACGTGCGCGTAGACGAGCACATCGCTGCCACCCACTCGGTGCTCTCACAGATCGGGGAGACGGTCTTCGGGCGGAACCTGGCCTATTACGCGCTTCAGGCGCTCACGGCGGGAATCCTGGTGCTGGCCGCGAACACTTCGTATCAGGACTTCCCGCGCCTGTCGGCGATCCTCGCGCGCGACCGGTTCATGCCATCGCAGTTCCGGAACCTCGGTGACCGGCTCGTGTATTCAAACGGCGTCATCGTCCTCGCGGCGCTCGCGGCGATCCTTATCTACATCTTTGATGCCGACCTGACGCGTCTAATCCAATTGTACGTAGTTGGCGTCTTCACTGCGTTTACGCTGTCGCAGACGGGGATGGTTCGGCGCTGGCACCGCCTGAAGGAACGTGGCTGGCGACGAAGCATCGTGATCAATGGCATCGGTGCAGTGGCGACGGGAACGGTGTTGGTCATCGTCGTCATCACGAAATTCGCGCACGGGGCGTGGATCGTGATCTCGGCGATGCCGGTGATCATCGCATTCTTCCTGTTGGTCCACCGGCACTACGAGAACCTCGGACGGGTCCTGCGATCGGGCCCGGGCCCCGTCATCTCGAGCGCGCCGATCACGTTCGTCCTGCTGGTCCGCGACCTCGGGCCGGCTACGTCGAAGGCGATCGGGTATCTGCGCGCGCTCCGGCCGGACGACATCAGGCCGGTTTTCGTCGGCGACCCCGATGATTTCGAGCGAACGGCTCGCGGGTGGCCGGAGATGGCCCCTCGCATGGGGACGCTGGTTCGCCTGCCGGCGAACGGCGGCGGAGTCCGCGCGGTTCGCGCGTACCTGCGCGACTGCAAGCGGGAGAACGCCGGAAGGTTCGTCACGGCGGTCGTTCCCGAGGAGCTCCCCGGGCGATCCCTCCTCGCGCTGGTCGGCCGACGGTCGAGGTTCTGGCTCAAGGCGACGCTGCTCTTCGAGGCCGACATCATCGTGGCGAACGTGCCGTTGCTTCCGGAGGAGCGGGAGCTCCTGCGGCCGCAGCCGTTCTACCGGACAGAGCCTCGGCGCAACGTGGTCGTCGTGCCGGTGTCGGCCGTGCACTCCGCGACAGCCCGGACGGTCGCGTACGCCATCAGCCTCAACGCCGCGAGCGTGGAGGCGGTGTTCGTCTCAATGGACCGAGATGAGCAAGAGCGAATCCTCAACGAGTGGGCGGAATGGGGGATGGGAATCCCGCTCTCCATCATCGACGCTCCGTTCCGCGACCTGACGGAGCCGATCCTCGAGGAGATTCGCAGTTATACGGACGCGCCCGGGACGATCGTGACGGTCGTTCTGACGGAGCTCATCGTCCACCGGTGGTGGGAGCACCTCCTGCACAACCAGACCGGCTTGTTCCTAAAGCGTCTGCTCCTGTTCGAGCGCAATGTCGTTCTCACGAGCGTTCCGTTCCACGTGCGGTCGCCCGTCCGCGCTCCGGTGTCGACCGCTCAGTCCTCCCGCTAGACAGGGCGGGGGCCGGTCTGCCGGCCGGGCGGTGCGTGCCCCGTAGAATCCACCGGATGGCCACCGCCCCGTCGCGAAGCGGCCCGAGCTCGGGGCTGCTCAAACGCGTCCTCGTTGGTCGCGCTCTGGCCACGCACAAACAAGAGCATCAGCTGCTGCCCAAGCTGCTCGCGCTTCCCGTCTTCTCTTCGGATCCCTTGTCCTCGGTTGCATACGCGACCGAGGAGATGATGCTCGTACTGGCGGCAGCGGGCGCCGCCGCGCTTTCCTTGATGATCCCGATCTCGTTCGCGATCGCCCTATTGCTCGTCATCGTGGTCTCGTCCTACCGGCAGACCGTTCTTGCCTATCCGCAGGGCGGCGGGTCCTACATCGTCTCCCGAGAGAACCTCGGGACGATCCCGGGGTTGATCGCCGCCGCAGCGATCCTCACGGACTACGTGTTGACCGTGGCCGTCAGCGTCACGGCGGGAACCATCGCCGTCACGTCGGCCGCCCCGTCGTTGGCCGAACACCGCGTCCTCCTCGCGGTTTCCCTCGTGGCGCTCGTGACACTCGCGAACCTACGTGGCGTGAAGGAAGCCGGAAAGCTGTTCGCCGTTCCGACGTACGGGTTCGTGCTCACCGTTTATCTAACTCTGATCACCGGGCTCGTGGAGTGCGCGTCGAGGTGTCCAGTGGCGTCGACGTCGCAATTGGACCTTCCCGTCGAGCACGCGCTCACGGCGTTCGTCGTCCTTCGGGCGTTCGCGTCTGGAGCGACGGCGCTCACGGGCGTTGAGGCGATCGCCGACGGGGTCCAGGCTTTCCGCCGACCGCAAGCGCGCAATGCGGCCACGACCCTCGCCGTCATGGCGAGCATCAGCATCACGATGTTCCTGGGAATCACGTTCCTCGCACGAGCCCTGAACGTGCGCATTTCCGAGGACATCCACGGCGTTAAGTCCGTTCTCGCACAGATCGGCGAGACCGTGTTTCACGGCGGTCCCATCTTCTACGTGCTGCAGGCGTTCACCGCCGGAATCCTGATTCTGGCTGCGAACACCGCGTATCAAGACTTCCCGCGGCTGTCGGCGATCCTCGCTCGCGATCGGTTTATGCCTGCTCAGTTCCGGAATCGAGGCGACCGGCTCGTCTTCTCGAACGGCGTCCTCGTCCTCGCCACGATGGCGTCGCTGCTTATCTGGTTGTTCGATGCGAACCTCACGCGCCTGATCCAGCTGTACGTCGTCGGTGTGTTCACTGCCTTCACCCTGTCGCAGGCCGGCATGGTCCGACGCTGGAGGAGGTTGAGGACCGAAGGCTGGCGGCACCGAGCCGCGATCAATGGGATCGGCGCGATCACCACGGGCATCGTGCTGGTGATCGTGACCATCACCAAGTTTGCGCGCGGCGCATGGATCGTGATCCTTGCGATGCCGATCATCGTGGCGTTCTTCCTCGTCGTTCACCGCCATTACGAACGCGTCGGCCGGCTCCTGCGATCGCAGGGGCTTGCCGCCGATGTGGAGGCACACAACACGTTCGTGCTCCTCATCGAGTACATGGACGCCGCGACGATGGACGCCGTCTTCTACCTGCGCGCGTTCAGACCCGAGCGTCTGATCCCGCTATTCGTCGGCGACGACGCTCGCTTCGACGAGGTTCGGGATGCCTGGCAGACGGCGGCGCCTCGGATGGGACAGCTCCAGCCGTTGCCCGGCGCCGAGCGTGGGGAGGTGCGCTCGCTCCGGCGTTACCTCCGCTCGATGCGGCGTGAGCGAAACGACTTCGTGACGGTCGTGATCCCCGAGACCCTTCGCTCGGACGGCTGGCGACAGTTCCTGGTGGACCGGCGAGCGCTCGTATTGAAGGCCGCGCTCTTCTTCGAGCCGAACATCGTCGTGATGGACGTGCCCCTGCTACCCGAGGAACGTCCAGTCGTCGAGCGTCGCGCCCAGCGGCGTCTGGAGCCGTTGCGAAGCGTGGCGATCATCCCCGTCGCGGCCGTGCACGACGCAACGGTCCGCGCAGCCGTCTACGCACGCTCGCTGAATCCCGCGTCGATCGAGGCGGTGTACCTCGCGACGGATCCGGACGACGTCCCGACGTTCATCGACCAGTGGGCAAACCGGCGCATTCCCGTCCCGGTCTCCGTGGTCGAGGTCCCGTTCCGGGATCTCGGTCCGCCGCTTCTCAACGAGGTCAGGAAGCACACCCGGTGGGGAGAGACGGTCGTCACCGTGGTTCTGCCGGAGTTTGTAGTCGACAAGTGGTGGGAGAACATCCTGCACAACCAGACCGGCTTCTACATCAAGCGGCTGCTGCTCTTCGAGCCGGGCGTCGTGGTCGCAAGCGTGCCCTTCCACCTGGGCGCGATGGACGGGAAAGAGTAGCGCGTGGAGCGTGCGGAGGCGATCGCATTCTGTGGGAAGAAGACGTTGAAGGAGACCACCCTCCGCCACCTCATCTCGGTCGAGGGCGTGATGCGCGCGCTCGCGGATCGGTTCGGACAGGACGAGGAGTTGTGGGGCCTGACGGGCCTGTTCCACGACCTCGACCAGGATCACACGGGCGACGACGCCGAGAACCACGCCGTTCTTGCCGCCGGGTGGCTCCGGGAGGCGGGCGTCGACGAGCGCGTCGTGAACGGGGTGCTGGCGCACGCGAAGCCCGAGTACCGAACGGACCTGATGTCCACAGCGATCGTTCACGCCGACGCGGTTGCCGGCCTGCTCGTCGCCGCGGCTCTCGTGCGTCCGGAGCGCGCGAGCGGCATGAAGGTGTCGTCGGTCAAGAAGAAGCTCAAGGAGAAAGCGTTCGCACCCGGCGTGAACCGTGCGGAGGTGCTCGACGTCGAGGACTCGATCGGGTTGCCGATCGACGAGTTCCTGGCCGCATCGATCGACGGGCTCCAGCGGGTCGCACCGGAGATCGGGCTTGTGAGGGAGGGATGAGGATGGACGAGCAGACCAAGCTGCGACCGGCCGGACACGGCGACGAGCCGTTCCTCCGCAAGATGATGTACGAGGCCGCCGCGTGGAACCCGGATTGGCCGCACGAAGAGGTCATCGAGGCGCTTTCCAACCCCGTACTCGCGCGATACGTCGACGGATGGCGGCGACCCGGCGACGCCGGGGTCATCGCCGAGCGCGAGGCGGACGCGATCGGCGCCGCGTGGTACCGACTGTTCACGGCCGACGAGCCGGGCTACGGTTTCATCGATGAGCGAACGCCGGAGCTCGGGCTGGCGGTGGTCCCCCTCTACCGCCGACGGGGGGTCGGCACCGCGTTGCTCGAGGGGCTGATCGAGCGCGCCCGAGAGGACGGCTACGCGGCGCTCTCGCTGTCCGTCGCCGTGTCGAATCGGTCGCGCATGATGTACGAGCGAGCCGGCTTCGTGAGGGTGGGCGAGCTGGGTGACTCGTGGACCATGAGGCTCGATCTCGGCCCGGGGAGCCGCGGCCCGGGATAGCATCGATCGGTGCCGTACCGGTTCCGGACGATCGTCGAGCCGTTCCGCATCCACTCGGTCGAACCGCTGCGGTTCACCACCGAAGACGAACGCGCCCGCGCGATCGGCGAGGCCGGGTACAACCTCTTCAACCTGCACGCCGACGACGTCCTGATCGACCTGCTGACCGACTCGGGAACCGGCGCCATGTCTCGCGATCAGTGGGCGGCGATCCAGCACGGCGACGAAAGCTACGCGGGGGCTCCATCGTGGTTCAGATTTCTCGAGTCGGTCCGCGAGCTGTTCCCTTTCGAGCACGTGATCCCGACGCATCAGGGGCGTGCGGCCGAGAAGATTCTGTTCTCCGCCGTCGGGGGCGCCGGCCGCGTGGTCCCGAACAACACGCACTTCGACACGACGCGGGCGAACGTCGAGTTCACCGGCGCGGAGGCGGTCGACCTCGTCATCGCCGAGGGCCGCGAGCCGTCGATCGATCACCCGTTCAAGGGCAACATGGATCTTCGCGCGCTCGAGGAGCTCCTCGATGCGCGTGCGTCGGACGTCCCGGTCGTTTTCGTCACCGTCACCAACAACTCGGGAGGCGGCCAGCCCGTCTCGATGGAGAACCTTCGCGGCGTCCGCAAGGTGTGCGATCGGTTCCAGGTGCCCCTGTTCCTGGACGCATGTCGGTTCGCCGAGAACGCATGGTTCATCAAGCGTCGTGAGCCCGGTCACGCCGGCCGGGCCGTCGTCGACATCGTGCGGGAAATGGGCTCCCTCGCCGACGGCATGACGATGAGCGCGAAGAAGGACGGGCTTGCGAACATCGGCGGCTGGCTCGCCATGAACGACGACGGCCTCGCCGAGCGGTGTCGGAACCTCACGATCCTCACGGAGGGGTTCCCGACGTACGGTGGGCTCGCCGGCCGCGATCTCGAGGCGATCGCGCAGGGCCTGCGGGAGGTGGTTGACGAGCACTACCTCCGATACCGGGTCCGCTCGATCGAGTATCTCGGCGAGGCGCTCGACCGGGCCGGTGTCCCGGTCGTAAAGCCGTTCGGCGGCCACGCTGTGTACCTCGATGCCCGGGCGCTACTGCCGCACGTCCCGCCGCTCCGGTATCCGGGCCACTCGCTCGCCGTCGGTCTGTACGAGGCGGGCGGCATTCGAAGCGTCGAGATCGGGACCGTGATGTTCGGGCTGCGTCCGGACGGGACCGAGGAGCCCGCCGCGATGGACCTCGTCCGCCTCGCCATCCCACGCCGGACGTACACGCAGAGTCACATCGACTACGTGATCGAGGTGGTCGTCTCGGTGGCGCAGCGAGCCCCGACGCTGCCCGGCTACCGGATCGTCGAGGGACCGCCGCAGCTCCGGCACTTCACGGCGCGCTTCGAGCCGGTCCGTTAGCGGTCGCGTCGGCGTCGAACGTGCTCGTCGGCTCGGCTGCCGCCGAGGCATCCGCGGCCCGCTCGGACCGAACCCGCCGCCGGCGGCGCTCGATCCACACGCCGATCGCCACGACGACCGCGATCGCCACGAGCCACGCGATCGGCCGCATCACCCGTTCGACCTCCCGCCAGCGGTGGCCGAGCGCGTATCCCAGCCATGTAAGGCCGAGGATCCACGGCACGCACCCGAGGACCGTGTACAGGGTGAACTTCCAGGCGTTCATTCGAGCGATGCCCGCAGGAAGCGAGATGAAGGTGCGGACCACCGGCAGCAGGCGTCCGAGGAAGACCGCCGCTTCGCCGTGGCGTTTGAACC
>JBKOWM010000162.1:0-28663 GCA_046724395.1 Actinomycetota bacterium
CCCCCCCCCCCGCCCGGCGGGCGCCGCCGGGGGCCCCCCCCCCCCGCCGCCCCCCCCCGCCCGCCCCCCCCCCCAGGACGGGGGGCACGGGGCCGATCCGCACCTGCGTCGCGTGTCGTGCGCGCGAGGCCCGCGGCTCGCTGCTCCGGGTGGTGGTCGGCCCCGACGGCCTGATCCGGCCCGATCCGACCGGCCGGGCGCCCGGCCGCGGCGCGTACGTTCACCGCCACGAGGAGTGCATCGGCTCCGCGATTCGGCGGGGCGCGCTCGCACGGGCGCTCCGGATGGTCCCGGATGCAGGCGGAGCCGGTAGGCTACTCGAGGCCCTGCGGATCGCGGGAGCCGCGACTCCCGGCCCGCTCGCAGCGGAACGAACGACGAACACGTATGGAAGAAGGACGTTGAGGAATTGAGAGTTCACGAACTCGCCAAAGAGCTCGGGGTCGCCAGCAAGGAGCTGCTGGCCGCGCTGAAGGAAATGGGCATCGACGGACTGACTGCATCGTCATCGGTCCCCGACCAGGCCGTCCCGCGCCTTCGTGCCTCCGGCGGCAAGGCTGTCCCCGAAGCGAAGATCCGCGAGGCTCGAGAGGAACCGCTGCCGAAGGCGCGCCCGAAGAAGGTCGAGGAGAAACGCCAGGTGACGCCGGAGGAGGCGTTGAAGGCGTCGGCTCCCGCCGTGTCCGAGCCCTCCTCACCGGAAGGTCCGGCCGTCGCTCAGGAGGCGCTGTCGGGGTCGCCGAGCGCGAACGGTGCAGCCGCTGCGGCTTCGGTCGCCGTGGCGCCGGCCGAGCCCGCGCCGAGGCCCGGGCTTCCGGTGCTGAGGGTCGGGCGCGGAGCGAGCGCGCAGGAGATCGCGGACAAAACCGGGCGCGGCGCCGCCGACATCGTGAGGATCCTCTTCTCGGTGGGCGAGATGGTCACGGCCACGCAATCCCTGTCGGACGAGGCGACCACCCTCATCGCAAGCGAGCTCGGCTACGACCTCGAGATCGTCGCCCCCGAGGAGGAGCTCGAGGTCGAAGAGGAAGTCGACGAGAGTCGGCTGAGGCCTCGTCCTCCGGTCGTGACGGTCATGGGACACGTCGACCACGGCAAGACGCTGCTTCTCGACGCCATCCGTCGCACGAACGTCGTCGCGGGCGAATTCGGCGGCATCACGCAGCACATCGGTGCATATCAGGTGCGGGTACACGGACGCGAGGTGACATTCATCGACACTCCCGGCCACGAGGCGTTTACCGCCATGCGCGCGCGTGGGGCGCAGGTGACGGACATCGTCGTACTGGTCGTTGCGGCCGACGACGGCGTGAAACCGCAGACGCTTGAGGCGCTCGACCACGCCAAGGCTGCGGGCGTGCCGATCATCGTGGCCGTGAACAAAATCGACAAGCCGGAGGCCGACCGGCAGCGCGTTCGCCAACAGCTCGTCGAGCACGGCGTCGTTCCGGCCGAGTGGGGCGGCACCTATGAGTTCGTCGACGTGTCGGCGAAGGCCCGCACCAACCTCGAGAACCTCCTCGAGACGATCCTGCTCGTCGCAGACGTCGAGGAGCTGAAGAGCGACCCGGAGGGCCGGGCACGGGGCGCCGTGATCGAGGCGAATCTGGACAGGGGCAGGGGACCGGTAGCGACGGTACTCGTGCAGCGCGGCACGCTGGATGTCGGCGACGCTCTCGTCGCGGGCGCGAGCTGGGCGAAGATCCGCGCCATGCTCGACGAGAACGGGAAGCAGGTGACGGCCGCAGGTCCGAGCAAGCCCGTCCAGATCCTCGGCTGGTCGCATGTCCCGGACGCGGGCGACGACTTCCGGGAGGTGGGGGACGAGCGCGAGGCGAGGCATCTGGCTCAGGAGCGCGAGGCCAAGGTCCGCGCCGCGGAGCTGGTGCTGAACAGGCCTCCGACGCTCTCCGACCTGATGGCGGCGGCGCGGGACGCCGAGGTGCCGGAGCTCAACATCGTGCTCAAGGCCGACGTGCAGGGCTCGCTCGGCGCGCTCGAGGATGCGTTCGGCAAGCTTCCGCAGGACGAGGTCCGAGTGAACACCGTGCGGACCGGCGTCGGCGCGATCACCGAGAGCGACATCTCGCTCGCGATGGCCTCGCGCGCGGTGGTGATCGGGTTCAACGTCCGGCCGGACGCGGCCGCGCGAGAACTCGCCGAGCGCGAGCGTGTGGACGTGCGGCTCTACCGCGTCATCTACGACGCCATCGACGACGTGCGCAGCGCACTCGCCGGCATGCTGTCGCCGGAGAAGCAAGAGACCGAGCTCGGGCGGGCCGAGGTGCGCGCGACCTTCCGCGTACCCCGGCTCGGCGTGGTTGCTGGCTGCATGGTCGTCGACGGGACGATCGTTCGGAACGCACGCGCGCGCGTCGTTCGAGACGGCGTCGTCGTCTACGACGGCCGAGTCGGATCGCTGCGGCGGTTCAAGGACGATGTGCGAGAGGTCGCGGCGGGGTACGAGTGCGGCAACGGCGTCGAGAACTTCGGGGACGTAAAGGAGGGCGACGTCATCGAGGCCTACGAGGTCCGGGAGGTCGCTCGTCAGCTCTGACGCCGCTCGCGGGCACCCAAGCGAGGGAATAGATGCTCGTCGCGCTCGAACGCTTCGACCTCCGCATCCCGGCGTCCGGGTCGCTCAAACAGAAGCGCCACGTCGTGAAGACTCTCACGAGCGGTCTGCGGTCCAAGTTCAACGTCTCCGTCGCCGAGGTCGATCACCACGATCTGTGGCAGCGCGCGACGATCGCCGTCGGCGCCGTCGGTGGCGAGGGGTACCACCTCAGACGCGTGATGCATGAGGTCGAGAAGTTCGTCGATCGATGGGTCGAGGTCGAGATCATCGACGCCGAACTGTCGCTGCACGATCCCGACGACGAGTGAGTCCGATCGAACCGAGGGGAGTATCGCGATGACCGACAGCGCGAGGCTGGGGCGCGTGTCGGAGGAATTTCGAGAGATCCTCGCGGAGGAGATTCCTCGGCTCAAGGATCCGCGGATCGGTTTCGTGACCGTGACGGGAGTCAAGGTCTCGCCCGACCTCCGGCACGCGTGGGTCTACTACACGGCGATGGGCGGTGAGCGCGATCGGCGAGCGAGCGCGGCGGCGCTGCGGTCGGCGGCGCCGCACCTGCGGCGCGTGATCGGCGCCCAGGTTCGGCTGAAGGTGCTTCCAAACCTCGCGTTCGAGGAGGACGCGACGGCTGAAACGGCGGACCGGATCGATACGCTCATTCGACGGTTGCACGGAGACGATCGTGGCTGAGCTGACCGGCGTCCTCGCCGACCCGATCGGGCGCGCCGCTATCGCGCTCTCGTCCGCCGACGACGTCGCGCTGGTGTGCCACGTGAACCCGGATGCCGACGCTCTCGGCTCGATGCTCGGGCTGTCGAACTTCCTACGCGAGCGCGGCGCGCACACCGTGTGCTCGTTCGGCAACGAGCCGATCGAGCTCCCCCGCTGGGCATTGCTCCTTCCCGGCACCGAGGCGATCGTGCCGATGCGGAAGTTTCCCGAGGCCCCCGAAATCCTCGTGACATGCGATACGGCGTCGCTCGACAGGCTCGGGGCCCTCGCGCCCGTCGCAGGCGCTGCGCGCGAGGTCGTCTGGATCGACCATCACGTGAGTAACGAGGGCCTCGGGACGATCCCGGTCATCGAACCGACCGCGTCTTCTACTGCCGAGGTCGTCTACCGAATCGTCGTTAGGATGGGCGGCCATATCTCGGCGGCGACAGCGGCTTGTCTATACGCGGGGCTCGTCACCGATACCGGCCGGTTCCAGTACGGCGCCACCAGTCCTCAGACGCTTCGCGTCGCGGCGGACCTTCGCGAGCGGTCCTTCGACCACGTCGAACTCGCTCAAGCGCTGTACGAGGACAGCTCGGCCGCGTATCTCCGGCTCCTGGCGACCGCGCTCAGGCGACTCACCCTCGAGACCGAGAACGATCTCGTGTGGACATACCTCACCCAGGCCGACGTCGCCGCGGCCGGGGTACGGCCCTCCGAGACCGACGATCTGATAGACCTCGTCAGGACCGCACGGGAGGTCGACGTCGCCGCCGTCGTGAAGCAGCAGCGCGATGGGAGGTTCAAGGTCAGCCTGCGGTCCCGAGGCAGACACGACGTAGCGGCGGTCGCGGGGACGTTCGGCGGAGGTGGCCATCGGCTCGCCGCAGGGTACACATCGAGGCATGGCCTCGCCGCGACGCTCGAGTTTCTGCGCACGGCGCTGCGAGGCGATACGCGGAAACCGTGACCGGCCGAGATGGCATCCTGCTCGTCGACAAGCCGGCAGGCGTGACCTCACACGACACGGTGGATACCGTCCGGCGTGCGCTCGGGACGCGCAAGGTCGGTCATGCCGGAACGCTCGATCCGATGGCGACGGGGCTTCTGGTGATTGGCGTCGGGCGCGCGACCCGACTCCTTCGCTATCTGGGCGGCCTGGACAAGACCTACGAGGGAACTGCCCGCCTCGGGCAGGAGACGGACACGCTCGACGCCGACGGGACCGTTGTCCGGACGTCGCCGGTGGTCGTCGGTCGCGACGACATTGAACGCGCGGTCGCGGGGCTGGCCGGCCAGTCCATGCAGCGCCCCCCGGCGTACTCGGCCGTCAAGGTCGACGGGCGCAAGCTTTACGAGGCGGCCCGGCGCGGCGAGGCCGTCGAGGCCGAGCCCCGTCCGATCCGCGTCGACGCGTTCGACGTGATCGCTTTCGTTGGGCAGTCGCTCGACTTCCGCGCCATCGTCTCCTCCGGCACGTACGTCCGCGTGCTCGTCGCCGACCTCGGCGCGGCGCTCGGGTGCGGCGCGCACTTGACCAGGCTTGTTCGGACGGCGGTCGGACCGTTCGCGCTGCGGGACGCCTTGACCCCCGACCGCGTCGGGGCGCCGCTGCCCATCGACCGAGCGGTTGCCCACCTGCCGCGGCTGAACCTCGGCGCCGAAGAGGCCCGCGTCGCGTCGAACGGGTCGATCCTCGGCCCGGCCGGCATCGACGGACCGTATGCCGTCTTCTCGCCCGACGGGCGGCTCATCGGTGTCTATCGCGACGACGGCGGGAAGGCGAGGCCCGAGGTTATCCTTCCGCCGGACCCCGCATGACGTCCTGACGTTCGTCGTCGAGCCGAGTTGACGGCGACTACTCTCCCCGACGTGGAGCTTCGGTCGGGTCTCGAGTCGCTGCAGCGCGACGCTCATCCCTCCGTGGTGACGATCGGGTTCTTCGACGGCGTTCACCTGGGCCACCGGGAGGTGTTCGATCGAACGGTCGAGGCCGCGCACGAGCGCGGTGCGCGCTCCGTCGCCGTGACGTTCGATCGTCATCCACGCGAGGTGTTGACGCCCGGGAGCGAGCCGCGATTGCTGACGACAACCGAGCGCAAGGCTGGACTCATCGCCGAGAGCGGCGTCGACGAGCTCGTCGTGCTCGCCTTCACGCCGGAGTTCTCCGGCTGGCCGGCCGAGGCGTTCGTCGATCGTGTGCTGGTCGACGGACTCGCCTCCGCACACGTCGTCGTCGGAGGCAATTTCACCTTCGGGCATCGCGCGCTCGGCAACGTCGCGATGCTGCGCGGCCTCGGGCCGCCGCGCGGGTTCACGGTCGAGGAGCTGCCGCTGCTGCGGGTGGACGGCAGGGGCGTCTCCTCGTCGTCGATCCGCGACGCGCTGGCAGACGGCGACCTCGGGTGGCCAACGACGGCGCTCGGGCGTCCGCATGCGATCGACGGGGTCGTCGTCACGGGAGCCGGCCGGGGACGCGGCCTAGGATATCCGACGGCGAACGTCCGCGCGTACCCGCGGCTGCTGCTGCCGAAGGTGGGCATCTACGCGGGCCGCGCGCGAACGCCGCTCGGCATCCACGTCGCCGCGATCAGCGTCGGCACGAACCCGACCTTCGGCACCGAGCCGCTGCACATCGAGGCGTTCCTTCTCGACTTCGAGGCAGACATCGTGGGCCAGGCGATCACCGTCGAGTTTGTGGAGCGTCTGCGTGACGAGGAGCGGTTCGAGACCGCCGAGGAGCTCGCGGACGCGATCGCGGACGACGTCCGCCGTACCCGCGAGATCGTCTCGGCCGACGGTCGAACGCGCGGCGCAAGGTCGTAGCCGGGAAGCTGCTGGTAGCCTTGGTGCTCGACGATGCCGCTCACGAAGGACGCCAAGGCGCACATCATCTCCGAATACCGCCGTGGAGATGCCGATACCGGCTCCGCGGAGGTCCAGATCGCCGTCCTTTCCAGGCGCATTTCTGACCTCACCGAGCACCTGAAGTCTCACAAGAAGGATCACCACTCGCGCCGCGGCCTGTTGATGCTCGTCGGCCGCCGTCGCCGCCTTCTCGACTACCTGAAGCGCGAGGACATCGAGCGGTACCGCGAGCTCATCGCCCGCCTGGGTCTTCGGCGGTGACGTGACCGCGGTCGACCGGCCGCCCGTTTCGGGAGGGATGCCCACGACGCAATGAACGCCCCGTTGGGGAGGGAGAAGCCCGTCGGTTATCAGTTGCGAACCACCGACCCACCAGCGGGTGTCGGTGGCTCACCACTGACAACCTGGCGGTTCCCCCGCCCCGGACCACACGCCCTGTCCGGACGCGCCGCTCAGGCGGCGCTCATCAAGGAGGAACGGCCAATGGCCATCACGAATCTCAGCAAGACAATCGGAGGTCAGACAATGACCTTCGAGACGGGCAAGCTCGCGCTTCAGGCGCAGGGCTCCGTCGTCGTGACGTTCGGCGAGACAGAGGTGCTCGGGACATGCACGACCGCGGCGCCTCGCGAGGGCATCGACTTCTTCCCGCTGACCGTCGACGTCGAGGAGCGGATGTATGCGGCCGGCAAGATCCCCGGCGGCTTCTTTCGACGTGAGGGCAGGCCGTCCGAGACCGCGATCCTTACAGCGCGGCTGACCGACCGGCCGCTTCGCCCGACCTTCAGGGAGGGTTTCCGCGACGAGGTCCAGGTCGTCATCACGGTGCTGTCCGTCGACATGGCAAACCCGTACGACATCCCGGGCATCAACGCCGCAAGCGTCGCGACGATGGCGGCGGGTCTTCCGTTCGACGGGCCGATCGGCGCCGTCCGTATGGGTCTCATCGGCGGTGAGTGGCGGGTCAACCCGACGTTCCAGGACCTCGAACAGGCTACGTTCGACGTGGTGGTCGCCGGCCGCCGCAACGAACGGGGCGGGATCGACGTCCTGATGATCGAGGGCGAGGCGCCGGACGAGACGTGGCAGCTGCTGCGGGACGGCGGTGCATCGGTCGCCCCGACCGAGGAGGTCGTGGCCGAAGGGCTCGAGGCGGCGAAGCGCGCGATCGGGGAGGTCATCGACTTCCAGAACGAGTTTCTCGCGCGTATGTCGATCGAGTCCATCCCGTTCGAGCCCAGACCGCTCTACAGCGAGTCGACGTGGCGAGAGGTCGAGTCGTTCGCCGCGGAGCGGGTCCGCGCGGCTATCGTCCCCGACAAGCGCAAGCGCGAAGAGGCGCTCGCCCGCGTGAAGGAGGAGCTCAAGAACCACCTGATCGCGGCGTGGGGCGAGGATGCATTCCTCGCGGCCTCTACCGAGATCTCGCCGGCCTTCAAGGATCTCCAGAAGAAGATCATGCGGGAGCGCGTGCTGAACGAGGGCGTTCGGCTCGATGGGCGCGGCATCGAGGACATCCGACCGCTGCACTCTGAGGTCGGTCTCGTGCCGAGGGCGCACGGCTCGTCGCTCTTCCAGCGCGGCGAGACCCAGGTCCTCAACGTCACCACCCTGGGGATGCTGCGGATGAACCAGATGATCGACACGCTCGACCCCGAGGAGTCGAAGCGGTACATCCACCATTACAACTTCCCGCCGTTCTCGACGGGTGAGGTGGGGCGGATCGGCTCGCCACGTCGACGGGAGATCGGCCACGGCGCGCTGGCCGAGCGCGCGCTGGTCCCGGTGATCCCGCCCGAGGACGAGTTCCCCTACACGCTGCGCTTGGTGTCGGACGTCCTATCGTCCAACGGCTCGACGTCGATGGCCAGCGTCTGCGCGTCGACCCTGTCCCTTATGGACGCGGGCGTGCCCATCAAGTCACCGGTGGCCGGCATCGCGATGGGCATGATCGCCGAGGGCGATCGCTACGTTACGCTCACCGATATCCTCGGCGCCGAAGACGCCCTCGGCGACATGGACTTCAAGGTCGCAGGGACGCGCGACTGGGTCACGGCGATCCAGCTCGATATGAAGGTGACGGGGCTGCCCGCCGAGGCGCTGGGCCAGGCGCTGAAGCAGGCGCGCGAGGCGCGACTGTTCATCCTCGAGACGATGCTGCGGACCATCTCCGGGCCTCGCGACGTCGTGAACGCGAAGGCGCCGCGGATCCTGACGATCCAGATCCCAGTCGACAAGATCGGCGAGGTCATAGGCCCCAAGGGCAAGCGCATCAACGAGATCATCGCGGCCACGGGCGCCGACATCGACATCCAGGACGACGGCACCGTCTTCATCGGATCGCGCGAGGGACAGGGCGCGGACCAGGCGGCCAAGATGATCGACGAGATCGCGAACCCGCGACCGTTGCAGGTCGGCGAGCGGTTCAACGGCAAGGTCGTGAAGACAACGACGTTCGGCGCCTTCGTGAACCTGGTTCCCGGGCGCGATGGACTCGTGCACATCTCGAAGCTCGGGCGTGGCAAGCGCCTCAACAGCGTCGAGGAATCCGGCCTCAAGGAAGGCGACATCCTCGACGTGGAGATCCAGGACATCGATCCGACCGGGAGGATCAGTCTGAGGCCGACCGGTGAAGAGTGGGCCGTCCCGGAGGGAACCGAGCCCGAGCCGCCGCGCGAGCGACGCGACCGTGGCCCGCGTGATCGGGATCGGGGACGTAGCCGCGACCGCGGCCCCCGTCGGGATCGGGAGCCGAGGCCGCAACCGCAGCGCTCCGACACGCCCGTGGAGTAGCGCCGCATGGCGATCGGCCGCACCGAGTTCACGTCGGGTCTGCGCGTTCTCACCGAGCGCATGCCCGGCGTTCGATCGGTCGCGCTCGGGTTCTGGGTACTCGCCGGTTCGCGCGACGAGCCACCAAGGATCAGCGGATCGAGTCACTTTCTCGAGCACCTTCTGTTCAAGGGAACGAGGACGCGCTCTGCTCGAGATATCGCCGAGGCCTTCGACGCGGTGGGCGGCGACGTGAATGCGTTCACGGCGAAGGAGTACACCTCCTTCTACGCGCGCGTGCGGGACCGCGACGTCCCCATGGCCGTCGAGTATCTGTGCGACATGCTGCAGAACAGCGTCATCCGACCGGCGGACGTCGACGCCGAGCGACAGGTGATCCTCGAGGAGATCAACATGCACGAGGACACACCGGACGACGCCATTCACGATCTATTCAACGAGACGCTCTGGCCGGACCATCCGCTCGGGCGTCCGATCCTCGGCACGGTCGGCAGCATCCGCGAGGCGACGCCGGCGCAGATCCGTCGCTTCTATCGAAGGCACTACGTTCCCGCAAACCTCGTGGTCGTCGCGGCCGGCAATCTGCGACACGAGCAGCTCGTCGAGTCGATCGGCGAACACGTCGACACTGGCCAGGTCCGATCGGAGGGTCCAGCCGCGTGGAATCTTCGCGAGATCGGCCAGGCACCGTTGCCCTCGGGCCGCAGACGCGTCCGTCGCCGAAAGACCGAGCAGGCACATATCGTCCTGGGCACCAATGGCCTGTCGCGGAGCGACACCGATCGGTTCGCGCTCGGCATCGTCAACGTCGCGGTGGGAGGAGGGATGTCGTCGCGACTGTTCCAGGAGGTCCGCGAGAAACGCGGGCTCGCGTACTCGGTGTACAGCTATCACACGATGTTCGTCGACGCGGGCCTGTTTGCGGCCTACGCCGGGACGACTCCCGGACGCGCGGGAGAGGTGTTGTCGATCCTGCGCGAGCAGCTGCAGGACGTCGCCGACGGCGGCCTGAGCGAGCGGGAGTTCGAGCGTGCGAAGGGGCACATGAAGGGCTCGCTCGTGCTGTCTCTGGATGATCCTTCGGGGCGGATGTCTCGACTGGGGAAGTCCGAGATCTCGCACGGCGAGATCCTCACGGTGAACGACACGCTCAAGCGGATCGACGAGGTCACTTACGACGGAGCGCGCGGCGTCGCCAAGCGAGTGCTTTCGCAGCCGATGTCGCTCGCGGTCATCGGACCGTTCTCGAGGGACGCGTTTCGATGATCCGCGCCGGTGTCATCGGCGCGCGCGGCCGGATGGGTCTGATCGTGTGCCGCGCGATCGTCGACGCCGACGATGTGGCGCTCGTTGCTGCCATCGACCGATCGGACGTTGGTCATGACATCGGCCGGCTGATCGGGCGACCCGGTCTGAACGTCCCGATCAGCGACGAGCTCGACCGGCTTCTGGAGGCCGAGGTTGAGGTCGCGGTCGACTTCACGCATCCGGACGTCGTCATGGACGACGTTCGGTGGTGCATCGCGCACGGGATCCACGTCGTCGTCGGGACGACCGGCGTCTCGGATCGCGATCTCGACACGATCCGACAACTTCTCGAGGAAGACAGCGCCGAATCCAACGTCGTCGTCGCGCCCAACTTCGCCATCGGCGCAGTGTTGATGCAGAGATTCGCGGGCCTCGCGGCGCCATACTTCCCGGCCGCCGAGATCATCGAGCTACACCACGCCGGGAAGGTCGACGCCCCGTCGGGGACCGCGCTCGCGACGGCGCGTCGAATCGTCGCGGCGACGGGCGGCGCAGATCTCGGGCGCGGTAGGGAAAGCGTCGAGGCGGTCCGTGGGGGAGCGGTCGACGGCGTGCGGATCCACTCGGTTCGCCTGCCGGGACTCGTCGCGCATCAGGAGGTCATCCTCGGCAGCGAGGGACAGACACTCATCATCCGCCACGACTCGACGGACCGCACGTCGTTTATCCCCGGCGTGCTGCTCGCCGTACGCGACGTCTCGACGCGGCCCGGGTTGACCGTCGGGCTCGAACCGCTCCTCGACCTACCCTGATGTGATCGCGCCAACGTGATGCGCGACGTCATGCTCGTTGCATGATGGCCCCCGATGGAACCCGTGGCGCGATGGCCGCCGACGGTCGGGCTGCGGTGATCTGGTGAGGCGCAGGCTCGCCGCCCTGTTCGCCCATCCGGACGACGACGCATTCGGTATCGCGGGAACGTGCGCGTTGCACGCCGACGAGCTCGAACTCCTGGTTGTGTTCGCGACCAGTGGCGAGGCGGGCCGCATCGCCGATGCCTCGCTGGCGACGCGCGAGACGCTCGGGGGCGTGCGAGAGGCCGAGGCGGCCGCCGCGTACCGGGTCCTCGGCGTGCGCGCCGACCTGCGGTTCCTCGGCTACCGAGACGGCCACGTCGCGGAGGTTCCCCGGCCCGAGCTCGCGTCGAGATTCGCGGAGGAGCTCGAGGGGTTTCGCCCGGAGATCGCCGTCACATTCGGTCCGGAGGGGATCACCGGCCACGACGACCACGTCGCGGTCGGCCACGCCGCTAGGGAGGCGTTCCACGCCGCCCGCGAGGACCTCGGCGCCCTGCCCGAGCGGTTGCTGCACGTCGCGCTCGCGGAGGGAGACCTCACACGGTTGGCGGCGGAGCTCCGGGCGCGTGGGCTCGATCCGCCCGACCCTACGGAGCCGTTCCAGCCGCGCGGCGTGCCGGACGAGCGGATTGGCGTCCGCGTCGACTGTTCGCCCGTCGTCAAGCAGAAGCTCGATGCGCTACGCGAGCATCGCACGCAGGCGCAGGACCTCGAGGAGTTCCCGCAAGATCTGTGGCCGGAGGTCCTGTCGCACGAGACCTTCGAGATCGCCTGGCCGGAGCGCGACGTGGCCGCACCTCCGCTCACGGACGTATTCGACGGACTCGCCGCTACGTAGCTTCCGCGGCATGGACATCGACGATGAGCCCTCGCGTATCATGCCCGGCTCATGAGGGGTCCCGGTCGCCTGATCGCATCCGTGATCGTCCTCGCCGCCCTGGCCGCCGGGTGTACCGACAACGTCGCGAACGGCCCCGCAGCCGAAGGATCGACGCGACCTCCGACGGCCGCGCTGCCGACGAGCGTTGCGCCCGGAACGGGCGTGTACGTCTATCAGAACGCGGGGCTCGTCGCGACGCTCGAGCTGCGGGCCGGCGCGGGAACGCTTCGGATCGACAACGAGACCGGCCGTGAACTCCCGCCCCCCAGCTTTTACCTGCTCGATGCTCGCGACGGCCGCCGCGTGGATGGAACCGTCGACGGCGCCGCCCCCACCCCGGACGGCTCGAGCTCCGACTTCGACGTCGAGTTCTCGGGCCTTGAGGTCCGCAACATCGGCCTCGCGGTTCTGCTCGTCGGCGGGGACAACTACGGCGCCTTCGTTCGGCGGTAGGCGCCGCGGTCTAATCCGGCCTGCTCGGCGGCTCGGACTCGCCGGCCATCCACCGGGCCGTGACGAACAGCAGATCCGACAGCCGGTTGAGGTAGCGGAGCGCCTCCGCGTTTACCTCGGCGCCACTTTCCCGAAGCGAAACGGCCCGGCGCTCCGCTCGCCGCGCGACGCTGCGCGCTACGTCCAGGGCCGCGGAAAGCGGATTCGCCCCCGGCACGACGAACGCGTTCGGAGGCGGATGCTCGGCGACGATGACGTCGATTCGGTCCTCAAGGCGACCGACCATCTCACGTCTCACGAGCGAGATGCCGGGCTCGAGTCTCGACCGCTCCGCCGGGTTGGTCGCGAGGTCGGCGCCGAGGACGAACAGGTCTCGCTGCAGGCCGAGGAGTTCGTCCGCGAGTGGAACGTCCTCGCAAAGGGCACGCGCCACGCCGAGAGCCGCGACCGTCTCGTCGACGCTGCCGACGGTTTCCGCGACCGAGTCGGCCTTGGAGATTCGTCCGCCGAAGAGCCGGCCAGTCGTGCCGTCGTCGCCGGTCTTGGTGTAGATACGCGGCACGCGGCTAGGATAAGCGCGCCGGGACTCCCCGACGCATGCGGAACGCAAAGCTCGCGAGCCACGCGCACTTCGCGTGTGCAACAAGTGGCCGATGAGGCGATTGTGAGGCCGCGACCGCCGATGGTAGGGTGCCTCGGCTCCCGCCGACGGACGTGAGGAGGATCTATGGCCGCACGGTTCGGCGCCGTGGTGACCGCGATGGTCAGCCCCTTCCGGCAGGACCACTCGCTCGACCTCGACGGCGCGCAGCGGCTCGCCCGCCATTTGCTTGAACACGGCACCGACTCGGTCGTCGTGGCCGGCTCGACCGGGGAGTCGCCGACGCTATCCGATCGCGAGAAGCTCGACTTGTTCCGCGCCGTGCTCGAGGCGGCGGGCGACGACGGCAAGGTCATCTGTGGCACGGGCACGTACAACACGGCGGAGACGATCGAGCTCTCACGCGAGGCTGAGAAACTCGGCCCCGCTGGGCTGCTCATCGTCACGCCGTACTACAGCAAGCCGCCGCAGCGAGGCCTGCTCGAACACTTCACGCGCGTGGCGTCCGCCGTCGATCTGCCCGTGATCGCCTACAACATCCCGGGGCGAACCGGGATCCGGATCGAGCACGAGACGCTGCTGCAGATGGCGGAGGTGCCGAACATCGTCGCGGTGAAGGACTCGACCGGCGACTTCCAAGCGATCTCGAGGCTCATCTCGGAGGCGCCGACGGATTTCGAGGTGTACTCGGGAGACGATTGGGCTACCTTCGGCTATCTGTGTCTCGGCGGCGTCGGCGTCGTGTCGGTGGCGGCGCACGTCGTCGGGGATCGGATCCATCATCTGACCGATCTCGTGCTGTCGGGCGACATTCCGGCCGCCCGCAAGGTGCACGAGGAGCTCTCGCCGTTGTTCAACGCCCTGTTCATCACAACCAACCCCATCCCCGTCAAGACGGCGCTCGACATCCTGGGGCTGCCCGCTGGTCCGCCGCGGCTTCCTCTCGTCCCGGCAACGAGGGACGAGCGCGCGAGGATCGAGAAGGCCCTTTCCGATGCCGGACTCGTTTGACGAACCCGACAACGCCTCGTCACGGGGGGGTTCGGGGGGGTCAAGTAGCGAGCGCGAAGGCGCGAGCGGTAGCCCCCCGGAAGAACGGGGCATCGCCCGCGTGGCTTTCCTCGGCGGTGTGGGCGAGGTCGGTCGGAACATGGCCGTCGTCGAACTGGACGGTCGCATGCTCGTCATCGACTGCGGGCTGTCCTTCCCACACGCAGAAATGCCCGGGATCGACCTCGTTCTGCCGGACTTCGAGTACGTTCGTCAGCGTGCGGACCGTCTCGAGGCAGTCGTCCTCACGCACGGCCACGAGGACCACATCGGGGCGTTCCCGTATCTGCTGCGGGAGTTCGAGGGGCGCGTTCTTCCCGTCTACGGAACGCCGTTCACGCTCGCGCTGCTGACCGGAAAGCTCGAGGAACACGGAGTCCGCGAACGTGCGTCGTTCCGTCCTATTGCGCCGGGCAAAGCGGAACGCGTCGGGCCCTTCTCGATGCGGTTCATGCGCGTCACTCACTCCATCCCCGAGGGGGTCGCCCTCGCCATCGACACTTCCGTCGGCTCCATCCTCCATACGGGTGACTTCAAGATCGATCAGACGCCGCTCGACGGCCGTCCGACCGACCTGCACGCGCTCGCCGAGGAGGCGGGCCGCGGCGTCCACCTTCTGCTCTCCGACTCGACCAACGCGGAGGAAGCTGGCTACACCGCCAGCGAGCGCAGTGTCGGGCCCGTCCTCGCGGATATCGTCGCGCGGGCGCCCCAGCTCGTCGTCGTCGCGTGTTTCTCGAGTCACATCCACCGGATCCAGCAGGTCGTCAACGCCGCCCGCGCGGCGGAGCGGGTCGTCGCGTTCCTCGGCCGCTCCATGCACCAGAGCGTCGACGCCGCCCGGCGCCTCGGACTGCTGAGCGTCCCGGAGGAGGACGTGGTGCTGATCGAGGACCTGGACCGGCTGGATCCGTCGCGCGTCGTCGTGATCTCGACGGGCTCTCAGGGCGAGCCGCTGTCCGCACTGTCGCTGATGGCGGCCGAGCAGCACAAGTGGGTGAAGCTTCGTGAGGGCGACACCGTGATCCTGTCGTCATCGCTGATCCCGGGAAACGAGCCCGCGATCCACCGGGTGATCGACGGCCTGTATCGCTCCGGCGCCGACGTCTACCACGTTCCGTCCGCTCCGGTGCACGCCTCCGGTCACGGCGCCCAGGAGGAGCTGCGGCTGATGCTGTCGCTCGTTCGGCCCCGGTGGTTCGTCCCGATCCACGGGGAACGCCGCCACCTCGCGCACCATGCGAAGCTCGCGACGGAGGTGGGCGTGCCGCCGGATCATGTCGTCGTCTGTGAGGACGGCGACCAGGTCGAGGTCGGCGAGAAGGTCGAGCTCATCGGGCGCGTCCCCGCGGGCATGACGTTCGTCGATGGCCTCGGCATCGGCGACGTGGGCCAGGCCGTGCTCCGCGACCGGCGGAAGCTGTCCGCCGACGGTGTAGTCGTCGTCGTGCTCGCGATCGACGCGCACCGCGGCGACCTCGTAGCGGGACCGTACGTGGCGAATCGGGGATTCGTCTTCGACGAGGCCGCCGGGGACATCCTTGAACAGGGCCGCGACCGCGTCATGATTGCATTGCGGGAGTCGGCGACCGGTGAGGCCGTCGACCGTACCGTGCTCGAGCAGGCCGTCCGACGGACGCTCGGCCGGTACTTCTATGAGGTCACGCAGCGAAAGCCGGTGATCCTGCCGGTCATCCTGGAGGTGTAGTGGCGAGCAAGACCAAGCGGCGCACGCCCGCGAGCAAGCGTGCCGCTCCGCCGAAGCGCACGCCGGTTCGGGAGCATCTAGCGCCGTGGGCGCGCGACGCCGCCGGCATCGGGCTCGTTGTTTTCTCGCTGATCGGCGCGCTCGCGGTGTGGTTCGACGCGGCCGGCGTCGTGGGGCACGGCATCAACGTGGCTGTTCACGCCGTCGTGGGTGCGGCCGCGGTAGCTCTCCCGGTCATCGCGCTCTATTGGGGGGTCCTGCTCCTTCGCGACGCCGTGGACGAGCAGCGAGTGCGCATGTTCATCGGCTTCTTCATCGCGACCGTCGGGGGGCTCACACTCCTCTCGCTTCTGCGAGGCAACCCTAAGCCCATCGCCGGCTACGAGGCCGTCCGTGACGCGGCCGGCGTCGTCGGCGCCGTAGCGGCCTGGCCGCTGTCGGCTGCGCTGTCGGTCGTGGGATCCGCCATCGTCGGCGCCGGTCTTGGCGTGCTCGGCCTTCTGATCTTCTCCGGAACGCCGCTGTCCACGATATGGGCGTCGCTCTCGGAACGGCGCTCGGCCCAGCGCTCACGGCTCGACGAGTCGTCGGACGACGAGGAGGCCGAGGTCGACGACGAACCGTTCGTGCCACGGCCTCGACCCGTCCGGACGGACTCCATTGCGTCGTTTCCGATCGTGGACGTCCGCAACGACGTCGAGCCCGATGTCCTTCTCGACGAGGACTCCCCGGAGGCGGACACACCGGCGCCGACTACGACGAGGCCGACGCCGAGCGGCGTGTACGCGCTCCCACCCATCGACCTCCTCCGCACGGCTCCGTCGTCGGCCGGTAATTCGCTCGATCAGGAGCACACGATGGAGGCGCTCGAGCGGACGTTCCACACCTTCGGCGTGCCGGCGCACGTCGTGGCCGCGCACCGCGGTCCTACGGTCACGATGTACGAGGTCGAGGTCGAGGCCGGGACGAAAGTCAACAAGGTCCTGAACCTGGCCGAGGATATCGCCTACGCGCTCGCGACCCCCGACGTTCGCATCATCGCGCCGATCCCGGGCAAGTCGGCCATCGGCGTCGAGGTTCCGAACAAAGTTCGAGACTTCGTGATGCTTGGCGATGTCCTTCGCGCGGCGAGTAAGGACGACCGGCATCCGCTGTCCGTGGCGCTCGGGAAAGACGTGCATGGCCGCGCGCAGATGGTGAACCTCACCAAGATGCCGCACCTGCTGATCGCCGGCGCGACGGGCGCCGGGAAGTCGAGTCTGATCAACGGCTTCATTACGAGTGTGCTGATGCGGTCGACGCCGGATGAGGTCAAGCTCGTCCTGGTCGACCCCAAGCGCGTGGAGCTCTCCCACTTCGCGGACCTTCCACACCTGCTCTCACCGGTGATCGTCCACCCCAAGCGCGCCGCGGAGGCGCTCGGATGGGTCGTTCGTGAGATGGAACACCGGTACGAGCTCCTGGCGACGGTCGGCGTTCGCGACATCGACGGCTATCGCGCTGGCTTGACCGAGGGGACGCTGCGCATTCCGCCGGGGAGGGAGGAGGCGTTCGCGGATCTGCCGTACATCCTCGTTGTAATCGACGAGCTCGCCGACCTCATGATGGTCGCGCCGCGCGACGTCGAGGACGCCATCTGCCGGATCGCCCAGATGGCCCGCGCCGTCGGCATCCACCTAGTCGTCGCGACGCAGCGCCCGAGCGTCGACGTCGTGACCGGCCTGATCAAGGCCAACATCCCCAGCCGCATCGCGCTCATGACGTCGAGCCAGGCGGACTCGCGAGTGATCCTGGATATGAACGGCGCCGAGAAGCTCGTGGGCCACGGCGACATGCTGTTCGCGCCGTCGTCCGCGTCGAAACCGGCGCGGCTACAGGGCGCTTGGGTGACCGAGAAGGAGATCGAAGGCGTCTCCGAGTGGATCCGCGCGCAGCGCGAAGCCGCGTACGAGGCCCACGTCGAAGGGCTCGGCCGTCCGCCCATCGAGGGCGAGGACGACTCGGGCCTCGGAGGCGACGACGACCTGCTCGAGCAGGCCGCGGACCTCGTCATCCGCTCGCAGCTGGGGTCGACGTCCATGCTCCAGCGAAAGCTGAAGGTGGGGTTCGCTCGCGCCGGACGTCTGATGGACCTGTTGGAGGAGCGCGGGATCGTTGGGCCGTCGCAGGGCTCGAAGGCGCGGGACGTGCTTGTCACGCCGGACGAGTGGACAGAGTCCCGCGCCGGCACGTGAGCCCGCCGGGTGGGGCTCAAGAAGCGAGCGCGAAGCGCGAGCGGTAGCCTCCGTGCAGCTACAAGACGGCGAGGAGCTCGTTCACGAGAAGAAGGCTTCCCGCCGAACGCTCCTCGTCGACGACAACGCTCGACGTCCACGGCTCGGTCGCCCAGTACTCGTAGATCGTCGACGGCGTGAACCCGCGCGCCAGCGCGCCACGGTACCCACGGGCCATCTCGCCGCCCCGCTCGATCGCCCAGGGATGCACCAGGAAACCGCCCCTCACGCCGTCGCTCGACAACCAGACCGCGCCGATCGGACCCCACGGCCCGTCGTCCTGCCGTCCGGAGACCACCAGGTAGCGGACGCGGGGCTCCGTCCTCAGATCGGACGTCGACGGCGTATCGATCGACTCGAAAGGCGATCGCGGCGGTGGATAGGTTCTCGTTCCCGATCGCATCGGACCTCCGGCCGGATCCGCCAAACGTAATCGCCCGTGGATGGCGGGCGCATCGGGCGCACGGACTAGGACCTTCAGCTCCCGGCGCTGGTCGCTGCCCGGCGTGCCTCGTCGATCACCGCGAGCGCCTCGTCCCGAGGCCCAAACCCCTGCGTCGAAACGACCTTGTTCTCCAGCACCTTGTAGACCGCGAAGAAGTGTTCGATCTCGCGCAGGAGGTTCTCGTTCAGCTCCGTCAGGTCGTGGATGCGTGACCAGGTGGGGTCTCGGAGCGGGACGCAGAGGATCTTCTCGTCCGTCCCCTTCTCGTCACGCATCCGGAACAAGCCGATCGGCCGGGCGTGGATGCGGCAGCCGGGGAACGTCGGCTCCCCGACGAACACGAGAGCGTCGAGGGCGTCGCCGTCGCCTCCCAGCGTCCCTTCGATGAATCCGTAATCCGCCGGGTACTGCATCGATGTAAACAAGAGGCGGTCGAGCACGATGTGCCCGGTCGCCGGGTCGTACTCGTACTTGTTCCTCGAGCCCGTCGGGATCTCGACGAACACCGTGACGAGATCGGGCTCGGGTTCCGTCACGTCCGGAGTGTATCGGTGCCGCTAGGGGTAGGATGCCCGGGACCCCGGGACCGCACGATGGAGGTTGCGTGCAGCGTTCGACGATCGGGGTGGGCCCGGCGCTCCGCAAGGCCAGACAGGCGCGCGGCGTCTCGATCGGCGAGGCGAGCCGGGACACCAGGATCCGACAGGAGTTCATCCAGGCGCTCGAGGCGGAGGACTTCGACAAGCTCCTCGGCGAGGTGTACGTGCGGGGATGCCTGAGGTCGTACTCGACCTACCTGGGGCTTCCCGCGGACCGGGTCCTGTCGCGGTACGCGCAGCGCGCCGGCGGCGCCACCGGTGTCCCCGCGGGTCGGCCGCTACCGAACGAGGCCGTCGTCGGGGCGCCGAGACGCAGGGACAGTTACCGCCTCGTCGCCATGATCGCTGCGACGCTCGTCATCGTCGCGGCGGCGTTCGGCGTCCTGTCGACGCGGGCGTCGGCGCCTCCACCGGCGTCTTCGGTTGACGACGAATCGCTGGGTGAGGCCGTCGGGCCGGGCATCTCATTGGCTGTGTCGACACAGGACGAGCCCGTCGATGTGGCCGTGCGGGCCGACTCCGCCGAGCCGGTCAAGTTCACCCTGTTGCCTGGCGAGAGCCGCGCGTTCGTCGCGGACGTCTCGATCACGATCCGCCTTTCCAGAGGCGCCACCGCCAACGTGGTCATTTCCGGCCGCGACCTCGGAACGCCGGGGTCGTCGTCGCGTCCGTGGAAGCGGACGTTCAGCTACCCAGCCGCGAGCACGGCGACGCCGGGCGTCTGATCGGTGCGGGCGGAGATCGTCGCCGTCGGTACGGAGCTTCTGCTCGGGCAGATCGCGAACACCAATGCCCAGTGGATCTCGGAGCTCCTCGCGAAGATCGGCGTCGACGTGCTCTACCACGGGGTCGTCGGAGACAACCACGAACGGATCGTCGAGACGCTGCGGATTGCGGCCGCGCGATCGGACGCCGTCATCGTGACGGGGGGCCTCGGTCCGACGCAGGACGACATCACGCGTGAGGCCGTCGCTGAAGTCCTCGGTGCGGAGCTGGTGCGCCATCCCGAGATCGAGTTGGCCCTTCGTCGGCGTTTCGAGGCGATGGGGCGGGACATGCCATCGTCGAATCTGCGGCAGGCGGATGCCCCGCGCGCCGCCGAGATCATCGAGAACGAGCGTGGGAGCGCACCGGGGCTCATCGTGCAGGCGGGGCGAGCGATCGTCTTCGCGCTCCCCGGCGTTCCCGCCGAGATGCGCCAAATGATGCGTGCGGCCGTTGTCCCTCGTCTCCAGGCAGCCACGGGTCCGGCCGGCATCGAATCGAAGCAGCTCCGATGCGTCGGCATGGCGGAGTCCAGGATCGCCGAGCTTCTCGACGACCTGTTCCACCGCTCGACGAATCCGACGGTCGCGTACCTCGCCGGCGGGGGAGAGGTTCGCGTCAGGGTGACGGCGAAAGCCGCCACCCTGCGAGACGCCGACGAACTGATCCGGCCGGTCCTCGACGAGATCGTGCATCGGCTCGGCGATGTCGTCTACTCAACCGCGGACGAGGACCTCGAGGAAGTGGTCGGCCGCGAAATGAAGGCAGCTCGGCGCACACTCGCCTGCGCCGAGTCGTTGACCGGCGGCGGGCTGGCCAAGCGATTGACCGACGCGCCGGGTTCGTCCTCGTACTTCAAGGGCTCCGCCGTCGTCTACACCCCCGACGCGAAGAAGTCCCTCCTCGGCGTCTCCGCCGAGACCATTCGGCGAGACGGAGTGGTAAGCGAGGCGACCGCTCGAGAGATGGCCTCCGGGGCGCGACGCGCATTCGACGCCGACGTCGCCGTTTCGCTAACCGGCTCGGCGGGACCCGACCCGCATGATGGAGCACCGCCCGGCGTCGTGTGGTTGGCCATCGACGCTAACGACCTGGCCCACGCCCGTCTGCTCCGTGCGCCCGGCGATCGGGCGACGGTGCTGCGCTGGTCGGAGCAGGCGGCGCTCGATCTGGTTCGCCGCTACCTCGGAGGTCTGTCGCTCCCGTCGGGGCCTAGCCTGATCTGATGGCGAGGGACCGCGCCCCTCCTGAGCGCGCGCGTGCGCTGCGGCTGTTCATCGCGCTCGAGATCCCGGAACCCATCCGGGAGCTCGTTGAGGCCGCCGTTGCGGACCTGCGGGAACGGCATCCTCGTGCGAGGTGGGTCCCGAGGCAGAACCAGCACGTGACGGTCAAGTTCCTCGGCGCCACCTGGCCGCGCCTGGTCGACTGGGTGACCGAGGCGATCCAGGACGTCGCTCTCGCGAGCCCGCCGTTTCGCACCCGCGTCGGCGGTCTCGGCGCGTTCCCGAACGAGCGGCGTGCCCGGGTGCTGTGGGCCGGGCTCGACGACCCGATGGGGGTGCTCACTCAGATCGCGGCGGCCCTCGACGCGGCGCTCGAGCGCGAGTTCACCCCCGAGAAGCGCGCGTTCACGCCGCACCTCACGGTCGCGCGTTTCGATCCGCCGACGACGATCGGCGACATCCCGACGCCCGTGCGATCCGACGAGTTCGCGGTCGATCGCCTCATCCTGTTCCGCAGCCAGCTGCGGAGACCCGCCCCGGTGTACGAGCCGGTCGCGACGTTCGCGCTCGGTGGTTGAAATCGAACACGTGTTCGGGTACCGTCCCCAATGCGCGAGCGATAAGTCCCCAAAAACACAGGGTTGCAAGAACGTAACTACACCGCTGTAATGGTGTCGTCGGGACGTCGGCCTGGTGTCAGACCCCCGCACTAGCGTTGCCGATGCCCCTCGGGAGGGGCATCGGCAGGGGCAGAGGAGGCTTTGCCATGGACAGAGAGAAGATGCTCGACGTCGCGCTGACGCAGATCGAGAAGCAGTACGGCAAGGGTGCCGTGATGCGGCTCGGTGAGCATCCGATGGGCGCGGGCGTTTCCGTGGTCGCCACGGGGTCGATCGCGCTCGACATCGCGCTCGGCGTCGGCGGCATCCCGCGCGGCCGCGTCGTCGAGGTCTTCGGCCCCGAGGGGTCCGGCAAGACCACCGTGTGCCTCCACATCATCGCGGAGACGCAACGCGCGGGGGGAATCGCCGCGTTCGTCGACGCCGAGCACGCGCTCGACCCGACGTACGCACAGCGCCTCGGCGTCAACATCGACGAGCTCTTGGTATCGCAGCCGGACTCGGGGGAACAGGCGCTCGAGATCGCCGACATGCTCGTGCGATCGGGCGCGCTCGCGCTGGTCGTCGTCGACTCGGTTGCCGCGCTCGTCCCGCGCGCGGAGATCGAGGGCGAGATGGGCGACGCTCACGTCGGCCTCCAGGCGCGACTGATGTCGCAGGCCATGCGCAAGCTCGCTGGATCATTGTCGCGCTTCGAGACGACGGCCATCTTCATCAACCAGCTGCGCGAGAAGATCGGCGTGATGTTCGGCAACCCGGAGACGACGCCGGGCGGCCGGGCGCTCAAGTTCTACTCTTCGGTGCGCCTCGACGTGCGCAAGGTCGAGAATCTCAAGGACGGGACGGACATCGTCGGCTCGCGGACGCGGGTGAAGGTCGTAAAGAACAAGGTCGCGCCGCCCTTCCGTCAGTGTGAGTTCGACATCATGTACGGCCTCGGGATCTCGAAGGAGGGCAGCCTGTTGGATGTGGGCGTCGACCTCGAGATCGTGAAGAAGAGCGGAGCGTGGTTCACGTACGAGGGCGAACAGTTAGGTCAGGGTCGGGAAAACGCACGCCAGTTCCTGATCGAGCACACCGACGTCGCGCGCGAGCTCGAGCGGAGGGTACGCGAGGCTGTCGGGCTGACGGCGTTCGGGGAGGACGCCGACAAGCCGATCGCGGTCGTGCCCGACATCGCCGAGGAACGCGTCGGCAAGAAGCCGTCGATCGCGAAGGAGCGCGTCGCCCAGCCGACGCCGGCCGGCTGATCGCGTGCCCGACCGCAAGCTCCCTCTCCACGAGCGGGCTCTGCGCCTGCTCGCCGTTCGCCCCCGGACCCGGCGTGAGCTTCACCTCCGGCTGACGCGTGCCGGCTTCGAGCGCGAGGAGGTCGACGCCGAGCTCGATCGGCTCCAGCAGGTCGGGCTCGTCGACGACGCCCGGTTCGCGGCCGAGTTCATCCAGCACGCGCTCCACCGGCGCCTGGAGGGTCGGCGCTTGATCGAGGCGAGCCTGTCCGCCAGAGGTCTGGACCGGCGGCTCATCGCGGACACGCTCGACGCCGCTGCCGCCGACGAGGGCGGACGACTGCGGCGTCTCGCAGAGGCGCGGGCCGACCGGCTCCGTGGGCTGCCGCCGGAGGCCGCCCACCGGCGGCTCGTGTCCTTCCTCGTGCGCCGCGGACACAACGCGGGGGCGGCACGAGAGGCCGCCAGCCAGGCGCTTCGCCTCGACCCTGAGGCCTCTGAGACCGCGTAGCTCCGGCCCGTGCTTGCCTGCCGGGGTCTCACGCCGTAGATTGTGAACTTGAGAGGCTTTCCTACGGATCGTTCGACCAAAGTGCCTGAGCGTTTGATCCCTCGTACGCAGGAACAACAGCGGCGGCAAGGACGCGGGGACCCGCGGAGGTCCGCGACGCCCTAGTCGCGTCGAGCCCATCGGTACGCCCGGCCGAACACGGCCGAGGGAGCCTCTCATCGGGCTTTCCTGATGCTGGAGGCAACAGAGGTGGCACCCGTGATCGCCGCCGTCGCGGCCCTGATCGTCGGGGTCGCGGTCGGATTCCTCGTTCGGAAGGCGCTGGCCCAGTCGCAGGCCCAGAGCGCCGAGTCTCGGGCGCAGAAGCTGGTCCTCGACGCCGAGCGCGAGGCAGAGCAGGTCGTCGGCAGGGCGCTCGTCGAAGTCAGGGACGAGATCGGCGCGATGCGCCGAGATGCCGAGGAGGAGATCCGTGGCAGGCGCGAGGAGGTCAACCGCCAGGAGGCGCGACTCACTCAGAAGGAGGAGTCCCTCGAGCGCAAGCTTGCGGAGTTCGATCGTCGGTCGGCCGAGATGGACGACCGCGACCAGCAGCTGCAGAAGGTTCGCCAACATCTGGAGCACTCCGCCGAACAGCATCGCCAGCGCCTCGAAACGGTCGCCCAGATGACCTCGCAGGAGGCCCGAGAGGCGCTGTTGGCCCAGGTCGTCGACGAGGCCAAGCGCTCCGCGATGGCGCAGGTGCGGGAGATCGAGCAGCGCGCTCGCGAGGAGGGCGAGGAGCGCGCGCGGAAGATCGTGACGATCGCCATCCAGCGGGTCGCGTCCGAGCAGACGAGCGAGTCGACGGTGAGCGTCTTCTCGCTCCAATCCGAGGACATGAAGGGACGCATCATCGGCCGCGAGGGCCGCAACATCCGCGCGTTCGAAGCAACGACGGGCGTGAACCTCATCATCGACGATACGCCGGAGGCGGTCGTCCTCTCGTGCTTCGACCCTGTCCGACGCGAGACGGCGCGGGTGACACTCGAGAAGCTCGTCTCCGACGGGCGCATTCATCCGGCGCGCATCGAGGAGACGTACGAGCGCGCGCAGAGGGAGATCGAGGAGCAGATCAAGCGCGCCGGGGAGGAGGCCGTCCTCGAGGCCGGGATCACCGACATGCACCCCGAGCTCGTGAAGCTTCTCGGCCGGCTGCAGTACCGGACGTCGTACGGTCAAAATGTGCTGCGCCACCTCATCGAGTCTTCGCATATCGCGACCGCAATCGCGTCGGAGCTGGGCCTCGATCCGAAGGTGCCCAAGCGCGGTGCGCTGCTCCACGACATCGGCAAAGCGGTCACTCACGAGGTCGAGGGGTCGCACGCCATTATCGGCGCGGAGATCGCGCGCCGGCTCAAGGAGCCGCCGGAGGTCGTCCACTGCATCGAGTCCCACCACGGCGAGGTGGAGCAACGAACGGTCGAGGCGGTCATAGCCCAGATCGCCGACGGCATCTCCGGCGGGCGTCCGGGGGCGCGCCGCGAGTCGCTCGAGACCTATGTGAAGCGGCTCGAACGCCTGGAGGAGATCTGCACCGCGTACCCGGGCGTCGAGAAGGTCTATGCGATGCAGGCCGGCCGCGAGGTGCGCGTGATGGTAAAGCCGCAGGACGTGGACGACCTCGCGGCGCAGGTCATGGCCCGCGACATGGCAAAGCAGGTCGAGGAGGAGCTCCAGTACCCGGGTCAGATCAAGATCACGGTCGTACGGGAGACGCGCTCCGTCGAGTACGCCCGGTAGCCTTGAAGGCATGATGACGAGCTCCGAGGGGCGCAAGTACCTGCTCCGGACGTTCGGATGCCAGATGAACGAGCACGACTCGGAGCGCATCGCCGGTCTGCTCACTGCGGACGGATACGTGTCGACCAACCAGGCGGCCGAGGCCGAGGTCGTTGTCTTCAACACGTGCGCGATCCGCGAGAACGCCGACAATCGCCTGTACGGGAACCTCGGGCACCTCCGACCGATCAAGGCCCGCAACCCGCGGATGCGGATCGTCGTCGCCGGATGCCTCGCCCAGAAGGACCAGGGTCTGATCCAGGAGCGCGCGCCGTGGGTCGACGTCGTTGTCGGAACACATGCCCTCCCGGCGCTCCTCGATCTCATCCGCCGATCCGCGGCCGACGGCCCCCAGATGGACGTCCGTGAGTACACAGAAGTGTTCCCGAGCGCGCTCCCGGCGCGGCGCGAGGTCTCGCATCACGCCTGGGTGTCGATCGCGGTTGGGTGCGACAACGCGTGCACCTTCTGCATTGTCCCGCTCGTGCGGGGCGCGCAGCGGTCGCGTGCGATCGGCGACGTGATCACGGAGGTCCAGGGGCTGGCGCGACGGGGCGTCGTCGAAGTGACCCTCCTCGGGCAAAACGTGAACACATACGGCCGCGACCTGACCGTCCCGGACTCGAGCCAGAGGCCGCTGTTCGCCGAGCTGCTCCGAGCGGTGAACGACGTCGAGGGACTCCGGCGGATTCGCTTCACGAGCCCGCATCCGCACGACTTCACACCCGAGGTCATCGAATCGATGGTCCAGGGCGATAAGGTGTGCGAGCACATCCACTTTCCGCTTCAGTCGGGATCGGATCGCGTGCTGCGCGCCATGCAACGTTCCTACCGGCGGGAGCGGTACCTGTCGTGGCTCGAGCGCATCCGAGACGCGATCCCCGGCATTGCGGTGAGCACCGACGTCATCGTCGGGTTCCCGGGCGAGACCGAGCAGGACTTCGAGGAGACGCTCGACGTCATCGCCCGCGCGCGCTTCGACCAGGCCTACACCTTCCAGTACTCGCCCAGGCCGGGTACGCGCGCCGCCACGATGTCGGATCAGCTTGCGAAGGGCGTCGTGCAGGAGCGCTTCGACCGGCTGGTCGAGCTCCAGGAGTCGATCTCGCTCGAGCGGATGCGCGCCGACGTCGGCCACGTGCACGAGGTCTTGATCGAGGGTCTCGGCCGCAAGGGTGGGTCGCAGGGACGGACTCGGACCAACAAGGTCGTGCACGTCGACGACGGGATCGCTCCCGGGACGTTCGTCGACGTCCGCGTGGTTTCGGCGCACCCGCATCATCTGGTCGGTGAACGTGTGACCGCTTCGGAGTCGGTCCCCGCGGCCTGATGGAGACGCAGCCGGTCGGTCTGCTTCGGGGGCGAGCGCTCGCGCGTTCTCGCTCGCTTCTCGAGTCGTCACCTCCGGCGGGCCACCGGCGGGGTCTCGACGCCCGCACACCCCGCGCCGTCGTCGGCCCGACCGCGTCGGGCAAGACCGAGGCGGCCGTTGCGATCGCGGAGTCGTTCGGAGGCGAGATCGTCTGCGTCGACTCGACGACGATCTACCGCGGCATGGACGTTGGTAGCGCCAAGCCGACGCCCGAGCAGCGCCTCCGAATTCGGCACCACCTGGTCGATGTCGCCGACCCGCACGAGACGTTCACGGTTGCCCGTTACCAGGCGCTGGCGCGGACCGCGATCGAGGACGCGCGCGCCCGCGGACGTCCAATCCTGCTCGTCGGCGGATCCGGCCTGTATTTCCGGGCCGTCGTCGACGACCTGGTGTTCCCGCCGACCGACGCGGCGACGCGCGCGGAGCTCGAGCGCGAGGCCACGATCCTCGGTCCCGACGCGCTGTACCGGCGGCTCGCGGCGGTCGATCCTGTCGCCGCGCGTCGGATCGAGCCGGACAACGTCCGCCGGACGATCCGTGCCCTCGAGGTCCCGACCGTCACTGGCCGCCGGTTCTCGGAGTTCGCACGCGATTGGCGACGGTACCCGGTCGAGCACGTTCGGGCTGCCGGCATCGAGATGCCCCGGGACATCCTCGCCAACCGGATCGAACGTCGCGTACACGACCAGCTCCGGCGCGGGTTCGTCGAGGAGGTCAGGGCGCTGCAAGACCGCGGGCTCGACCGCTCGCCGACGGCGCGCCAGGCCATCGGGTACGCTGAGCTGTCGCGCTACGCGGCGGGGGAGTGCTCCCTCGGCGAGGCGTCGGCGCTCATCGTCAAGCGGACGAAGGCACTTGCCAGGCGCCAGATGGCGTGGTTTCGGCGTGACCCGCGCATCCGCTGGTTCCGCGCCGGCGCGGACGGCGCCGCCGGCGTCCTCGACGACGTGATGGAGTATCTGTATGGCTGAGCTTCGGGTCTGCAAGTACCACGGCACCGGTAACGACTTCGTGATGCTCGAGGACATGGAGAACGAGCGTCCGCTGAGCTCCGACCTCGTCGTGGCGCTGTGCGACCGGCATCGAGGCGTCGGCGGCGACGGCGTCATCCGCGTGACCAGGGCGGATCCCTTATCGGGGGCGTCGTTCTACATGGATTACTGGAACGCGGAGGGCTCTGTCGCCGAGATGTGCGGCAATGGCATTCGCTGCCTTGCGAAACTCGTCGTGGAGCGCGGCCACAGCTCATCCACCGAGCTGGATGTCGATACCCGCGCCGGCGTGAAGCACCTATGGGTGGAGCTCGAGGGCGGCGCCGTTCACTCTGTGACCGTGGGCATGGGACCCGCACGGCTGGCGCGCCGCGACGTACCGATGACGGGTGGCGACCCCGACGAGCCCTTCCTGCTCGAGCCGTTCGAGGTCGAGGGGCGCACCTACAAGGCGAGCGCCGTCTCCATGGGGAACCCGCATCTGGTGCTGTTCGTCGAGGAGGATCCTGCGAGGGTCGACGTTCAACGGATCGGGCCGCTCGTCGAGCACGACCCGAGGTTTCCAAACCGGACGAACGTCGAGTTCGTCGCAGTGGACGGCGACGGGCTGAGGGTTCGAGTCTGGGAACGCGGTGTCGGCGAGACCATGGCCTGTGGTACCGGCGCGTGTGCGGCGCTCGTCGCGGCGAACGAGGCCGGTCTGGTGGCAGGGCGCGCACCGATCCGGTATCCCGGCGGCGAGCTGCTGATCGAGCGGACGGATGAGCAGGTGCTGCTGACGGGCCCGGCCGAGCGCGTGTTCGACGCAACGATCGACGACGCTTGGCTCGCCTCGAGGGGAGTCGGATGAGGGTCGCGAAGCGCATCCAGGATCTGCCCCCGTACCTGTTCGCGGGGCTCGACGCGAAGCTCGCTGCCAAGCGGGCGGAGGGCGTCGACGTGATCTCGCTCGGGGTCGGCGACCCCGATCTGCCCACACCCGATCACATCGTGGCGGCAATGCGCGACGCGGTCTATGACCCGTCGACACACCGATACCCCTCGTACTGGGGGAGCC
>JBKOWM010000165.1:0-13827 GCA_046724395.1 Actinomycetota bacterium
CAACTACGACAAGTTCTTTCACACCGAATTGCCGTACCCATCGATCGGCGACGTCTTGTACCTGGCGGTGTACCCGTGTCTGGTCATCGGCGTCCTGCTCCTCGTGCGTCACCGAAGCCCCGGAGGAGACCGAGAGGGCCTCATCGATTCGCTGATCGTCGCGATCGGCGTCGGAACGATCTCGTGGGTCTACCTGATGGGCCCGATCGCGGCCGACTCCGAGTCGACGGTGCTGCAGCGGCTCGTCGGCATGGCCTATCCGTTCATGGACTTGATCCTGGTGACCGTCGTCGTACGTCTGGCGATCGGCGCCGGCCGGCGCAACGGATCGTTCTATCTGATGGCCTCGGCCGCCCTCGCGCTGTTCATAACGGACTCCGTCTACAGCTACATCTCGGTCCAGGGCTTCGTCTACGACCAGACGGGCTACCTGGAGGCGGGGTGGGCAACCTTCTACCTGCTGTGGGGCGCCGCCGCGCTGCACGGGTCCATGCGGGGACTCTCCGAGCGCGGCCGCGAGCAGGAGATCCGTCTAACGCGCGCGCGCTTGCTGGTCCTCGGCATCGCATCGCTCACAGCCCAGTTCGTTCGGATCTTGCAGTTGATCCGCGGCGAACGGACCGACATGTGGGTCCTCAGTCTCGCGACGGTCGCCCTCTTCGTCCTCGTCGTGCTGCGCATGTCCGGCCTCGTCCACAAGCTCGAGCTCACGTTCCACCGTGAGAAGGCGCTGCGGACGGCCGGCGCCTCGCTCGTCACGGCGACCAACCGCGCGGGGATCTACGCCGCCGCGATGGAGGCGGTGAAGACGCTCGTTCCGGAGGGCAAGGCGCGTCTGCTCGCACTGAAGGACTCCGGGCGCGGTCGGATCGCGGACGTCGTCGCCGCCTCCGACGACGAGACGGCGCTCGGCTGGGCGACCCTGCTCGATGACGAACCGCCGATGAACCGAGCGCGGCTACTGCAGCACCAGGCGTTTCAGGTCTATGTCCACGAGAGCACCATCGCGACCGTTTCGGGCCTGGCCGAGACCTCCGACTCGGCGTTCCTCGTTCCGCTGTTTCTGCGCGGCACCCTCGCCGCCGTTCTGGTCGTCGGCGCGCCGGACCCACTGCCGCGCCCGGTCTGCGACAGCATCCAGGCGCTGTCCTCGCAGGTCGCCCTCGCGCTCGAGAGCGCCGCGCTGACCGAGGATCTCGTCCGCAAGCAGAGCGAGGCTCGGTTCGGGTCGCTCGTGCAGAACTCCTCGGATGTCGTCATGGTCGTCGAGGCAGACTCCACGATGCGATACGTTAGCCCGTCGGTCGAGCGGGTTCTCGGGTACGACGTGGCACACCTCGAGCGCGCAAAGCTGACGGGGCTCATCCACGCCGACGATCGCGCAAACCTCCTCCAGTTCATCGCCGGTCCCGGGCGCGAGGACACCCGGCCCGCGCTCGCCGAGTTCCGAATGCTCCACCACGACGACTTCTGGCTGCACGTCGAGACGCTCCGCACGAACCTGATGCACGACCAGAACGTCCGCGGAATCGTCCTCAATACCCGCGACATCAGCGAGCGCAAGGCGTTCGAGGAGCAGCTGCAGCACCAGGCCTTCCACGACTCCGTCACGAACCTCGCCAACCGGGCGCTGTTCCGCGACCGGGTGCAGCACGCGCTCGAGCGCCAGGCGCGCGACATCCAGCCGATCTCCGTCCTGTTCATGGACCTGGACGACTTCAAGACGGTGAACGACTCACTGGGCCACGCGGCCGGCGACCAGCTTCTTCGCGAGGTCGGCGAGCGTCTGCGCAACTGCCTGCGTACGGCGGACACCGCCGCACGCCTCGGTGGCGACGAGTTCGCGGTCCTGCTGGAGGACGGGGGCGACGGCGTCGAGGCGGCCGACGTGGCGCAGCGCGTCCTCAGCTCGTTGCAAGCCGGATTCCATCTCGAGAGCAAGGAGGTGTTCGTCCACGCGAGCATCGGTATCGCCACCGCCCGGCCCGACGCGCCGGACGGCCCGGAGACGGCGGAGGAGCTGCTGCGCAACGCCGACGTCGCGATGTACATGGCGAAGGAGTCCGGCAAGAGTCGCTACCAGATCTTTGAGCCGGCGATGCACGATGTGGCGCTCCGTCGTCTCGAGCTGAAGGCCGACCTCCAGCGCGCGATCGACAACCGCGAGTTCGTGCTCCACTACCAGCCCGTCATCGAGCTCAAGACCGGAGAGATCGCCGGGGTCGAGGCGCTCATCCGCTGGGAACACCCGCAGCGTGGGATGGTTCCGCCGCTGGAGTTCGTTCCGCTCGCGGAGGAGACCGGGCTGATCGTCCCGATCGGGCGAACGGTCCTCGAGGAGGCGAGTTCGCAAGCGGTCGAGTTGCACCGGCGGTTCCCGATGAAGCGCCCGCTGCACATGGCGGTGAACCTGTCCGCCCGACAGCTGCAACGTCCGGAGATCGCGCACGACGTCGCCGCGATCCTCGACAGGACGGGACTCGACGCCGGGCGGCTCATCCTCGAGATCACCGAAAGCGTCATGATGGCCGACGTCGCGCTGTCGCTGGAGCGGCTCCGGGAGCTGAAGGACCTCGGCGTGCAGCTGGCCGTCGACGACTTCGGTACCGGCTACTCCTCGCTGAACTACATCCAGCAGTTCCCCGTCGACATCCTGAAGGTCGACAAGTCGTTCATCGACGCCTTCAACACCGGCGACACCCGAAAGTCGGCGCTGACGGCGACGATCATCAAGCTCGCGGAGGACCTCGATCTGCTTCCCGTGGCGGAGGGCATCGAGCGGGCCGATCAGCTGGAAAAGCTCCTCGACCTGCGATGCGATCTTGGACAGGGGTACTACTTCGCCAAGCCACTCCCGATCGCCGGCATCGACGACCTGCTCGCGGCGCGCGGCGTCCTCGCCGACCGCGAGCACGAGGTCACCTCCTAACCTCGTTCCCGACCGGCGCCGGTCGACGGTCGTCGGCGGGTCTTTCGCCCTAGGCGCGAAGCCGGTTCCGGCGTGGGTCGCCGTCCGGCTAGCATCGGGCTCGACCGATGCGTCCCGCCCGCGAGACGCCGAACGCATCGGGCATATCGCGAACGGGTACGATGGTGCGCGATCGGAGGTCGGGAGCGGGATGAGGGAGCGCGGGCCCGGAGACCGCCTCCGCGTCGTCATCGCCGGGAACATCTACGCGACGCACGCGGTCGTCCGGCGGTTCCTCGAGGACGACGGGTTCGACGTCGCGGCCGAGGCGCTCACTCTTCCGGAGCTGCTCGCAACACCTCACCTCGACCGCGCCGACGCCGTTGTCGTCGACGGCGATCTGCTCAACGGGACGATGAGCCGGCTGCGCGAGGCCGCCCCGGACGCCGCGATCATCGTCGTCACGACCCCGGCCGCGACACCGCCGACCGGCAAGGGGGCGGATGGGTACCTCGAGAAGGGCTCGGGGCTCGCGAGCCTGACTGCCCTGCTGCACTCGCTGCTGTCCGAGGCGCCGCCGTCGCCCCTGGCCCGGACATGGGACGAGCCCAGATACCCTCCGCAGGAGCGACGCGTTCTTGCCGGGTTGGCGGGGATCGGCGCGGCCGTGGTGGTGATCGCGCTCCTGTCGCTCGCCGTGTTCGGCGACACCGGTCCGTCCCCGTCGCCGAAGTCGAGTGGCGGGCTCGGCGTCGGACAGCGGGCGAGCGGCGCGTCCGAAACGGCGACGACGTCCGGACCGACCGCGATCGCGCTCGCGACGGCGGACCTGCACCAACTTCTCGACGCCCTCGAGTCCGGTCGCGAAGTAGAGGCGCAGTGGCTTCTCGACCGCCTCCAGAACGACCTCATGGCGGCGGAGAACGCCGGGTTCTCCATCTCGCAGCTTCGATCCACGGCGGCACAACTGTTCCGCCCGCTGCTCGGCGACGTCGCTCCGCGGCTCTTCGACGAGCTTCGGACCCTCCCGGGCGGGTTTCTCGCCTTCCTCATCACGCCGGTCTCGTCGACGTACACGACGGGCGTCGTCGGCATCTCGACGACGGAGACGACGACCTCGGCGATCCCCGTCGACACCTCGGGCAATGCGTCGGTTGTGTCCGCGTCGGACGCAAGCGGCGGAAGCGGCGGTAGCGCAGGAAGCGGCGGCACCGGTGGGACGGGTGGTCCCACTGGGACAGGCGAGACAGGTGGGACGAGCCAGATGGGTGGGACGGACGAGACAGATGGGACCGGCGAGACGGGCGGCGCCGGTGGAGAAAGCGCCTTCACCGAGACCCCCACGACCACCTCGACCGGCAACGGACAGCACTACGGGTGGGCGCACAAGCCGCCGACGGGCGGATGGCACGGAACGAAGCCGCCCGTGGCGGGCGGCGCCGCGGCGGACCCGCCCGCGTGGGGCCGCGACAAGAACAACTAGGACGACGTTTTCAGCCGAGTCTCGTCCGGTACCGGACTGTCGGCATCATCAGACAGTCGATTCGCTCGGAAGCAGTCGTCCCGTCCGGCGTCCACCCCGCGATTTCATAGAAGCGTCGAGCTCGCGCGTTCGTCTCCAGAACCCACAACGTCGCCGACGTGAAGCCACGGCCGCGAAGATCGTCGACCGCGTGGCCGAACAACTGTCGCCCCACGCCCGTGCCGACGCGGTCCGGCTCCAGATAGATCGCGTAGACCTCGCCGGTATGCTCGTCTGCGTCCGCGTCCTCGCTCGGCCCGGTCACCGCGAACCCGACGACGCGTCCGCCGGCCTCCGATACCCACATGCGCCACGACTCACGAGGGTTGTGGAGCGACCACTCGTGCTGCGCCACGCGCTCATCGACCGAAAGGCCGTCCAGGTACGCGTCGGGAAGGTCTCCCCGATAGGCGGTCTGCCACGCACGCACGTGAACATCGGCGACGGCTCGGGCGTCGGCCGGGGCCGCCTCACGGATCTTCATCGGCGCGGAGCATACGATGCGACCTGGAGCGCTCAGTCGCGCCCCTCGTCGCGGGGGTGTAGCAGGCCGAACAGGTAGCCGTCGACGAGCGCTTCCCACGATGCCTCGATGATGTTGTCGGACACGCCGACGGTCGTCCACTCACGCTGGCCGTTCGACGTGTCGATCAGCACGCGGACCGTCGCCCCCGATCCCACGTTCTCGTCGAGGACGCGAACGCGATAGTCCTCGAGGCTGATGTGCTGAAGCTCGGGGTATTCGTTTGAAAGCGCCTTTCGGAGCGCGTTGTCCAGCGCGCCCACCGGGCCGTGCCCCTCCGCGCTCTCGATGTGGCGGGCGCCGTTTGCGCGGACCTTGACGGTTGCCTCCGCGAGCGGCTCCTCCCCGTCGCGCTGCTCGACGTGGACGCGGTAGCTCTCGACGTCGAAGAACGGCTGTCGCCACCCGTCGTTCCGGCGGATCAGCAGCTCGAGTGACGCATCGGCGACGTCGAACGCGTATCCGCGCGCCTCGCGCTCCTTCAGATCGGCGAGCAACGCGGGGACGGTCGCGTCATGGAGTTCGACGCCGAGCTCGCTCGCCTTCATCTGAAGGGTCGATCTTCCGCCCAGCTCCGACGCCACGACCCCGCGATGATTCCCGACCGTCTCGGGTGCGACGTGCTCGTACGCTCGCGTGAACCGGGCGACGCCGCTGGTGTGAAGTCCGGCCTTGTGCGTGAATGCATAGCGGCCCGCGTACGGCTGCCGGGCGTCCGGGGCGAGGTTCGCCACCTCTGCCACGTAGTGGGCGGTCTCGCTGAGGCGCTCGAGCGCGCCCTCGGGAAGACACGCGGCGCCCATCTTGATGGTCAGGTTCGCCGCAATCGGGATGAGATCGGCGTTTCCGGTGCGCTCCCCGTACCCGTTCACGACCCCCTGAACCTGGAAGGCACCGTGCTCGACCGCTATCAGCGAGTTGGCGACGGCGCACCCGGCGTCGTTGTGAACGTGGATCCCAAGCAGCGCGGGTACCCGTTCGCGGACGGCGTCGAGAATCGCGGCAACGTCATGGGGAAGCATGCCACCGTTCGTATCGCACAGGACGAGGCGCTCGGCACCCGCCTCGGCGGCGGCATCGAGGACCCCGAGCGCGAATGCCGGATCGCTGCGGTAGCCGTCGAAGAAGTGCTCCGCGTCGAAGAACACGCGCCGACCCTGCTCCCTCAGGAACGAGATCGAGTCGCCGACCATGGCCGCGCCCTCGTCGAGTGAGGTCCGAAGGGCATGTGTCACGTGGACGTCCGATGCCTTGCCGACCAGGCATACGACCTCCGTGTCCGCGTCCAATAGCTCTCGCAGGACACCGCTGCGCTCGGCCCGTTCACCGGCCTTCCTCGTCATCCCAAAGGCCGTGAGGATCGCGTGACGAAGACGCTCCTTCGTCGCGACCCGGAAGAACTCCGTGTCCCTCGGGTTCGCTCCGGGCCACCCGCCCTCGACGTACGAGACGCCGAGCTGGTCGATCTTGTGCAGGATCCTCAGTCGGTCCTCGATCGAGTACGAGATTCCCGGGTCCTGAGCCCCATCCCGAAGCGTCGTGTCGTACAGCTCGACCTTCATCGCGCCGCGGTCCGACGTCCCGTTGCCCGTCGGCCCGGCGCTCACGACCGGCTGCCCTCCACCACCAGGTCCCCGACCTCCGGCGTCGAGTAGCCCATCTCGCCGGCGCGCATTGACGACATCTTGGCGCAGGCGAAGCGGATACCCGCGCCGACGCGCGCGGCGGCGGCCACCTCGCCGAGCTGCGCGAGCAGCATCCCGACGGCGCCGATCGCGGCGAGTGGATTGATCGTCCGCGTTCCGACGTGATCGGGCGCGGTGCCGCCAATGGGCTCGAACATCGAGACGCCGTCCGGGTTGATGTTGCCCCCCGCCGCGACGCCCATCCCGCCCTGGATCATCGCGCCGAGGTCGGTGATGATGTCGCCGAACATGTTGTCGGTCACGATCACGTCGAAGCGGCCGGGTTGATCGAGGAAGTAGATGCACGCCGCGTCGACGTGGACGTAGTCCGTCGTCACGTCCGGAAACTCCGAGCCGACCTCGTTCACGACCCGCTGATACAGGTCGCCGGAGAACGTCAAGACATTCGTCTTGTGGACCAGCGTCAGCTTCTTGCGTCGTCGGCGCGCCACGTCGAACGCGTACCGCACGATTCGCTCGACGCCGTGACGGGTGTTGACGGACTCCTGGACGGCGACCTCGAACGGCGTGCCCTTGCGGTGGAACCCGCCGACCCCCGAATACAGTCCCTCGCTGTTCTCGCGCACGACCACCAGATCGACGTCGTGCTCTGTGTGCGACGGGATAAGGGTCGAAACGCCGGGATACCGGATCACCGGCCGCAGGTTCACGTACTGGTCCAACTCGAATCGGATCCGAAGGAGCAGGTCGCGCTCGAGGACTCCCGGTCGCACCTGCGCATGCCCGACGGCGCCCAGCAGGATCGCGTCGAGGGATCGGAGCCGGTCGAGGTCTGCGTCCGGAAGCACCTCGCCCGTGCGCAGGTACCGCTCGCCGCCCAGGTCGAACTCGACGAGCTCGAACTCGAATCCGTCCACGCCCGAGCTCGCAGAGCCAGAGCCGGCGCGGACGGCATCGAGGACCTTGAGCCCCTCGCGGACGACCTCCGGCCCGGTCCCGTCGCCGGGGATGACGCCGATCCGGTGGGAACGGCCCGGGCTCATCCCGGTCCGTTCCCCGGCCAGCCGCCGGTCGTGCTCGCCGTGGCCGGCGTCAGCTGGAGCGCGCGGTTGACCGCGGCGAGGTACGCGCGAGCGCTGGCCTCCACGACGTCGGTGGCCACGCCTCGCCCCGTTACCCGGCGCCCGTCAAAGTCGAGCTGCACGACGACATCGCCGAGCGCGTCCGATCCACCCGTCACGCTCGAGACGTTGAAGGTCACGAGCCGCGCCTCGACACCGGCCGCGCGCTGGATCGCCCCCATCGCGGCGTCGATGAGGCCATCGCCGATCGCGGATTCTTCGATGGTCTCGTCGCCGCGCCTGAGATGAACGGTCGCGCGCGGCTGTAGATGCGTTCCGCCGCCGACGACCACCGATTCCAGGACGAACGCGTCCTCCTCCGCCGCACCCAGCTCCTCGGAAACGATGGCCTGCAGATCCTGGTCGGTCAGCTGGATCTTTCGGTCGGCCAGATCCTTGAACCGGGCGAACGACCGGTCGAGGTGCTCCCGGTCCAGCTCGATGCCGATCTTGGCGAGCGCATCGCCGAAGGCATGCCGGCCCGAATGCTTGCCGAGCACGATGCGGTTCCCCTCGAGTCCGATCGCGACCGGATCCATGATCTCGTAGGTCGCGCGGTTGGCCAGGACGCCGTGCTGATGGATCCCGCTCTCGTGGGCGAACGCGCTCGACCCGACGACCGCCTTGTTGGGCTGCACTGAGTAGCCCGTCGTCATCGAGACGAGCCGCGACGTCCGTGTGATCTCCCTGACGTTCAGATTGTGCCGTACTCCCAGCGCCGCGGCCCGGGTGTGAACGATCATTGCGATCTCTTCCATCGAGCAGTTGCCGGCGCGCTCCCCGATGCCGTTGACGGCCACCTCGACCTGCCTGGCACCGTTGACGACGCCCGCGAGCGAGTTGGCGACGGCCAGCCCGAGGTCGTTGTGGCAGTGCGTGGAGACGACGACACGATCCGGAACGCGCTCACGGACCACGCGCACCATCTCGCCGAACTCGTGAGGCATCGCGTACCCCACGGTGTCGGGCACGTTGATCGTCGTGGCGCCGGCCTCGACGGCTACTCGGAAGCACTCGAGGAGGAAGGCCAGCTCCGTTCGGGTGGCGTCCTGAGCGCTGAACTCGACATCGTCGGTGTAGCCGACCGCGAGCTCGACCCCTTCGCGGATGGCGTCGAGTACCTGGTTGTTGGACATCCGGAGCATGTCGTGCATGTGGATGTCGCTGGTGGAGATGAACGTGTGGACCCTCCAGCGGTCGGCCCCCTTGAGCGCGTCGGCGGCGCGGTCGATGTCGCCGGGGACCACGCGGGCCAGCGAGGCGATCACCGGCCCGCGGACGCTCGTCGCGATCTCACGGACGGCCTCGAACTCACCCTCGGAGCTGATCGCGAACCCGGCCTCGATGATGTCGACGTTGAGCCGGCCGAGCTGTTCGGCGATCTCGACCTTTTCGGCCTTCGTGAGCGCGATGCCCGGCGCCTGTTCGCCATCTCGCAGGGTCGTGTCGAAGACGCGGACGTGATCCACCCGGGCGTCGTCGGTACCGGCGGCGCCGGTGGCTACGGCGCCGTCGGTGCGTGCTACGCCCGGGTCCTTTCCGCCGGAACCTGTCTCACTCATCGCTCGGGACCACCTTCTTCTCGGATTCCAGCCACGGCATCATCTGGCGCAGGCCCCGCCCCACCTCCTCGAGCTGGGACGTCCGCGCCTGGCCGCGAAGTCGCTTGAACTCCGGGAAGCCCGAGTCGGCCTCGGCGATCCACTCCTTGGCGAACTGACCGCTCTGGATCTCGTCCAGGATCCGCCGCATTTCCTCGCGCGTTGCGTCGTCGACCACGCGAGGCCCGCGCGTGTAGTCGCCGTACTCGGCGGTGTCGCTGATGGAGTACCGCATCCAGCTCATTCCCCCCTCGTACATGAGGTCGACGATGAGCTTGAGCTCATGCAGGCACTCGAAATACGCGATCTCGGGCTGGTAGCCGGCCGCGATGAGCGTCTCGAACCCGCTCCGCACGAGCGCGGTCGTTCCGCCGCACAGCACGACCTGCTCCCCGAACAGGTCGGTCTCGGTCTCCTCCTTGAACGTCGTCTCGATGACTCCGGCCCGCGCGACTCCGATGCCGAGTGCGTACGCGAGCGCTCGGTCGCGCGCCCGGCCGGTCGCGTCCTGATGGATCGCGACGAGCGCGGGCGTGCCGATGCCCTGCTCGTACGTCCGGCGCAGCAGGTGGCCGGGACCCTTGGGTGCGATCATCGTGACGTCGACGTCCGAGGGCGGGGCGATGGTCGCGAAATGGATGTTGAACCCGTGCGCGAACATCAGCATGTCGCCGGCCCTCAGGTTCGGTGCTATCTCGTCGGCGTAGGCCTGCGCCTGCGATGTGTCCGGCAACAGGACCATCACCACGTCGGCCTCGGCCGCGGCCTCCGCCGTCGGCAGCACGCGGAGCCCGGCCTCCTCCGCCTTCGCCCGGCTCTTCGAGCCGTCGCGCAGGCCGACGCGCACGTCGAAGCCCGAGTCGCTCAGGTTGAGCGCGTGGGCGTGCCCCTGACTCCCGAACCCCAGGACCGCGATCTTCTGCCCGTCGAGCGCCGAACGATCCGCGTCCTTCTCGTAATAGATGTTCGCCATCCCCCGGTCCCCTTCGTCGATTGCCGGCCCTGCCGCGACTCAGACGCCGCCGCCGGTCCATTCCGGGTCGTCGTGCCCGTTGCCGACGGCGACGAGCCTTCGCGAGCCGCGCTCGCGGATGCCCCGATCTCCGCGCCCGAGCGCGATCCGCCCGGTCCGCGCGAGCTCGACCACGCCGAAGTCGCGCAGCAGACCGAGAAGCGCCTCGAGCTTGTCCGGCTTGCCGCTGGCCTCCAGCGTCAGGGTCGTGTGCGTCACGTCGACGACGTTCACCCGGAAGACCGAGGCGATCTCCATGACCCGCTGGCGGTCGTCGCCCTTGGTACGAACCTTCACGAGCATCAGCTCGCGCTCGACGGCCGTTCCCTCGTCGTGTTCCAGGATCTTGATGACGTTGATGAGCTTGTTGAGCTGCTTCGTGACCTGCTCGAGCGGTTTGGACTCGACGTTGACGACGATCGTCATGCGCGACAACCCGCCGTCCTGGGTCGGGCCGACGGCAAGCGAGTCGATGTTGAACCCGCGCGCGGCGAACAGCCCCGCCACCCGCGTGAGGACGCCGGGCTTGTCCTCGACCAGCACCGAGATTGTGTGCAAGCTCATGCGATCGGTGCCTCCGCCGGGTCGTCGATCGGCTTGAGATTGCCGGGCCCGAGGATGATGTCGTCGTTCGACGCACCCGCCGGCACCATCGGAAACACCATCTCTCGCGTGTCGCACCGGAAGTCGATGACGACGCTGCGATCCTCGACCGACAACGCCTTCTCGATGACCGCGTCGACCTCAGCGGGATCCTCCGCTCGCAGCCCGACGGCTCCGTACGCCTCGGCGAGCTTGACGTAATCGGGTGTGTCGGGCGTGAGGTAGACCTGGCTGTATCGCTCCTTGTAGAAGAGCTCCTGCCATTGCCGGACCATCCCGAGGTGCGCGTTGTTGATGATGGCGGTGAGAAACGGGATGCCCTCCGTCGTGCTCGTCGCGAGCTCCTGCGCCGTCATCTGGAAGCACCCGTCGCCGTCGATCGCCACGACGCGACGGTCCGGCCTGCCGGCCTTCGCGCCGAGCGCGGCCGGCACCGCGAAGCCCATGGTTCCCAGACCACCGGAGTTGACCCAGGTCCGCGGCTCGCGGAACCGCCAGAACTGCGAGGCCCACATCTGGTGCTGACCGACGCCGGCGACCACGATGGCGTCTCCGCTCGTGAGCTCGTAGAGCCGATCGATGGCGTACTGCGGCTTCAGCGGGCCCTCGTCGGGCTGGTCGTACGCGAGCGGATACCGATGCTTCCAGTCCTTCAGCCGCGACAGCCACGTCGATCGATCGGGGACGCCGCCACGCTCCTCCTGCCGGCGGCGAAGCTCGGCCACGAGCTTGTGGATCACGTCGCGGGCGTCGCCGACGATCGGAACGTCGGCGTTGCGGTTCTTTCCGATCTCGGCCGGATCGACGTCGGCGTGGACGATCCTGGCGTTGGGCGCGAACGACGAGAGCTGACCGGTTACGCGGTCGTCGAAGCGTGCTCCCAGAGCGACGAGCAGGTCCGCCTTCTGCATGGCGGTGACCGCCGTGTAGCAGCCGTGCATGCCCGGCATGCCGAGCGCCAGCTCATGGTCGTCGGGGAACGCACCGCGGGCCATGAGCGTCGTCACGACGGGCAGGCGTCCCTCGGTCGCCAGATCGAACAGCTCCCTCGACGCATCCGCCTTGATGACCCCGCCGCCCACGTACAGGACGGGGCGCTCCGACCGTAGGACGAACTCGACGGCCTGGCGGATCTGCTTTGCGTTGCCCTTCGTCGTGGGTCGGTACCCCGGCAGCTCGACACGGTCGGGCCAGAGCCATTCGTCCTCGTTGATGAGGACGTCCTTCGGGATGTCGACGAGGACGGGGCCCGGGCGCCCGGTCCGCGCGATGTGGAACGCTTCGCGGATCGTCTCCGCCACGGCGCCCGGACTCTTCACGAGGAAGTTGTGCTTGGTCACCGGGATCGTGATGCCGGTGATGTCGGCCTCCTGGAACGCGTCGTTGCCGACGACCGGCGTCGGCACCTGGCCGGTGATCGCCACGATCGGGACCGAGTCCATCTTGGCGTCGGCCAGCGCCGTCACCAGGTTGCAGCCGCCCGGGCCGCTCGTCGCCATGCAGACCCCGACCCTCCCGGTCGCCCATGCGTAGCCCTCGGCGGCGTGACCCGCGCCCTGCTCGTGGCGGGTGAGGACGTGGCGGACAGAGGAGTCGATGAGCGGGTCGTACGCGGGGAGGATCGCTCCGCCGGGGATCCCGAACACGGTGTCCACGCCCTCGCCCTCGAGGGCCTTGAACAGGGCCTGGGCGCCGGTGACCCTCATCGCGCCGCGACCTGTGTCGGACGCGGATCGGAGGTACGCCGAACAGCGTGCGCCCGGTTCTCTACCGGACCGGTTTCGACGCGGCGGACTGTGCAGCCGAGCTCGTGCGCCAGGTTGCGGCACGCGCGCTCGAACTCCCACGGGGTCCAGTCGCGCCGGCGGTGCGTCAGGCCGCCCTCGCTCATCCCTCCGCCGAAATCGACCCCGGCGTCCATGTAGACGACCTCGGTTCCGAAGAACCGGTCGAATCGAGGCCGGTCGGCCGCCTCGGTCACCTCGACCTCGACCTGGCCCGGCCCCTCCCATAGGACGCTGGCCACCGTGCGGCCGTCTCGCTCGAACTCGTATCGCATTCGTCGCTCCTTCCTCGATCTATCGGCAGGTCCCTCCCGGACCGAACCGGGGGTAGAAAAAACCCCTCGCGGTCGCGAGGGGCATCTGGCGCGGGCCACGGGCGTGTCTCCGCCCGGCCGCGCCTACCTAATAAGTACGAGGACGTAAAGCTTGTCTTCGTCCCCCTTTTTCGGCTCCGGCATGAGCTCTGGCATGGGCGCGCGACTCCTGAGCATAGTTTGGCCAGTGTACGAGGGCGACGACGCGTGTCAACCCCCGACCAGGGGTTTCGCATCGGCGAGACACGCATTCATCCCATCGGGACGAGGCCGCCGCGAGCCTCGACGTGTTGGATCGGTCCGACCGATACGCGGGCCGACGGCGGCTCTGCCGCAGGAGGCGAACGAATGCGCTATCAGATGCGCGAAAAGCTCTTCTCGATCGGCGATGACTCATGGATCGAGACCGCCGATGGCGCGAAGGTGTTCAAGGTGAACGGCAAAGCGATGAGGATCCGAGACACGTTCATCCTCGAGGACGCCAACGGGCACGAGATGGCGAAGATCCAGGAACGAAAGCTGCACATCCGCGACACGATGGCGATCGAGCGGGACGGCCGCAAGATCGCCGAGGTCCATCGCAGGCTCGTCGGGTTCCGCGATCACCTCAAGGTTGAGCTGGCTGGGGGGGACGAACTGAAGGTGCACGGGAACCTCCTGGACCACGAGTACACGATCAAGGGCCCCTCCGGAACGGTCGCGGAGATCTCCAAGAAGTGGTTTCGAATCCGCGACACGTACGGCGTCGACGTCGCAACGGGTCAGGACGACGCCCTGCTGCTGGCGATCACCG